>NC_015160.1:1254939-1568674 GCF_000190535.1 Odoribacter splanchnicus DSM 20712
GTATTTGTTTATTGGAACGATGATAAGGGCCAAGTTATAGGTAGGTATATTTTTTCTTTCTATTCCGATTCCGGGTTTTATACCGTCAGACCGGTTCGCCTGGAACGGTCCGTTAAGGCTTCCCTTCACTGACCGGGTCGCCAATTCCGATCACCGAAGACGAATATAAGTAACGACAGAATAATTCTACGTTTTAATGATAACTTTTTCGGTTCCAATCAGTAAAACAGTAAAAAAACATGATACAAATCAAAATAAAACGGGTATATGACGATCCGGAACCGGGGGACGGTTACCGGGTATTAGTCGACAGGCTCTGGCCCAGAGGGATAAAAAAAGCATGTTTATCCTACGATGAATGGGCTAAAGAAATCACTCCCTCTCCCGGTTTAAGAACCTGGTTTCATGACGATATCTCCCGACATTGGGAAGAATTTACTTCGATGTATAAAGAAGAGTTGGAGCACTCGCAAGCCGTTAAAGATTTTCTTTCCAGAATCGGGACTTATCCGGTAGTAACCTTGTTATATGCTTCGAAAGATCCTGTTCACAACCATGCCCGGATTCTACAGAACTACCTGGAAACCCAGCTAAAAAAATAACCGGATAACACACAGCCTGCCGGATGGGTACGCTCTCCTTCATGCGGCAGGCTGTTCAACAAAGAATCCGGGTATTATTTACCCCACAATTCGATCAGATTCAAAATCGTCTGCATCGCTTTTTGCATTGTATTCAGCGAGCAGTATTCATATTTTCCATGGAAATTCATACCTCCTGTAAATAAGTTCGGACAAGGCAGTCCCATATAGGACAAACGGGCACCATCCGTACCGCCGCGGATAGGACGAACGATCGGAGTAACACCGGCCTTTTCCATCGCCTGGAAGGCTTTATCGATTACTTCGGGATAAGGTTCGACCATTTCACGCATATTATAATACTGATCTTTCAGGGTTAGTTTGATCACCCCTTCTCCGTACTTCCCGGTCAACAGAGCGGTAACAGCCTGGAGGTAGCGTTTTTTCTCTTCAAATTTCACCCGCGAATGGTCCCGGATGATATATTCACTGGAAGCATTTTCTACTTCTCCCCTGATACTGATCAGATGATAAAAACCTTCGTAACCTTCCGTATGTTCGGGCCGCTGACAAGGAGGCAATAAGTTATTCAATTCGTTGACTACCTGCAAAGCATTGATCATCTTATCCTTCGCATAACCCGGATGAATATTGCGTCCTTGTACTTCGATCCGGGCACTGGCAGCATTGAAATTCTCATATTCCAGCTCTCCTTCAAAGCCTCCGTCTACGGTATAAGCAAAGGTGGCACCGAAATGTTTTACATCAAAAAAGTCTACCCCTTTTCCGATTTCTTCGTCGGGCGTAAAGCCGATCCGGATTCTGCCGTGTTTCACTTCTGGATGCTTCATCAGATATTCGGCAGCGGTCATGATCTCTGCCACCCCTGCTTTATCGTCGGCTCCCAACAGCGTCGTACCGTCGGTTGTGATCAAGGTATGCCCCTTGAAGAAAGCCAACTCCGGAAAATCTGCCAGCGTCATCGTCAATTGCTCGTTCAGACAGATATCTCCCCCATCGTAATTTTCAATGATACGGGGATGGATATCGGCCCCACTCATATCGGGACTCGTATCGACATGCGAGATAAAACCGATCACCGGCCGGTCTTCATACCCGGGAGTTGCCGGAATAGTACCCATCGCATAACCATTGGCATCGACTTCCACATCCTCCAACCCCAGCTCTTTCATCTCTTCGGCCAGATAATTCAGCAGAATCAATTGTTTCGCAGTCGACGGATAGGTTTCACTCTCCGGATCACTCTGGGTATCGAATCCGACATATTTCAAAAAACGCTCTTTTAATTCCATATCTTTATGATTTAGATTTTAGATTTACGATTTACGATTTTTCGTTTATCGGGTTCCTCTCCGGTTTACTCTTCTTTGGCTCTCAACGAATCCCAGATAAAGTAACCGATAATAACGACATACATGACAATGGCCAGCCATTCTGCCCCGCTCCAGGTAGCATACCAATCTGCTCCGGCATATTTCAATACGGCACTGATAACTCCCATCAGGGCTCCCCCTGCTATAAACCCGGAAGCGATCAGTGTACCGCGTTCACGGCGCATCTTATTTACTTTTTCATCTTTACTACGGGTAGATACATACCAACTGACCAGCCCTCCGATCAATAAAGGCGTATTCAGATCCAACGGAATAAACATTCCCAGGGCAAAAGCCAGGGCAGGTACCCCGATCATGGTCAGAATCAATGCGAGTGCGGCACCGGCAAAATACAGCATCCAGGGAGTCGCTCCTCCTTCCATCAAAGGTTTGATAACAGCAGCCATCGCATTCGCCTGGGGAGCCACCAAAGCATTTTCACCTACAAATCCGTAAGTCTGATTCAGGATCATCATTACTCCGGCCACCGTAGCGGCAGAAACAACGGTTCCCAGAAATTTCCACCGCTCCTGTTTTGCGGGAGTCGTACCGATCCAATAACCGATTTTCAAGTCGGTAATAAAACCTCCGGCCATAGACAAAGCAGTACAAACCACGCCACCGATGACCATGGCAGCCATCATGCCGTTTGTCCCGCTCAACCCGGCACTCACCAAAACCAGCGAAGCCAGGATCAATGTCATCAAAGTCATTCCCGATACCGGATTCGTCCCCACGATAGCGATAGCATTAGCAGCCACCGTAGTAAACAGGAAAGAAATAATAAACACAATCAGTATGGCGACAATGGTCTGGAAGAGATTACCCAGTACACCGAACTGGAAGAAAATGAAAGTGGTAATCAAAGTCGCCAGCAAACCGATCAGAATAAACTTCATCGAAAGATCATGCTGTGTACGTTCTGCCACTTCTTCACTTCCCTTCTTTCCCCCCAATTCTTTTACCGCCAGGCCTAAGGCTTGTTTGATAATACCCGACGAACGGATAATGCCGACGATACCGGCCATAGCGATACCACCGATACCGATATGACGGGCATAATTCGTAAATAACTGTTCGGGCGACATGTCCCGGATCAGCATAGAAACCCCTTCTCCTACAGCAACAGTCTGTCCATCTGCAAAATAACTCAGAAACGGGATCAGCACAAACCACACGGTAAACGAACCGGCACAGATAATAGCGGCGTATTTCAATCCGACAATATATCCCAGGCCTAACACTGCAGCCCCTGTATTCACTTTAAATACCAGCTTCGTTTTTTCAGCCAGCATCTCTCCCCAACCCATGATCCGGGTGGAGATGGTCTCTGTCCACCAACCGAAAGTACTGATAAAAAAGTCATATAATCCACCGACCAATCCACTCACCGCCAATAATTTCGCCTGGTTTCCCTTTTTTTCACCCGAAACCAGCACCTCGGTCGTCGCCGTAGCTTCCGGGAAAGGGTATTTCCCGTGCATATCTTTTACAAAATATTTACGGAAAGGGATCAGCATCAGAATACCCAACAATCCTCCGAGTAAAGAGGATAAAAAAATCTGATAAAATTTAGCATCCAGACCAAGAATATACAAAGCAGGTAATGTAAAGATCGCTCCGGCAACGATCACTCCCGAGCTAGCCCCGATAGATTGAATGATCACATTCTGTCCGAGCATATTATTCTTTTTCATCAGATTTCCGCATCCAACCGCGATAATAGCGATCGGGATAGCAGCCTCGAACACCTGTCCCACCTTCAGTCCCAGATAAGCTGCAGCTGCCGAAAAGACGATAGCCATAATAATACCGAAAACCACCGAGTAAGTCGTTACTTCCCGGGGTTTCGAATTAGCCGGCATAATCGGTTTATACACTTCGCCAGGCTTCAACTCCCGATAGGCGTTATCGGGCAACGAATTTAGCTTTTGTTCTTCTTGTTCCATAAGTTTGTATTATGATGATTAATTGAATTAGCGCAACGATGCTTCCTTTTCTCAAACGATTCCAAAAATAACGATTTAATGTAAAAAGTAAAAGATTAAAAGTAAAAAGATCGGAAAAACCCTTTCTAAGTTTCAAATTTTACTGTTTTTATAAGGATTCGGTCACCGAATAACGACAAACGACGGGTTAAAAGGTCGCCCCATCGGCAATATGGGCAAATTTCCGCCTTAACCATTGGACGAGCCGGGTGGTGACTTCCGGTCCGGAGTAGGGAATAAATTCGTCGTACATATCCGACTGGTTAAAATTCGAAATCCCGATAGAAAGTACAGTGACTCCATTCCGTTGGGCCTCCCGGACCATTTCCCGGACATGTACCCGCGGATCGGTCTTACCGGCAGCTGCTGTCGGTGTGCCGTCGGAAATCATAAACAGTAATTTATTCTGTGTGGTAGTCCGGAATTTCTGCGTAGCATAATGGATAGCGAATCCATCGGCATTGACATACATTCCCTCTTGAGAAAAAAGCTTTTTGATCTCCAGACGTTTCCCGGGTTCATGAAACCGGACGATTTCAACCCTTTCCTGCTTTACCCGGTGACCATAAATAGAAAATCGGATATCCGGATTGGCTTCGAAAGCAAGCGCCAGAGCGACCGATAACACCAACTGCAATTCCAGTTTATTTTCATCGGTCATCGATCCCGATAAATCGAGCATAATCACCACTTCCAGCAAAGCCGAAGGGGCAGGCAACTCCTCGATAAAAATATGAGGATTCAAATGCACCCGATACAATTCGTCTTCATCCAAATCCCCGCTCTCCTGCTCATAAAAAACACAAGCTTTATTCATCTTTGCCTGAAAGGTCAGAAAGTTCAGCCGGATTTTAGCGGCTAATTCCCTTGCTCTCCGCATCAAGACCGGATCTACTACCCCACAAGAGGCATCCAGTTCCCGATAGCGTTCTGCAACAGGACTTCCGGCCCGTTTCAAAGCCCCTTTCGTATCCTCTTCGATATCGGCCCAAGGCACCAAATCCAGCGATTTACTCAAATCCAAAAACAGATCGTCGAGGATCTTGACATCGATATCCACCGGAGCTCCTTCCACTTCCAGAGGCAGATTCATCATTACCCTGGAATAATAATTGAACATCGGCGGTAACTCCTCGTCCTTAGTTATAAAACGGGCACTGATTTGTTGTGCCAGCTCCACCACTTGTCGTGGTTCCAGGGAAGCATAATCCGTAATCGTATCCAATAGGCCGTCGATCCATCCCAACCGGCTCCGGTGAGGAAGCAAACGGGTTTTAAACACTTCATATTCCAGCAATTCAGGAAAAAGGACCCGGGTAGCCAGATAGTTATAGCGCACATCGTCCAAATCGGTAAACTTCAATTCCTGTTCAGCCCTCAGTAAGGCCAGTGTAAACTGCATCCGGCGGGCAGCGTTCAGATAATAATAATATCCCGGATATACCCGGGCAATCCTCCCTTCTATCCGACGATCTTCTATCAGATGGATAAAATATTTTTGCTGAAGTGTACAGCGGTATTTTTCGTATACTCCCCGGCTATAACAAATATGCCCGACCTGATGAATATATTGGCCGAAAAAAACTTCTGCCCGAACCTGTTCACTCACTTTCAACGAAAGAATCTCGGGATTCATCACCACGGAATTGAAATCCATCCTGGCTCTCCCCTCTTTCGAAAAAATAATCCGTGGCAATTCACCTCCCATATGCAAGGCAATGCGGGCACATACCGGCATCAATCGATAGATATCGGCCGTCTTCGGAAAATCTTTTCCCAATAAATCCAACGGTTCCGGGAAATTTCCCCACCAATTCCGGTCCAAAACATCCCGGCTATACACCGATTCGATCTCTTCGCGGGTCATACCATCTGTACTAACGAGCGGGCCACTAACTGCTCACCGGCAATCACATAATTGGTCAGAATAACCTCTTCGACCACCTCGCGGACAGAATAGCCCAACTGCAAATAGGCTGCGGCATCCAAAACCTGTCGGGTGGACAACGACACGGTAAGAGCCTCTTTTTGTTCGGCCTGTCGCAATAAACGGGCTATCTCTGCCAGTTGAGCCGCTGCAGAAGCTTTTACCAAAGGATAACGCTGCATCATCAATGCCGCTTCCTCCTCGGGAGTCAGGTAATCCAATTGTACCTTGATAAACCGATCTTCGAAAGCAGAGTCCAGCCGTTGGGTAGAAACATAAGCAAACCCGGTGTTACCGGCAGCGACGAATTGTACATTCGTGCCTTTATTATAGCGAACACCCGAATCCTCGTCATACAGATACGACTGTCGCCGGTCCAGAATCGTCATCAGAAAATTAGCAGCCACCATCGGGATACGGGTCAGCTCGTCCAGGAAGATCAACGTAGGCCTATCGGAAGTGAAAGCCTTGAAAAATTCGGAACGGACCGCCAGGGTTTTCCCTTCATCCCCGATAACCAACCCACCGACAAACATTTTCTTCGGCTTAAATGCCTGCCCCATATCGAAACCGAAATAGTCCATTTCCATAGCATCGGCCAATTCCATCGCCACCGATGATTTACCACATCCTTTCGGCCCCAGCAGAAAAGGATATTTCCCCAGATACAAAGTATGGCATAAAAATTCCCATTTCCGTTGAGGAATACACAAATCCCTGGAATGTTTCGGAGGACTGAAAGAAGCGGTCCGAAAATCCGGAAACAAGTCCGGTTGTAGTAGCGAGGCAGTTGTCTTATTCGATTGCATAGGTTTTATTTCAAATCATTTTCATTCCTGAACGGAAAACCATTAAAACACAATTTATGGTTGTTTAAAAACTTCCGGTTTGCCGAGACTCACCCCCCGTTCCTGCCGAGAAAATTTATCCTTCTGTTCGACATATTATCTCATCTTCGATTTTAGATGAAATCTTCAACAGCAAATCCTTCGGATTTTCTTCCGCCAGAAGCTCCCTTTCTCTTTACAATGACAGAGGAACTCCAAACAACCAAAACCTTTCCTGCAAAGATACCGGATTTCCCGAATTGTATCCGTACAAATCCGATATTTTAGTGCTAAAAACGATCTTCGCCACTCCGTTTTTCCAGTTTCATTACCGAAGGGATGAAGAATGAAATCACCCCCAGGGATAAAATGATACATCCGGAAATCCAGAACGCATTACTTACCCCTATCGTATCGGCGATATAACCGGTCAACAAAATACCTATCATAGAAGGTAATAAACTCAGACTTCCAAAAAGTGAAAATACCCTGCCTAAAGCAGTATGATCGATAAAAGTTTGTAAAACAGAAGTGAAAGGCCCACTGTAAAACGAACCGGCCAATCCACCGATAATAGTTAAACACACAAACAGCACAAAAGCATCCGAAGGCAATAATCCCGATATCAGAATATAGCTTCCCAAGGCCAGGTAAGAGCTATTGATCAGCCCAACCCGCCGGATCTTTATTTTCCATACTCCCAGAATCAAACCGCCGAGCAATGTACCTGCACCCCAGACAATTTCTACCAGACTCATTTGAAAAGTATCTCCTCCGAAATGAGTTACCGTCATCAAGGGAAACAATACAGCAACCGGCATTAAAAAGAAAGTAACTGCAACGGAAATTATCATCAACCAGGGTAATCCCCGATGTTTTTGTACTTCCTTCCAGCCTTCGACCATTTCATGCCATATTCCGGGTTTCCGTTTTTCTTCCGTCCTGACCGGGTCAGGGATCGCAACAAAAGCCAAAGCGGTACAAGCGATGATCGCCCCTGCAACATCCAGCAGCATCACCACCGTCATATTCAGTGAAGTGATCAAAAGTGCTCCTAAGGCAGGTCCGGCAATACTACTCACCGACTGTAACGCCTGGTTTACTCCGGCAATCCGCATTAATTCCGATTCGGGCGCCAACATGGGAATAGCCGCCTGCATAGCGGGTGAATGGAAAGCATTTCCGATACTCCGCAGAGCCATCAACAAATAAATCAATCCCAATTCAGCCTGATCGAAATAGAATAAACCTCCCAGTATCAAAGAACATAGAGCGACAAAACTATCGGCAGCGATCATGGTCAGTTTTCTTTTCCAACGATCGACATATACACCCGCTATAGGTCCTAACAAAGCCTGAGGTAATAAGGTCGCCAACACAGCATAGGATAGCACTTCGGCACTTTTAGTCTCTATGCTCAACCAAAACATGACCGAATATCCGACAATAGCACTACTCAGGATAGAAAACAACTGTCCCGACCATATAATAATAAATTTCTTTTTCCAAAGATCCATGATAAAAAAACTATAAACAAAAGACTAAAAAGCTATAGCTTAAAGGCTATAGGCTAAAAAAGCAATAGGCGATAAAAAAAGGGGGAATCGAAAGCTAAGTGAAAAATAAACTAGCCTTCAAAATAAATTATCCTACCCATCATCTTCATAACTAACATTTTTTTGAAAAGTCGCCACAAAGATAGCAAAATTTACGTATACCGTGTAAACATAAAATGAAATATCATGGAAAGGAACCTTAAAGAAGCTTTAAAGCATCGCAGAAGTTATTACGCGATAGATAATCAAACCACAATTCCTGATGCTGAGATCGAGGAAATTTTAGATTTTGCCGCTCTTCATACTCCCTCTGCTTTCAATTCCCAATCCACACGGATGGTACTATTATTGAGGGAACAGCATCGACGGCTTTGGGACATTGTCCGGAATACGCTAAAAAAGACGATCCCGGCAGCCGCTTATGCTTCTACCGAAGCAAAAATCAATAAATCGTTCGCAGCCGGTTACGGTACGGTATTATTTTTTGAGGACACCGCTATAATCGAAGGTTTACAGAAAGCTTTCCCTTTATATCATGAAAAATTTCCGCAATGGTCCCAGCATACCTCAGGGATGCATCAGCTGGCCGTCTGGACTATGCTCGAGGACGCCGGATTCGGAGCCTCCCTGCAACATTACAATCCTCTGATCGACGAAGAGGTTATTGCCACCTGGAAATTACCTGCCACCTGGGAATTGATTGCACAGATGCCTTTCGGTTTACCACTGGAACCACCCCAAAAGAAAGAATACAAACCTTTATGCGACAGGGTAAGGGTATTTAAATAAGGCAATGATACACATATTTACACTTATAAACATAGAATTATTCTGTCGTTACTTATCCGTCTCCGGTGTTCGTGTTCGGGGACCCGGTCGCTTCTGCCGGTCAGTGAAGGAAAGCCTTAACGGACCGGTCCAGGCGAACCGGTCTGACGACACAAAATCCGGAATCGGAACAGAAAGAAAAAATATACCTGGGTTTAGGATAAACATGTATATAAACACCTTTTCTTTTAACCCCGAGATCACTGGCAAATCAGGTCATCCGAATGGTATAAGGATAACGTTTCTTCTACCACTTATTCATATGAACCTTCGAAGCATCCCATTTATCTTTCGGACTATGAGGCATAGCCGGATATCCTACGGGAATCACACACAATGAATTAATTTGTTCCGGAATTCCCGTATATTTTTTCACGACTTCCATGCGATCTGCATAAGGATATGTAGCGGTCCAGACAGCTCCTAATCCGATCGCTTCCGCAGCCAGCAAGATATTTTGAGTAACAGCCGAACAATCCAGATACCAATAAGAAGATTTAGTAGTATCCCCACAAACGACGATAGCCATCGGAGCTTCTTTCAACATTTTGGCATAAGGCAACACAGCAGCCATAGAATCGAGCACTTCCCGGTCGTCGATGACGATCAATTCCCAAGGCCGGACATCTTTACCACTCGGAGCAGCCATTCCTGCCTTCAATAATACCTCAATTTTCTCCTTTTCTACCGGTTTGGGTAAATATTTTCTTACACTTTTCCGGCCCATAATATTTTCCAAGGCATCCTTCGTCTGGATTTTACTTTCTTTTTTCTCTGAATTACATGCTGTCATAACTAAAAAAATAAAAGATACGATAAGTAATAAAGTTGTTTTCATATAATAGGAATTTATAAATCATCTTTTCCGAAGCTTTACAATTTCCCCTAAAGCCGGAATCTTTACCTGTATATTCCTTTTGCCGGCCTCTTCGGCAAATACAGCAGGCGGGTCACTCAGGGGTTCGTCGGATAAATCGAATGTCCCATAATGCATAGGGATCGTTATCCGGGCTTTCATCTGCGAAGCAGCCGTCAAGGAATCATAAGGCGAAATATGGTTCGCTTGCATAAACCAACGGGGTTTGTAAGCTCCGATACCCAGTAAAGCATAATCCGGAGCACCGAACAATTCTTCTATTTCGGTAAAATGAGAGGAATAGCCGGTATCTCCCCCATAATACACCGACAAGTCATCGGTCTGCAACATAAAAGCTCCCCACAAACGCAGTCCTCCGTCGTTTAAAGAACGTTTGCTCCAATGTTGAGCAGGCAAAAAAGTAATTTTCAACCGTCCTTCCTCCCAACGCTGATACCATCCGGCTTCTATCACCTGAATATCGGGCAGCCAGCCCCGGATCAAATCCCTCATTCCCAGACCACAAAATACTTTCATCCGGGGATTGTTCTCATATAAACGGATAATACTGGGTTTGTCCATATGATCGAAATGGTCATGGCTGATCAGCAAGTAATCGATCTCTTTGAAAATATCCGGATCGGCAGGAAATTTACTCTTACGACGGACGAACGGAATATTGCCAAAGACCGGGTCGAACATGATCCGTTTACCACCCAACTGCATAAAGAAAGAATTATGTCCTAACCAAGCCAACGCATCACCGCTAATCCCTTGTAAACTATGCAGTGGAAAAAGTTGAGGTTCCCAATTTTCGTTCCGTTTCTCTTTACGTTGGGGATTGGGCGAAAAACGCCATTTCAAAACATTACCGATCCCCTGTTTAGAGCGATGTTGCCGATTCACAAAACGTCCCTTTACCACAGGATTTCCCCTCCAATAAGGCTTTACTGTAATAAGCCCTTCGTTCCGCCGAAAAGTAATCCGCTCTCCCATGATAAATTATTTTAGGTTACTTTGTGCAACAAATATACGTTTTCATCTCTTATTCCGAGAAATAATCAAAACTAAAAAACATGAACAGACTGTTATTTTTAAATCCGATATTTTAACAGAAAAAATAAAACGGGCCCGGAGCATCTCATTTCTGACAAATGCCCTTCACCCTAAAAGAAGTAAGGCAGTTATATACATATTTACACTAATAAACGTAGGTTTATTTTTTTCTATCTATTCCGATTTCGGGTTTTATACCGTCAGACCGGTTCGCCAATTCCGATCACCGAAGACGAATAAGTAACGACAGAATAATTCTACTATTTAAACGATAATTTTTTGGGCTTGCTTATAAAAAGGCAGGCGTTCTTTCAAATGCCGGAGGACAAAATCCCGGATTTCATGGTCTTCGAGCTTGCTGACGATCGGGCGTTTATGTTTTCCCCGAATCAGCCGTTCTACGATCGTATCCGTATCCGTATTCAGAAACAAGGTGATTCCCTGCGCATTCATATACGCCATATTATCATTGAAACAGGGGGTTCCTCCCCCTGTCGAGAGGACAAAATCCTGATATAGTTCACAAACCTCTTTTAAGTAAAAAGTCTCTAACCTTCGAAATCCGGCTTCTCCGATCGCAGCAAAAATTTCAGAGATACTCCTATTTTCACGTTCGACAATATAAGCATCCAAATCGATAAACCGGACCCCCTGTTCTTCCGCTATCACTTTTCCCCTGCGGGTCTTCCCGCAGGCCATATAACCGACTAAAAAATACTTCATAGTCCCGACATTATATTTCATCCGGATTATCCGTATTTTCAAAATCGAGCTTCATTTGTTCGTCGCCGGCAATCTCTTCCGGATTAGTCACTTCAAATTCGATATCCGTATTGATCTCGTCGGCCTCTCCTTCCTTCAGCAAAGGTTCTATTTCACGAATTTCATTCACCTCGAAGGTTGTGATCCGTTTACCGCGTGCTTTAAATGATTTCTCACCGATAAATTCGTCGGCCACAATCACATCGGCAGGCCGGGCTTCATATTTTCCACCGAATATCACTTCAAAACGAGGATGTCTCTCGTCACTCAGACAGATCAAACGGGAGCCTTCCACCTCACCGATGATGGAATTCAGTTTCACACAATCCTCGAAACGGAAACGTTTCAGGTAATAATAATTCTGTTCGGCATCGAAGAAAACCGCCGACCAAACCTTATCGGCCTCGAACTTTTCAAAAACGATATATCCTTCGTCATAATGATTATTCAGATCAAAATCGGTCGTATGGTAAGTACCATTCTTATTTACAACCAGAATCCGGTCCTCTCCCTGGAATTCTCCCAGGTATTTTCCCCGGCTATCGGTATTCAAACGCAACACATCTTCATCCAGCCAGATTTTACACCCGCCCAAAGTAGATACTCCTTTTTGCACGACACTGATCTTGTGGACATCGTTCTTTGTCAGTGTATTCCCCTGAGAATCACGCCCTTTGATCGACAGCGCAGCAAAATCATATTCGAATACCAGTTTCTTTATACTGGGTTTCGGTTTCAGGCAAACTTTAATCACTTCGGCCTCCCCGTTGGGATTGGCAGAAAAATGCAAAATCCGGGATCCGGCGGTACCTTTAGTCAGGTTATACACTTTATCCCGGGTCACACCGGTAACATTGAAACGCTTCACATAAGAAGCCCCATATTTACCGTCCCGGTATACGACATTATAAATCGTACGTTTATCGTTCTTTTTGAAAACATTCACATATTGAACATCCTTACCGACGAATATCTTATCGGCCACCTTCGTCACATAATAGGTACCGTCTTTCTTAAAGACAATCACATCATCCATATCCGAGCACTCGCAGATAAACTCGTCTTTCTTCAAGGCCGTTCCGATAAAACCTTCTTCCCGGTTGATGTAAAGCTTTTCATTTGCGATGACGACCTTAGCGGCTTCGATATTTTCGAAATTACGGATTTCCGTTTTCCTTTCCCGTCCTTTCCCGTATTTCGCTTTTATCCGTTCATAATAAGCGATAGAATAAGGAATGATGTGTTCGATATTATGTTTCACCACAGCAATCTCTTCATTCAGACTCCGGATATAATGATCGGCTTCTTCAGAGCTAAACTTCAGGATTCGTTTCATCTTGATCTCCAGCAATTTTTTCACATCGTCATCGGTCACCTCCCGGTAGAGTTCCGGTAAGAAAGGCTGTAACCGCCGGTGTACATGAGCGATAACCAACTCCATGGTTTCGCTTTCTTCAAACTGCTTGTCTTTATAGATGCGTTCTTCGATAAAGATACGTTCCAGAGACACATAATGCAGATCTTCCAGCAATTCTTTCAAACGGATCTCCAGCTCCAGTTTCAATAGGGCAACCGTATCGTCTGCCGACTGCCGCAAAATATCGGAGATCGGCATAAACCGGGGTTTTTCCTCCTCGATGACACAAGAATTGGGTGAAATCGATAATTCACAATCGGTGAAAGCATACAAAGCGTCGATCGTCTTATCGGAAGAGACTCCAGGGGCCAGTTGAATCAATATTTCAACATCCCGGGCCGTATTATCATCGATTTTTTTGATTTTAATCTTTCCTTTCTCATTGGCTTTGATAATGCTGTCGATCAAACTCGAGGTCGTACGTCCGAAGGGTATTTCAGTAATCTTTAGTGCCCTATTATTATTATCTTTCTCGATTTTCGCTCTGATTTTAACATTTCCTCCCCGCATACCGTCACAATACTTGCTGACATCGATCATTCCACCGGTAGGAAAATCCGGATACAACACAAAATCTTCGTGCTTCAGATGAGCGATACAGGCATCTATCAGCTCGTTGAAATTATGAGGTAATATTTTAGAAGCCAGACCGACGGCAATCCCTTCGACTCCCTGAGCCAACAATAAAGGAAATTTTATAGGTAAGGTGATGGGCTCACGATTACGTCCGTCATACGAAGGTTTCCAATTCGTTGTCTTGGGATTAAATACCACTTCGAGGGCAAATTTAGACAAGCGGGCCTCGATATAACGGGGAGCAGCAGCCCCGTCTCCGGTCAGAATATTCCCCCAGTTTCCCTGACAATCGATCAATAAATCTTTTTGTCCGAGTTGCACCAGCGCATCTCCGATCGAAGCATCTCCATGAGGATGGTATTTCATGGTATTACCGATAATATTGGCAACCTTATTGTAACGCCCGTCATCCAGTTCGCGCATAGAGTGCAGAATCCGTCGCTGTACAGGTTTCAAACCATCGTTCACGTAAGGGACGGCCCGTTCGAGAATAACATAGGAAGCATAGTCCAGAAACCACTTTTGGTACATCCCGTCCAGATGCTGAATAGAACGAATCTTCCCACTTTCTTCTCCCGAATGCTCCATGATCAGTTGAGGGATTTCCTCGTCGTCTTCTATGTGTTGTTCTGTTCCTGCCGCTTCAGCCTCGTAAGGCGCTGTCTGTTCCGAGGCCGAACGATCGGTCCCGGCCGCTATCTCTTTCCCTTCTTCGTCAGTTTCTTTACGTCCCCCCTCCATATTCAAATCCATGTCAATTATATCCTCGCCCATAACACTATTTCAAAATTACCTTAATTCATCCTTTTCAATATACAGATTGTCGATAATAAAATCCTGACGTTCCGGTGTATTTTTTCCCATATAATAACTCAACACCTCATCGATCGAATCTCCTTTTGAAAGACGTACCGGTTCCAAACGAATATCTTTTCCGATAAAATGTACGAACTCATTCGGAGAAATTTCTCCCAGTCCTTTAAACCTTGTAATCTCAGGTTTCGGACCTAACTTTTGGATGGCATTTTCACGCTCGGCATCGGAGTAACAATAGCGGGTTTCTTTTTTATTCCTGACCCGGAACAGAGGAGTTTGCAAAATGTATACATGCCCGGCCCTCACCAGATCGGGGAAAAATTGCAGAAAGAAGGTCAGCAACAACAAGCGGATATGCATACCGTCGACATCGGCATCCGTGGCCACAATGACATTGTTGTACCGCAGTTCTTCCAACCCGTCTTCAATATTCAAAGCAGCCTGCAATAAATTGAATTCTTCATTTTTGTAGACTATTTCTTTGGTCAGCCCGTAGGAATTGAGCGGTTTACCGCGTAAGCTGAACACAGCCTGAGTATTCACATCCCGGGATTTCGTAATAGATCCGCTGGCCGAATCTCCCTCTGTAATAAAAATCGAAGATTCGTTTTTCCGTTCGTGATTGGAATTGAAGTGCACCCGGCAATCCCGCAACTTCCGGTTGTGCAGGCTCACCTGCTTCGCTCTCTCGCGTGCAATCTTCTGCACACCGGACATGGCTTTACGTTCTTTCTCCGTCTCGACGATTTTCCGTAACAACAATTCGGCTGTATCCGGATTCCGGTGTAAATAATTATCCAATTCCCTGGTCACGAAATCCATGATAAAGTTACGTACGGTAGGACCGTCGGGCCTTATATCTTTCGAACCCAGTTTCGTCTTCGTCTGCGACTCGAACACCGGTTCCTGTACTTTTATACTGATCGCCCCGATAATAGAAGTACGGATATCCGATATTTCGAAATCTTTTTTATAAAAATCCCGGATCGTCTTGGCCACCGCTTCCCGGAAAGCACTCAAATGGGTTCCTCCCTGTGTGGTATGCTGCCCGTTGACAAACGAGTAATATTCTTCCCCATATTGCCGTCCGTGCGTCATAGCCATTTCGATATCCTCACCTTTCAGATGGATGATCGGATACAAGCCTTCTCCGCTCATATTTTCCATCAGCAGATCATACAATCCCCGCTTGGAGTAATATTTATGGTCATTGAAGAATATGGTTAAACCGGTGTTCAGAAATACATAGTTCTTCACCATCGCTTCGAGATATTCGGCAATGTAATGGTAATTCCCGAAAATGTCCTTATCGGCGAAAAAGGTTACCTGTGTACCGTTCGGCTGGTCAGTCGGTTCGATCTTCCTTTCCTCTACAATTTTTGCACGGCAATAACGCACATATTTGGTCTCGCCATCCCGGAACGACTGAATCTCAAAGCTCTCCGACAAAGCATTCACCGCTTTAATACCGACGCCATTCAAACCGACAGATTTTTTGAAAGCTTCCGAATCATATTTTGCTCCGGTATTCATTTTAGATGAAGCATCTACCAGTTTGCCTAAAGGAATACCCCGGCCGAAGTCCCGAACGCTCACCTTACGGTCTTCTACCTTAATCGTAATCTCTGTACCGGCTCCCATGGCAAATTCGTCGATGGAGTTATCCACCACCTCTTTCACCAAAATATAAATCCCATCGTCAGGCGCCGAACCGTCTCCTAGTTTACCGATATACATCCCCGGCCGCAACCGGATGTGTTCCTGCCAATCCAGCGTCCTGATCGAATCTTCCGAATAATTCTCAACCATCAAATTTTATCTATAAAGTTTATTAAGTCCATCCCTTTCAGCACTAAAACATATTGTTTCAATTCGGTTCATAAAGTTGCCAAAGTGCTCTTTCGGCACTTAAAGTATATAAAGCCTAAGACTGCCAGGGGCGCTTTGTTCACGGGACTTTCAATCCCAATGGGCACATCGGCGACCGTAAAAAAGCACCTGCTGTATTCAATGCATAAACCGTTTTTTGGACTGTCATGCAAAAATAATCAAATTTTACTGATTTCCCTACCCGGTTTTTCGGTTTTTTCCGGTTTTTCCAAGCATTTTTCAGAAAGTAACCTGCTTCCGATCTTTCCGCATACTTATTCGGAAAGGCTTACGGGTAAAGTAGAAACGACAGGTATAGATAAACTGGATCAATCCTGAAAACAAATGACTTCCCCGGTCGAAAGAATCCGAAAAGAAAGTGAGATTAAAGTCAGAGAGGTATTGATCAGCCCATACCCAGCCTTTCCGGAATAAACCCGGTATAACAACTGAAAACACAAGACCGCAACGTATAGGAGAAATCAGCAGACATATCTCACTTCTTTGAATGCATATACCCTTTCCCGCCCATCCGTATCTTTCAGGATCAGCTGGCCATATTCATCGATTCCTCCGACCGAAGCCCGGAAGATTCCACGTTCATCTTCAAAATCATATATTCCGGTAGACCGGTACATATGCCGTAAAAAGTCATTTTCCAGTTCGGCATACCGATGAATCTGTTCATATCTCTTCCCGATACATTCCAACAGCTCTTCCAGAACCTCCTGTAAGGGAAGTTCCCGACCGAGTAATTGAAATAAAGACACCGGATTAGGGGCGTCCGATAAAAATTGTTCCTGATTAATATTCACCCCGATACCACACAACGAACTTTGAATATGAGCTCCGGCCACCCGGTGTTCGATCAGGATACCTGAAATCTTCCTTTCCCCCACATACACATCGTTCGGCCATTTCACCGTCACCCCCTCGACATAATGGCTTAAAAAATCGAGACACCCCAAAGCGATCACCATCGACACGGCAAACTGTTTTCCTGCCTCCAGACACTCCGGACGGAAAATCACCGTCATTGAAATATTCTTTCCCGGGGCACTCTCCCACCGATTCGTAGCCTGCCCACGCCCCTGTGTCTGTCGCCAGGTCAAAATCACCTGTTTATCTTTCAATTCACTCAGCGGCAATTTTTCCGCCAGACTATTGGTCGAAGCAACCTCCTCATATTCCATTACCCCGAACCCACTCACTTCATATCTTTTCATACCCTATCGTATATTTTATTCTCTTTTCACCTTACCCTAATCTCCGTCCTCCTATTCTCCTTTCTCCCCTCTTCCGTATCATTAGTCCTCAAGGGGCGATCCTTGCCATATCCTTTATATTCCATCCGTTCCTTCTGAATATGATTCAAGAACAAATATTTATACACCTCGAAAGCCCGATTTTCCGACAGCCGATAATTATGTTGATCACTCCCCGTATTATCGGTATGGCCGGATATCTCGATCTTTACCTCAGGATTCTGTTTAAGAAACACGACCAATTGCCGTAATTCCGGATAAGATTCGGGCCGTAACCGATAGTCGTCGACATCAAAAAAGATTCCCTTGAGAACCAATGTCTGTTCTTTTTGGATCGGTCTTAAACAGAGCGTATAGATTCGGGGATTTTCTCTCGTATTTTCTTTCACTTGCAGGGTATCCGAATAATACAAATAGCCCTGTTTAACAGCGCTCACCCATAATAATTTATTCACAGGAATACAAGCCAGCATATCCGTCCGGGCATCGACCCGGTCGTAACAAGCCAGGGTATCACCGGTCCCCACTTCTGTTAATGTCAACCCATCGGGTATTACCGGCTCACCGGCTTCATTTACAGTCAACAGCCTCAAATAAGAGGCAGGCGGACAAGCCACCTCTTCTCCTAGCCGATATCGGTAAATACAACGTTTCCCGCTGATATCCGACGAAAAATATCCCCATTGACCGCTAGCATCCACCATAAACCCGAATTCATCCCTTTGGGTATTCACTGTAATACCGATATTCAGCGGTGGGGTCACCTGTTCCACGTCCACTTTATAGATATCTTTCCGTCCCATCCCCGCATATCCGTCGGAAGCAAAAAACAACGTTTTATTATCGAAATACAGGAAAGGGGCCATTTCATCTCCTCCGGTATTAAAATAAAGGCAACGCGGCTGTGACCACAACTGTCGTCCATCCGCCTCCCGCCTTAGCAAATACGAAAACCAAATATCGCTTCCCCCTCTCCCTCCCTCACGGGTAGAAGCAAAATACAAACGTGTACCGTCGGCCGATACCGCCGGTTGAGCCTCCCAGCCATCGGTATTGACCGGGGCGCCCAGATTGACCGGTTCCGACCAGGACGTATCCGACAAGCGGTAAGCCACATAAATATCAAAACTATTCCGGCCGTTTTCCCTGGAAAAATACATCATTCGCCCATCGGCTGTCAGTGAAGGAGCCCCATAATTTTCTCTACCGGAAAAATTCAACGCATAGCGTCTGTCTCCTTGCAACATCCACATCGTTTCTTGTTCGCCGGCCTGTTCGGTAAACAAGAAAGTTTGTCCGGTCACATCCAATGCCGGCCAATACACCGGGCATCCGGCCTCATAAAACACTTCGGGAGGTTGTTTGGTTTGGGTCCGCAAAGCCTCCAGGGCAAACCGGCAATTTTCCATCTGTCGCTCCGCCACTGCCTTTACCTGCAAGCGTTTATCCCAACTCAGATACCGCCCGTAATGTGCCAAAGCTTTTCCGTAATCGGCTTCATCGAAATAATATTCGGCCAAAATAAAATAATAATAAGGATGACTTTTCAGAGAATCCAAAGCCAAAGCCGTTTCGATAGCACGGATTTCCTGAATCTTATCTCCTTTTTTGTTGTATATATCTGCTTTCAACAGATACAAGGGTGAAAAACCCTGATCGAAAGTCTCTGCTTTCAAAAGTAATCCCAAAGCTTTCTCCTTATCTCCTTCGCGAAAAGACTCCCGTGCCTGCTGGAAAAGTCCCCAGGCCTTTTTATTTACCGGATGTTGCTGTTGTGCTTGTACACCGAAAACAACAAAGCAAAATAACACACAACCAACGATATTCCACCTATCTTTCATTTTAGTTCCATTTCCCGCTATCATCCGCTCAAATTTTTACAAAGATACCGGAAAATTTTTAAAGACCTCACCTCCCGCTTCGAAACAAAAAACCTGCGTAAAGAAAAAAATCCTCACACAGGCCGGATTTATACAACCGAATCGTTTTTTAATAGTTATCGGGGAACAGTTCAAAATATCCTTTCGGATGCAGGCAGGAAGGACAAATTTCGGGAGGAGTTTTGCCGACATGTACATAACCGCATTTACGGCAATACCAGCGGACTTCTTCCGGGCGGGAAAAGACCAGATTATCC
Source organism: Odoribacter splanchnicus DSM 20712 (assembly GCF_000190535.1). Taxonomy (GTDB): domain Bacteria; phylum Bacteroidota; class Bacteroidia; order Bacteroidales; family Marinifilaceae; genus Odoribacter; species Odoribacter splanchnicus. The sequence continues at coordinate 1,274,795 of NC_015160.1, forward strand.
CGTATATTTTGTAATAATTTCAGGTAACGTTGCTCATGCATCTTCTCCACTTCGGTCACATATTTAAAAGTTGCGGCCACTTTTTTGAAGCCTTCCTCTTCGGCAATTTTCCCGAATGCCGGATACAAATTGAAAGCCTCGTCGTGTTCGCCGTCGGCAGCTTCTGCCAGATTAGCCAACGTATCCAATAAAGCTCCGGCAGGATAAGCGGCTGTGATTTCCAGCATTCCTCCTTCAAGGTAGCTAAAGAATCGTTTGGCATGCATTTCTTCCTGTAAAGCGGTCTCATAAAATATGCCGGCTATTTGCTCATACCCTTCTTTCTTTGCAATCTCCGAGAAAAAAGTATAACGGTTCTTTGCCTGTGATTCTCCGGCAAAGGCTTTCAGCAAACTCTTTTCTGTTTCTGTACCTTTTATCATTTTGTCCATAAGATTAATATTTAATGAATAGCTGAATCTTATACGCTCAAAATACAAACAGGTTTAAAATTATTCAAATAAAAATCCATCCCCATACATCGGACGAGTTGGAAATTCATGTTCAAAAAAGAAATAATCCTTTCCAAAAGCCGGACGCAGTTCACTAAACCAGGTCGCTTTCGGATCATAGGCGGCAAAAAAAGGCATATCTACCCACTTCGGATTACGACCTTGGATAAAACGCAGGACAAACACTTTCTCTCCCTTGATTTCGGCCACTCCCAGCAGTTGGATTTTGCCCGGCTCGTCGCTCATACTCGGTCCTCTCACCGTACGGCAGATACCGCTGACCTGACTATAAGCCTTACGGAAAATATCCCAGCATTTCTCTAAAGGAATTTCAAAATAATGCTTAGCCCCGGTATCCCGGGCCACAAACATATAATAAGGGATACAACTCAAGTCGACCTGTTTCCGCCACATCTCCCGCCAGATCTCCGGAGAATCGTTGATGTGTCTCAATAAAGGAGACTGGGTACGAATCTGTGCGCCCGTATTCCGGATCCGCCGGATAGCTTCGCATACAGCTGCCGTAGAAAGTTCCACCGGATGATTGAAATGTGCCTGAAAAGACAAGTTTTTACCGGTAGCGGTCACTTTTTCAAATAAACGCAATACCTCAGCGGCATCCACATCGGAAATAAACCGGTAGGGCCAGTATGCCAAAGCTTTCGAACCGATCCTGATCGTACGGATATGCTCTAATCCTGGTTGTAATAAAGGTTCTATATAAGCCGACAATAAGGAAGCGCTCATGGTCATCGGATCCCCTCCGGTGAATAATACGTCCGTAACCTGAGGATGCAACCGCAGATACTTCAATAACAGGTCCGTTTCTTTCATTGCGAACTTCAGCTCATTCATACCGGAAAACTGCGGCCAACGAAAACAAAAACTACAATAGGCATGACAGGTCTGTCCCTGAGCCGGAAAAAACAATACGGTTTCCCGGTATTTATGCTGTATACCTTTCAAACGGATATCCCCCAGCATAGGTACGTTGTGATCCTGGCCGGCGGGGTTAGGATTCAATTCAAGACGAACAGCATTGACTGCTGCTATAAATTCTTCTTTTCCGACCTCTTGAGCCAATAATTTACTAACGACTGAAAAATGCTTTTTCGATAACATTTCACGACGTGGAAAATTCAAGGTAAAAATAGGGTCTGTATCTATCCGTTCCCAATCGATCAGTTCTTCCACGACATAGTTATTCGTCTTAAACGGTAACACCCTTCCAACCACCTCAATTGCCTGTAATTCTTCCTTATTCAAACGGGTTATTTGACGAATATTCCGATAATTTGTCAGACCATAAGCCTGATAAGTTCGTTCCATTCTACTTCCTTTAAAATAAATATTATACAATCGACCAGTACTCCACCCAGGGAGTGAGAATAATGTACCTCTAACCAGAAAAGTAACAGAGCCACAAGCTTTCTGCTGAATATCGATAAAGTCCGAACGTTCTTCGCGATGAGCAATCCCCATCCGAAACAGACACCCCGCAGTAATCAGTAAATGCTATTTTATCAAGTTTATAAAATTACGACATTTTTTTCAAATTTCCAAATGGTCTCCCTTGTCGTTCTTTTTCTTTTCCACTCAAAAGGGGTGCCGGCTTCCCGAACACCCCTCTATCAGAACAACATAAATACAATTTTATTTCACAATCTGCATATAAACAGGATCTCCTTTGTAAGGATAGAAAGAAATATCGGTAGCAGCCCAATTTTTCAGGTCCGGTTGCATCTGGATCGCCTTTTGCAAAGAGACTGCCATTTCTTTGGTATCTTTTATCCTGGCAGCAGCTACAGCCTGCATATAATAATCCATCGCATTCTGCATTTTAATCTTACGGAAAGTCTCCAAAGCTGCGCGGTTGTCGTTATTCATCAATTGAGCATAAGCCAGGTTGATGTTGGGTTTATCTTTCAGATAGGGAATCGCTTTTGCATATTCTCCGTTTTGCATCAGGATCAATCCCATATTATAACGGGCTTCTTTCCGGATCTTGGCTTTGTCGAAATATTGGGCAGCTTCCCGTTTATGCCCCATTTGTGCATGGATTACCCCCAGGTTATTGTTTACGGTAGCATCCTGCTTCAAAGCAACAGCTGCTTCCAGTATTTTCTGTGCTTTCGAATATTCTTTATTATTGATAGCCATCACAGCCAGATCGTTCAATAACTGCCAATTGGTCTGAGCGGTCACTGCCGGAGTCTTTTCAGTCAACTGAGGTACAAAATAAGTCAGTTGCACATCTTCCTGTACAGTAGTGGGAACCGTGTAGAATACGAAGAAATCGGCACGGCGAAGGACCGGAAGGATCACCTCTTTCAATTCAGGAATTTTAGCGATATAAGAATCGATCACTTTATTCCGGGCAGTGGCATTCGGAGCACTTTTCAAGTCTTTGATAATCTGATCTTTGTTCTTAATATTTGAATCTCCAAGAAGCATATACAAACCGTTCCAGTTTTCAGTAACCGTTTGCTGAACTACAAATTTCGGATTACGGGCCATCGGTGTATTCTGCAATTTCAGGTCTTTTTCAAAGAAACTCTTGGCAGACCGGAAACGGGTATTGGCCAGGTTCTTATTCAAACGTTCGGCACCTTCGGGAGAATTGGATACATAAATAAACATATTCGTAATTTTGGCATTCTTATCTGCCAAAACTTTTTCCATGGCTTTCACCGCCTGAGTCATTACCGGCGAATTTTGTTCAGCCTGGCTAATCGTAGATTTTCCCAGTGGAAACATCACATAACCACTTACCACACCGACAGCCTCTGCCGGAACATCACTCACAAAAGTCTCGGTCATAGCCGGAACATAATTTACTCCGTCCAGCGTGAATGCCGGTTGTTTCCAAACTTTGATTCCATTTTTATTCAGGATTACCGGGCTCAGCATAAAGGACTTGTTACCGCGCATAGCTTCGATATCTGCCCAGAGTACTCCATCCTCCATTCCCGGCTTGAAATTAAAGGACATTTTCTGAGTAAAACTGGTTCCTTTATCATAGTTCACCACCGGATAACTGGCGTTTTTCACATTTTCTCCCTGTAAAAACATCGGTTGCAAATTCATCATCTGGCTACCGTACTGAATTTTGGGTGTAATTTTCAGAATCATCTTTTTATCAAACTGTTTAGGAGCAAAATTGATGGTATAATTGAAATTTACCACTCCATTCACAGATTCCAATTGTTCCGGATTAACATAGCCCACAACGGCTGTTTCGATCACTTCCTTCTGTAATTTTTTCATCGAATTACATCCGGTCATGAAAAACGCCAGTGTCAAAACTGCCAATCCCGTCATTAAAAATGTACGTTTCATACTTCTCGTTTTTAGTTTAACTTATCAGTTTTTAATTCAGTTTTCTCTTACCTACTCTTTTAACGGAAAGCCTCACCGAAAGTTTCATCCCTAAAAGGGAGCAGGTGACGAAGGATTTTCAAAAATTCCGTTTTATTTATACCTTTGCAGGTATAATTCGTTTATAAAATTTTTAAAGTTGCTCTTTCGTCGCTTAAAGTTTATAAACCAATCCGACTCTACGACTAAAACAAGATACTCATGGCAGATAATCAGGGTTTAAAACCGATCTATATCGAACAACTTTTCAGAAGCAAAAATCCGGGAGTAGCCAAAATGATTCCCGGGTTTATTTATTCCTATCTGAAAAAAGTGATCCATCAAGACGATATCAATGATTTTATTACCCGTTACGGTGACCGGAAAGGGCTGGACTTCTCCGATGCGATATTGGAATATCTCCATGTTTCCTATCAGGTGATCGGCGAAGCGAACCTGCCTTCCCCCGACGGCCGGTATATTTTTGTGTCCAATCATCCTCTGGGTGGACCCGATGGTATTATTTTAATCTCTTTTTTAGGTACACGTTACCCGGAATTGAAATTTCCGGTAAACGATCTTTTATTAAACCTAAAGAATCTGAACAACATTTTCTTACCGGTCAACAAGCATGGTGCCCAAGCGAAAGACGCCGTTTCTGCATTGGAAGACGCTTATGCTTCCGACTGTCAGATGATCATGTTTCCGGCCGGTCTGGTCAGCCGTAAACAACAAGGGATCATCCAAGACCTGGAATGGCAAAAAAGTTTCGTATCCAAAGCCATCCAGCATCGACGGGATATTGTCCCGATCTTTATCGATGGAAGAAATTCGAACTTTTTTTACAACCTGGCGAATTTCCGGAAAAAAATCGGCCTGAAAGCCAACATCGAAATGCTTTACCTGCCGGATGAAACGTTTAAACAACGTAACCGCACGTTCACGCTCTATATCGGACAGCCGATCGAATGGGAAAGTCTGGATAAAAGCAAAAAACCGATCGAATGGGCTCAGGAAATCAAACGTAAAGTTTATCTGCTGAAAGAAGGCCGGTAAAGTATTTTTGCCTGATGCGAACTCTTACCGTCATTCCAACCCGTTAAACCGGAAACCCAAAGTAACTTTCCGGGAAAAGTTACGTTTGTTTCAAATTAAAAAAGGTAGGTTTATTTTTTCTTTCTATTCCGATTCCGGGTTTTATCCCGTCAGACCGGTTCGCCTGGAACGGTCCGGTAAGGCTTTCCTTCACTGACCGGCGGAACTCCTCACTACGTTCGTCAGACACCACCGGTCGGACGTTCGGAAAACCTAACCGGACCCTCGTTCCTGCTCCAATGGTCTTCCGCCATAAAACCCTGCATCTTCCGTCAGCACTACAGGGCAAAGAAGGAGAGTTTCATTGAATGAAAGGGTAGGCTACTCTGACCGCAGTACGGATACCTGGGTTACCTGACCGGATTATTCCTATAAAATACCGATTACTGAATTAATTCCGAAGGTAAGGGTTCAGAAAAACAGCTGTTTGATAGAAGTTTATACCTTTCAGGTCACAGTTCGTTTTCCATGCAGTGATAACGTGAGTCGGAGGTGTTCGTGTTCGGGGACCATTGGAGCTCTGTCGGGTGTCGTCTTGCTTTTTCTGAACGCCCGACCGGTGGTGTCTGACGAACGTAGTGAGGAGTTCCGCCGGTCAGTGATAGAAAGGGCTAGACGACCGACAGAAGCGACCGGGTCCCTAAACACGAACACCGAAGACGAATAAGTAACGACAGAATAATTCTACCATAAGTTTGGAGAAACGGAAAATGAAAGTGTATCTACTGCCACATTTTCGAAGCAAGAGACTAAATTTTCTATTTCATCCGATAAAAATACAACCAGATAAAAAATCCTATTTTCCGAAGCACGATAGTGATCCAGATGATTAACTTCCTGACCATAAAACTACGAATTAAATCCTTCCGCCATATACGCTACGAAAGTAATTACCGTATTTCTTAAATACTTTACATAAAAAAGTAAATAAACAGAAAAGAAATCAACAAACCTTTAGCAACCGATTTCTAAGACCGATTCATGCGGTCACCGGATTTTCATATGTAGAATAGGAAAATAATTCCAGAATCTCTCCCCTACTATTCTTTTATATCACCGATCAGTAACAGGGGGATAAGGTTCCGTATCGGTATAATCCAAAATATCGATATAGAATCCTGTAATTTTTTTCAACTGGAAATCCGGTTTTTCAAACAGATAATGGCCTAGAAAACGGGATTCGGAGTACATCATATCCCCTTTGTTTTTTTCTTTTACGGCCATAGGGTCTATAAACTCCATAAGCCTTATGAACTTTAGAAACCGAAGTTATCGTTCCGATAAGTTTTTTACTGAACGACCCCGACGACCCAGGCAAACAGATTAGCTATCAGTTTCGACGCATTGCTATTGATGGTTCCTTTCGAATTGTTAATTCCGCTATTACTATTATTTGCAGAAAAGATATCGATATCTCCGATATAGATAATCCGGCGAGACATATCGACGCCCAAGACAATGCCACCGCCCGGTTCGTTCAATGGAGGGGTAATCCCTTCTGCACTCCCGGGACCGATTTCTCCATGAGTAACGTCATAATTCTGAAATTTGAAATTTGCATCGACAGGAGTATAAGGCGTGACAGTAAAGGGCCCCATATCCGTAAAAAAATCAGAAGCCGACTTTCCGGCCAACGGATATGAACCGCTTTTCGGTGAAGTTTGCATCAAATCCGGAGTACTTCCGAGAAATTCCTGCATGATAGGAGTATTGACTCCCTGGGAATCGAAAGACAAAATCAATACCCGTTTTGCAGAAGCCTTCAACCATCTGCCGACGGGTGAAAGATCAATCCTTAAATCACCATTACTGACATAATTGAAATAAATAACATCGGCAAGTGCTAAAGCAGCATCGTTTATACTACTGGCAGATACATTCGTCAACAGCAAATTAAAGCCTCCACAAGTGACAGTACCACCAGTACCGAAGTTAGCCGGATTATTCAGAATCCCCTGCAGGCCTGCTCCCCGGCTTTCAGGCGAAATATTGGGTAATAACAAATTTTCTCCTAAATGTCCTAAATAGCTTCTGAACGAAACCATATTTATCGTCCGGCCCGAAATATCCACAATTTGTTGGCGAATAGTCATCAATATACGCCAACGGCTGGCATTGATCACAAAATATGCTTTTCGTTCATCACTGTCGCTGTTATTACTTTGCAATGCAGTGACTACGATATGCCTCCCGTTATTCGTTTTTTCCACTTTGAAATACGAACCGGTAAGCGATTGTGCAGCTGTCCCCGACACATTGCCCTGTTCATCCGACCATTGGAAGGTATAATCGGAAAGATCTGTATCGACCTGAACGGTCAACGCTGCATTCTGTTTACTTCCCAGGACAACCTCGCGTGTAGATACTCCAAAATGATGATCCGTATCGAAATACATGTCTGTCGTCGACTCGTCCCAGGATTGTATATCCAGATTAATTTGTGCAGAACGATTACTGGCCGCTTCATCAGCCGATGGCCAACCCGGCCCGGCAACGCTCCGTATCGTGAAAACATAACGATGATTCCTCAATATCTGACCGAAACTTCCCTGAGTATCGTCCGGATCAAAATCAATCCGGTAATAGGTCACTTCCCCACTACCTGCATACTTTCCTCCAACGACAACACAAGTAGCCCCGTTCACCCGTTCAGACTCGGCAGGAGAAACCGATTCCGACAAATAAAGTCCGGAAACCGCCTGGTTACCACTTACTGCCGAGACCGGAGTATTGACCTCCATCCGGCTATTCACCGGAATACTTGGAGCGGTAACAACAGGAAGATCCTGATTCGCTATGAGTTGTATCCGGCTATTCACCCGATAAGCTTGTATGCTTGTCAATTCAAAATTCGTAATCCCACCGACCAACACATCTACCCGGGCAACAGCTCTTAACATGCTCACACCGCTGATTTCTTGCCGGTAATTCGCATCCAGCCCTGAAACCAGCCGGTAATGTCCGGACATCGGTAAAGTAGTGAAATTTCCACCGAGGGGGAACCCCAGCTGTAATTTTGTCCGTACCTCGTTTTCGGTATCACCGACCTGAGGTTCATTCGCCAATACTGCTGCTGTAGCATTAGCAACAATATAAAGGTCCAAGGTTTTATCTGTTGCAAGCAAACGGGCACTGAACGAAGTGGTCGTTCCTGAATTTGTGATCGAAATGCCCGGAACCCGGTATTTATATCCCCCCTCTTCGAAAACCAACAACTGAATTTCATCTATTTCTGTCTCCCGATCATTCCCGGCCTTACTTCGGACCTCTTTACCGGAATAAGGTCTGGAAACAATCAAACGCACCCATACCTCATTTTCTCCGGTATACTGCTCTTCCACTTCTTCCAGTCGGTCTGTACAAGATGTAAATCCGAACAATCCCATCCATAAAATCCATATTAGAACGCCCGTTCGCCTCATATTATATTTCCTCCTCTAACTCTGTTTTTTTACTGATAAACGAAACTTTTCTTTCTTGGTTATGAAAAAACTTTTCTTATTTCTCTACCGGCCACCGCTCAATAGCAAATAAAATTTAATGAAACGGACGAAAAGTCAAAACTTCAGGAATATAAAACAAAAAACAAAAATCCCAGTAAAACCCTTATAAATTGACAAACTAAAAAAGAATACAATGAGAAAGAATTGTTTGTTTATGATAATGTTCGCTACTGCAACCCATTAGGGTTGCAGTAAAAACGATGCTTCGCCGGCCGAAAGCGACCTGCCCATAGATCAAAATCCGACAGAGGTATTCGCCACATTCAAAATCAATGCCCCGGCAAATATGCAGACCAAAGCCACAAACAGCGGTACCGCCGAGGAAACGGCAGTAAAAACCCTCCATGTTTTTATTTATGATGTCGCTTCTCCTCACGCCCCGACAATCGCATCTTTCAGTACCGACGCCAATACCCTGATCAATTCAGGTAATAGCTGGACAGCTTCTACCCCAATCCGGACCTTAAAAGCCGATAAATATATCTTTGCCGGCATCAACCTGACTCCTGCCATTATCAATGAAATTACCTCCAGAGGCCTGGGAGCTTTCAGTTATAAAGAATTCGAACAAAGTATCTCCGACTTAACCAATCCGACCGATGGTTTCGTCATGTTCAACACGACATATCCTGCCGTCACTCCCGGCGATGCCTTAGCCACTTCGGCCGAAGCGGCCAAAGCGAATCCGATCTCTATCCCTGTTTCCCGGGTAGTGGCCAAAGCTGCTGTCGTTAAAAGCACTTCTTTCGTCGTCAACGGCGGTGGGACTATGCAAAATATCACCTATGGCTGGAGAAATATAAACCGACGCTTTTATTTTATCCCTAAAATCGATGGAGGGATCATCAAAGATTACAATTGGGATAGCTATAATGTAAATGATTTTGTTCGCGGAACCGATCAGATTCCGGTAAATGAAGCAACGGCCACTCCCACTACTTTTAGTTATGCTCTTGAAAATTCATTCAATTATATCCCCGGAAGTTCGTTGGTCGACCAAACCACCTTTTTAAGTATACAGGGGCAATTTCTTCCGACCCAGATTTGCAGAATCAAGACCGGAGTTACTGCTCCCCAGGGAGCGACAGACTTCGAATTCGTCAATAACCCGAATGGTTACGGGACGTTTTATGTCGTACGTACCGACGATGGTAGCAGTAACTATTTCATTACCGGCACAGATGCAGAAAAATATGCCGAATTATGTATTGCCCATGCTCCGGATATGCCGGCACTTACCGGAGGTTATTCCTTGAGTGACAACACCTTCACCAACGGGATGTGTTATTTTCATGTACTTGTAAACAGTGCAGCCAGCGGGCAATACGGTCCCTATGGAATTTACCGGAACCAATATTACCGCATGACCCTCAATTCTATTCAAGCCCCGGCTAACCCGAACGATAATTTCGACCACAATCAGGTTATCAGCCCCAACACTTGGGTTGACGTAAATATCACCGTAGACGAATGGCAGGAAATCGATGAAGATTGTGACCTATAAAATAAAAATACAGTACAACCTACGGATAATGAAGGTGATCCCAACCCTGTCGTTTATCACGTTAATCTTTTTATCCGCAGGTTGTATACGTGAAAATCGTTCCGGCTGCGGGGGATATTTGTCATTGAAATTCCGCTACACCGATTCTAATGGTGCTCCTTTGACGCCGGGATTTCCCGAAACCGACCATTTGTCGGTTTTTGTTTTCGACCGGCAAGGAATATTCGTATGTGAACGAAAAGATTCGGCTTTGCAACTCGATCACTACATAATGGAAATGCCCCTTCCCCAAGGCCGATACCAGTTTGTCGTCTGGGCCGGTTTATCCGAAAGTTACCGGTTATCTTCCCATGTCCCTTCACAAACCCATCTCGAAGATTTCGGATTACAGTTAAACCGGACAACCGATAATACAGTCCCTATTCTCCCTTCATTACTCTATCATGGCCTACATGAAACGATCGACGTAAACGCCGACGAGGACCAGGAAATCACAGTTGATCTCCGGCGGATCACCAACAATATCCACGTAATCGTCCATTATGCCACCCCCACTCTACAACTCCGGATCAGTATAGAAGATAATAACGGTAATTATGATTATCAAGGAGAAACTCTATCCGGTCAACCGATAAGCTACCTCCCGGAATATTCCCAACCGTCGGATTCTCCGAATACCTGGATCGCCGATTTCAATGTCATGCAATTACAAACCGATAGTGACACCCGGCTAAAGATATACAGTCCCGAAAAGGAGCTTCAATACAATGAAAAACTGATCAGCGGATTACTTGCCGAGAATCCCGATATTGATTTTAATTCCGACCATGACTTCACTATAGAAATCACTTTCGACAGTTATTATGTACCCGTCAGTATCCGGATCAATGACTGGGAAATCATTATCGAGGAAGCTGTTTTACCCTTTTTCAGCCCGATAAAGTACATGCCTGAGCAACGGATGTCCGGCAGGGACCAACGGATGATCGAACTCCCCGATTTTTTGCAATCCGATCTTTTGCATTACCCTTTCGGAGCGTCTGTTGGGTAAAGAAGTAAAGGAATAAATCTCCGGTAGTTGTAATTGCCTGAAAGCATAATCCAGACAAGCCCGGGCACCTTCGGTAGCATATCCCCGTCCCCAGGAGTTTTCGCATAAGCGCCAACCGATCTCGATACAGGGACAAAAATCTGTTTCAAAATTCGTATGATGTAAGCCGATATAACCGATAAATTTCCCGGATATTTTTACTTCTGCAGCAAATAATCCCCAACCGAATGTGTCGATTTCCCGTCGGATGCGTTCATAAAAATCCCGGCTTTCTGTGTCGGTCAGTGGTTTCAGAAAATATTCCATCACCTTGGGATCCCGATTCATTCGAGAAAAAACAACCGAATCCTCTTCTCTCCAATCCCGTAAAACCAATCGCTCTGTTTCTAAATAAATCATGTATTATAGGTTTACATTCGAATCGATAAAATTTCTCAAGTTATTCCAGTGAAATCCGCTCTAAATCATCCGGCACATAAACCCTGCCGGTAAACACCGAAGAGGCTTCACGGGTATATGCTTCCTTACGTTCAGCCAGAGTCTTATCTTCCGTATGATACAGGACTAAATGTTTTACCCCCAAAGCTTCGGCCAAACGACCGGCATCCAAAGCAGTACTGTGATGTTTTTCATAAGGTGAAAAAATTTCCCGGTCGCGATACAAACAAAAAGCTTCGGCCAGTAACCAGTCGGCCTGTTCGACATATTTCTTACAGGCCTCATTATAAGGTTCGTCTCCCAGACAAACCAGCACCTGTCCATCGGGTAACAAAACCCGGAATCCGAACTGCTTCATCTTGGTAGAAAGAATATCGAAAAAACAGATTGGCAGTCCCAGGATTTCTTTCCGGGTACCGTCCTTTACCTCACCCCAAAAGATACGTTCATCTATATATTTCAAAATTTTCCCGGGGAGTGTCAAACGGCAAAAGGTTCTCAGTGCATCGATCACTTCATTATGCCCGTAAACGATAAAATTCCTTCTATATTTATCATTCGACATCAAAGTAGCTATTTTCCGGATAACCCAGATCGCTCCTAAGATATGGTCGGTATGGGCATGTGTTACAAACATCTCACGAATACCTGTAAAAGGAACTCCGGCTTGCTCCAGCTGCTTGAAAATGCCGTTTCCGCCTCCTGCATCCACTAAAAAATATTCTTCTCCTGAAGAGAGTACAAAACAGGTATTATAACAACGGGTCACCATGGCATTGCCTGTACCTAACATAATTAATTCCATACCGATCAGATTAAAATCAGGGATAAAAATACATCATTTTATTCCTTTTTCTGCCTTTCGACCGAAAAATCAGGTGGTCGAAGCAGCATTTTTCTTTCCTCCGATCATCAAGACGGCGATCGCAGAGCTGACAACCATAATAATTGCCGTAGTGTGCAGGATATTTCCTATTCCGACTAAAGGCGAAACGATTCCTCCCGCCAGGAAGCTGACGGCCCCGAATACCGCCGATGCAGCCCCGGCGTTCTGCCGTTCGGAGTCCAACGCCAAAGCTGTAGAAGTCGGCAAAACAAGGCCCCCGAAAATCAGATTCAAAAAAAGAGCCGTTTCAAAGTAAGCGATCGGCATTTCATACCACAAAGTCAGTCCGGTAAATACAGCCAACACAAACGAACCGATCACCCCGGTAACCATCCCCTGCCTAATATGCCGAAAACGGCCGGCAAGCGTTGTTCCGATAATCAGTGCAATTGCATTTACAGCAAAACACAAGCTATATAACAGAGGGGATAACCGATAATGTTCCTGTAAAACAAAGGGAGAAGAAGAAATGTAAGCGAAAATCATTCCAAAAACGAAAGCTTGTATGAACACATAGTCCATAAACCGACGTTTTTTGAAAAGAGGCAGAAAAGTCCGGAAAGAAGAAAAAGCCGGTACATCGATCCGACGTTCAGGAGGTAAAGGCTCTTTCAGGCGCAAGCAAAGTAAAAGCAACAGAACTCCTAAAAACAGTAGAAAAACAAAAATACCCAACCAGTTGGTAAATTTCAACATAACTCCTCCCCCCACCGGAGCCAATATAGGCGCCAATCCGTTTACCGCCGAAATCATAGCAAAAGCCTTCGCCAATTCTTTACCACCATAACAATCGGTAGCCACCGAACGGGAAATCACAATACCACCGGCCCCTGCAATTCCCTGGAGAAAACGAAAAAAGATAAAAGCTCCGATACTCCAAGAGCAAATACAAGCGATGGTCGAAAAAATAAAAAGCCATAAGGAAAGCAGAAGTGGCAATTTTCGTCCGTATTTATCGCTCAAAGGGCCGACGATTATCTGTCCGAATCCCAATCCCAGCATAGCTGTCGTAATCCCCAATTGCACCATAGAAGCCGTTGTATCGAAATAAACGGTCATAGAAGGTAAGCCAGGTAAATACATATCTGTCACAAAAGGGCCGAAAGCAGCCAGAATACCTAATAAAACCAGTAAAAATGTCTTTGAATTTTGCATATCTTCCTATTTAAAATCACGCTACAAAGTTCTATCGATTTCCTCATTCCCAAAAGTTTCATTTCCTATGCAATTGGTTTTATTTGAAAATAACTTTATCTTTACAACATGCTAAACAGGATTCATTCACCCCAGGACTGTCTTTCCTCTCTTTGGGACAAATCGTTTCTTCAGGAGAGAGGAATAGCTTCTTTTTTTTTGACTGAAAAAAATACGTTCGAAAATACTCCCTTATTCGACGGAATATTCCGTTATCTTTTAATTCAAAAAGGGACGGCACAAATCACGATTACCGGTTTGGAATACTTTTTAAAACCTTCCTGCCTGGTGGTTCTTGCCCCGGAATACTATTGTCAATTTACAGAGATCGGTTCTGATTTTCAAGGCAGTTTATTGTTAGTCGATAAATCTTATTTAGACACTTTACCCGCCTCCGACAAAATGTACCGGCACATCACGAAAGTCATGCTACAACAACGGCAGGTCAATCTTTTGAATCAGCAACAACATCGGGTTGTATCCGAAAGTATACATACCATTCAGGAAAAATTAAAACTGACCCATCACCACCTAAAACACGAAATCATACAAAATGCCCTGGTAACCTTTCTTCTGGAACTCAGCAACATTTGGATCGAAAATCATTGGAACTTGCTCGATGAACCCTATCAAATCAGATACGAATATATCCTGAAACGTTTTTTCGACTCTCTGATGCAAAATTATCGCCGGGAACATTTAGTACCGTTCTATGCCGATCAACTGAATATCACCACACAATATCTTTCTTCGGTCATTAAAAGCCTGACCGGGCGTACGCCTAGTCAGTTTATTTTTGAAAGACTTTATTGTGAAGCCCGGGCTCTACTCGATCATCCCGATTTATCGATCAAAGAAATAGCCGAACTATTACACTTTTCCGATCAATCCGCTTTCGGTAAGTTTTTCAAAAAACGATACGGACAATCCCCTGTCGATTACCGGAAAAGACACCCTATTTAAAAAGCCAATCTTCTCCAGACAATCGGTTATACAACTTTTTCCTCACGTTCATTCATAATCTGCGGCATATTAGCCAACGCCCAACCGACCAGGCCTTCCAGATAAGGAATCAAACTAAGCCCCCGGGGAGTCAGGCTATACTCCACCCGGGGAGGAATTTCAGGATAGGCTTTACGCCCGATTAAACCGTCGGCCTCCAAAGTACGTAAAGTCACCGAGAGCATACGTTGGGATATATCGCCGATACTTTTCTGTAAATCATTGAAGCGCATTACTTCATTTGCATCCAGCGTAATCAATATTAACATCGCCCATTTACTACTCAACCGGCTCAGTATATCACGGATCGGACAATTCTCGGCATGATGAAAATTTTTCATTTTTTTAACTTTTTACAATCAGCTGTTTTTCAATATTAGTTACATCGAGGTAATTTACTAATCTTCAAGTGCGTTCTTGCATGTTCAAAAAACACCGCTTACCTTTACATCACAAAAGTAATAAACTTACTAAAAATAACTATTGTCTCATTTATAAATTATACGACTATGTCAAAAAAAGTAGCAGTATTAGCAGTAAATCCGGTTAACGGATCAGGATTATTCCAATACCTCGAAACCTTCTTTGAAAAAGGAATCTCTTACAAAGTATTTGCAGTTTCCGATACGAAAACCATCAGGACCAATTCAGGTATCCCCCTGGAAGCAGACGATATCATAGCCCATCTGTCCGGTCATTCCGACGAATTCGATGCTTTGGTATTTTCATGTGGTGATGCAGTACCTGTATTCCAGAACAATGCGACCCAACCTTACAATGTCGATCTATTAAAAGTCATTCAGGAATTCGCCACTAAAAAGAAAATAATGGCCGGACATTGTGCTGCAGGTTTAATTTTTGAAATTGCAGGTATCACAGAAGGGAAACGCCTGGCCATTCATCCTCTGGCCAAAGCCGCTATTCAAAAAGGCATCGCAACCGACGAACCTGCTGTGATCGACGATAATTTCTACACGGCTCAATGCGAGCATACCCTCCCGGTATTAATGCCCCGCTTGGTAGAAGCATTAGCATAACAGGCTTCCGGCAGACGTTTTTATCGTTTAGCATTCCTCTGCCATTGCCGGAAGGGAATTAGTTTATAAAGTTCGTAAAGAACTTTATAAACTTTATAAACTAGAGAAAGTACGGTATACCAACACCCTGGCATCTTCTTCCAGGATAACGGTAAACTCCTTGCCGGTAGCTTCGTTCAATGTCGCTTCCCACCAATACAGGAGACGCCTTTTTTCTATCGGATAACGAAGTCCGGATACAGAAATCCTACCATTAGGATACAATGAAAACAAGGAAACCTGTTGTCCCGGTTCACTATCCAAAGTAGTCGTCCGGTATAAGGGTGTAAACCATCCGAAATCGGAAACCATTTCTACCCGTTCGAATTCAGTCACATACTGGGCCAGCAAAGAAATATTACCCAAGGTATGATCTTCACGCCTACCGGTAGCCCCCAGAATCAATACTTCCCGGAAGCCTAAAGTTTTGACATAATTCACAGCCTTGGTCAAGTCGTTCGTCTCCTGATCTTTCACCCGGTAAATCCGATCGGAATAACGGTTTCGAACCGGTTCCGGCAAACTATCCAAATCACCGACAACCGCATCCGGTAGCCGGCCATTCTCCAATCCGATCACAGCCCCATCACAGGCAACAACAAATTCAGCCTGCCTCAATAGTTCCAATGCCTGTTGCCCTGTCGGAAATAAACCGTTTGCAACAACCACACATTTATATCTTTTGATCATACCACTTTCCTTTCTTTTTCCAATTGATCCATCCTACAATCGCTAATACGCTATAACATACAAATAAAAAGCAGGTCGGATACAAAGCCCGCTGATAATACAACAATGCCGACACCCCGTCGATCACCACCCAAAACCACCAGTGTTCCAATATTCTCCGGGCCAGCATCCACGTTGCCGTAATACTCAAAGCTGTGGTAAAAGCATCTCCGGCCGATACGGGCGAATCGGTATAATCCGACAAAATGAAATACAACGTACCGTACAAAAAAACAGTTACGACAGTAATGCCCCATATCAGCCTGATATTCAAACGACGGTACAATATCAGCACTTCAGTGCCTTCCTGTACAGCCTTTCCCTTATGCCATTGCCAGAAACCGTATATACTGATGCAGACATAATAAATATTCAGGCTCATGTCGGCATAGAATTTAGAGAAGAAAAAAACAAAGATATAGACAAACGAAGTAACAAACCCGACAATCCACATTGCCCGATGCTGAACGATCTCCAAACCGAGATAAAGCAAACCCGTCAATACACCGAAATATTCCAGTCCTTGTTCCATGCGTTTTCCTTAAATATACAACTGCAAAAGTAAGTTTATTTCGTTACTTATTCGTCTCCGGTGACCGGAATTGTCGACCCGGTCACTTCCACCGGTCAGTGAAGGAAAGCCTTAACGGACCGGTCCAGGCGAACCGGTCTGACGATATAAAAAACGGAAGCGGAATAGAAAGAAAAAATAAACCTAGAATCAAATCGGCCTATAAAGTCTATAAAGTTCATAAAATGCATCGACCGGCGTTCTTTCCCGATCATTTAAAATCACCGAACAAATGTCTCAAAGCTATCAGCGGGTGATAAAATAACATTCTCGGACCGGCATAGCGCATCACCTGCCGCATTTTCTGCCGCATACCGGGTTTATAGCAATGTATTTTACAATGTTTACACGAAGTTTTACGTTCTCCAAACGGACAATGCTCCAAACGGGCATGCGCATACTCCAACAAAGCCCGGCACTCCTCGCACAAACAATCGTTCCCTTCCTGCTTCCGGCAATACAAACGGACCATCATCCCGACCACTCTTTTTTCTCTTTCAATCCGGGACATATCCATCTACAAATTTCCGATATTGTTTTTCAACTTCCTGCAAGAGCTTTAAAGGACATTTCGATCGTTTATCAAAAAACGAAACCGTTACCGTCAACCCTTCCTTTTTTTTCACCTTGCTCCAATTACCTATAATCTGTCCGCCATATAAAATCACCGGATAAAACGTCCCCCACCTGTTAAAAGCTTTCGAATGGTGCTTTTCCGGAATAACGGGAGTCCGGTCTTTATAGCTCACCAAATACTCATCGAAAGGAGGAAGCAATTGGATCAGATCTCTATTTTCCGTTTTCCGACAAGCTGCAAACACCCAAAACGCCTGTCCTTCAAAATGTTCTTCAACTAGAAGTTCTTTAATCGAACCGATCGCCTGTTGGGCTTCTGTCACCGTCAGTCCCGACCACCAGACGAAATCTTTTAGAGTAGCAGGAGAATGACTACGAAAATAATTGACAGCCAGACGCGCCAAAGCTTCTTCCCTGGGCAAGGAGGAGGCAGGGGCCACCTGTTCATCCAGCAAAGCATAACCGGGCTTTCCATTCTTATCCGCACCGCTACATACAATCCCTTCCATTTCGGCCCGGAGCACATAACGTCTTACCCGATCGCCGGTAACAGGGACACCGGCATGCCCCAACTCCATTTCTATCTCTTCACGCGTGAGGCAGTTTCCTCCGGACAGCATCTTACCGATCAAATCATTACACTGAGTATATTGATTTTCTGAAATGTCCAGTCCACTGGCTTTCACCCAGGAATCGATCACCTTTTTGAGCCGGGAAGAAGTGAGTTGCAACATCCAGCGTAAATCTTTTCCGGCAACATAATGCCAGGTAGGACGCATAATGTGAGTCCGCACAATTTCCCCTTTCGCCAGGGCCTCATTTACTTGCGCAATCGTAGCCGACTTCAAACGCAGCCCGACAGCCCATTTCGACATGGTATAATCTTGTGCCTGCATGGCTCCCATCCAACCGACCAAATCGGCAGGATGCCCGAATTCAGGTTCTGCCAACTGATGGCATGCCATCCGAATATCTGTCAATGTACCCATTTTATCCGATCTTTACCGCCGCAAGTTGGCAAAATTGTCTGAGAATAATGCATATTCAAATCATAATTTTCCGGCAAATTTACCGAAGTCATCACTGAAATCACTATTTTTAAAACAAAAGATTTTCGTAAAAATGCCAGGCCGATCATGCTACGCTGTGGACCGATGACATATTCGTAGGTTTATTTTTTCTTTCTATTCCGGTTCCGGGTTTTGTGCCGTCAGACCGGTTCGCCTGGAACGGTCCTGCTCCAATGGTCTTCCGGCATAAACCCTGCATCTCACGTTAACACGACCTGGCAAAGGAAAAATTAGAAAAATTTTATAGAATAAAACACCGGCTCACCTCTATCGGATTATGGATAGTTGGGTTACTTTACCGGAAAATCTTTTTTCGCTGAAATTTATGGTTTTCAGGTCCGGTTTAGCTTGCCAGGCAGTGATAACGTAAGTCGGAGGTGTTCGTGTTCGGGGACCATTGGAGCTCCGGCGAGTGTCGTCTTGCTTTTTCTGAACGCCCGACCGGTGGTGTCTGACGGAAACGTAACGTAAAGTTTTTTGCGGAGTGAGGAGTTCCTCCGGTCAGTGAAAGAAAAAGCCAGACGACCGACAGAAGCGACCGCGTCCCCCAACACGAATACCGAAGACGAACAAGGACCGGAATAATTCTACATAAAAAATAACCGAGAAGTTATCATTTGGTAATTTTTTACCCTATAGTTTGCCTTACCTTTGCGACGAAATTCAAAAAAAGAGGAATATGAGAGACAGTATTGATTTCGGAAGCATGAACATTTCGACCTTGTTCAGAAAATTATTGATTCCGACAGTTTTAGGAATGATATTTTCAGCAGTATTTGTAATCACCGACGGTATCTTTGTCGGGAAAGGAATCGGTAGTGATGCTTTAGCAGCCGTTAACATCACTGCCCCTTTGTTTATGATCACGACGGGTATCGGCCTGATGTTCGGTATGGGCGCATCTGTAGTCGCTTCTATTCACTTATCCCAGGGGAAAGTAAAAGTAGCGAATATCAATATCACCCAGGCAATCGGATTCGCTTCTTTACTCATTCTGATTCTGTCCGCCCTGTGTTGTCTGTTTTTAGAACCTTTGGCCCACTTGCTGGGAAGTTCGGAACGCCTATTGCCCGGCGTTATGGAATATATGATCTGGTATATTCCTTTTCTGGTATTCTATCTAATCCTGAATGCAGGGATGTTCTTCATCCGTTTAGACGGTTCCCCCAATTATGCCATGATGTGTAATGCTATAGCAGCAGTAACCAACATCCTCCTCGATTATATTTTCATCTTCCGTTTCGGCTGGGGACTGATGGGGGCAGCCTTTGCAACCAGTCTCGGGACAACGATCGGGGGACTGATGACAGTTGGTTATCTGCTGCGCCGGTCACATACTTTACATCTGCAACGAATCAAATTAAGCCGGAAAAGTATGCAACTTACCGCCCGGAATATCGGTTATATGGTTAAGCTCGGTTCATCGGCCTTTGTCACCGAACTATCCATCGCCTTTATGATGTTTCTGGGAAATTACGTATTCATCAGTCATTTAGGAGAAGACGGAGTAGCAGCATTCAGTATCGCTTGTTATTTTTTCCCGATTATTTTTATGATATACGACGCAATCGTGTTATCGGGTCAGCCGATCCTCAGTTATAATTTCGGTCTCCGGGATACATCACGGATCAAACAAACCCTCCGTTTGATGTACAGAACAGCACTCCTCTGCGGAATAAGTTTTTTCACCCTCACCGCCCTTTTCCGCCACCAGATTGTCGCTCTGTTTATCGGACCGGAATATGCAGCTTATCAGATTGCAGTGAAAGGTTTGCCTTACTTTGCCTTCGGCTTTATATTTTTCGCCGTCAATATGATTGGAATCGGTTATTATCAAAGTATCGAACGGGCACATCGGGCTACCGTCATCACCCTGCTACGCGGGATACTATTTATACTGGTGGGCTTCCTGGTGCTTCCTATATTACTCGATGTAAAAGGAATATGGCTGGCCGTCCCTCTGGCAGAAGTACTCACCCTTCTCCTGATCGGCAGCCTTTATCTGCACGAAAAGCAGAAACAGAAGTCTTAAATTTACCGAAATCGGCTTTACTCCTGTGGAGAACTTTCGGTCTTGTCCGCCGCCCTTACGACTACCTTAATCTAAAATTAAGCACTATCTTTGCAGGGCAAAAAGAACAGATCAACTATGGAAGTCTTTATCGAGAAATTCTGCCGAAGGTATAACCTTTCAGAAACGGATGTAAAAGCATTGACAGAACAAATGCAGGAAGTACGTTTTAGAAAAAAAGAAGCTATTGTCATTGAAGGAGAACGCAATAGCAATTTATACCTGATCAAAGAAGGAATCTGGAGAGGACATTATCTGAAAGACGGAACCGATACGACTATCTGGTTTGCTTCTGTCGGTGAAATAGCCTTTTCGATCCGGGGATATGCCGACAATTCGATCTCCCAAATCTCTATAGAAGCCTGTAATGACAGTATCGCATACAGTATTCCGCGCCATCTTTTAACCAAGTTATTCGATTCATCCCTTGGATTAGCCAACCTCGGGCGCCGTCTGATGGAGCAACAATTGCTTACCACTGAAAACTGGTTACTCAGTAATGACAGTCCGCGTGCTAAAGAACGCTACCTGACTTTAATCCGGGAAACCCCGGAATTATTGCAACATGTCCCGCAAAAACACATCGCTTCTTATCTGTGGATCACCCCGCAGTCACTGAGCCGGATTCGGGCAAAAATAAAGCTATAGAGCAGGAATTTCGTGTTTAGAAACTTTTAGTTTGTTGAGACTTCCCAAACTGCTCACCTCACTTATCCCCGTCAATCGATCTTATGCCGTACGACAGTGATTTTCCGCTTTTCGATCCGGAGATATCCTTCATCGGCCAATTCCGACAATACCCGGGCTAAGGAGGGACGTGCCACTCCCAGGATATCGGCGATCTCTTGTCGACTACGCGGATTTTCATGTTCGCGAAGATAAGCCAGCAAGCGGGTTTTCAAATCCTGTAAGGCAAAAGCATTCAACTTACGGCTCAAAAAAATACTCCGGTCGGAAATGATCCGCAGAAAATTTTGCATCACTATCTTTTCCCGATGCATCAGGTCTACAAAATCAGTCCGGTTCAAAACCAGCACTTCACAATTTGTTAAAGTGGTAATATTTACCGGGAAACGGTTGTCTGTAGCAAAAATAAAAGCCGGAGCCAACAAACGGGGAGCTTCGATCTCTTCTATCGTCACCTGTTTCCCCTCTTCATTCACCATATTAGTCCGTACCCGGCCACTATACAACAAATACAACGACTGACAAACCGTCCCCTGTAAAGCAATAAAATCACCGATACCAAACTCACGCAAAGCATTCGGAGTACGACCGATAAAATTTTCCAGGAACCTTTCTGAAAGCCCTCTGAAAACCGGAGCCTCTGCCAATTTCTTATAATCCATCATCCGTCTTGTTTATTATTTATTATCCTTCTCCCTGCAAACACCTTTTCCCCCAATAACCCAACAACTTCATAACTCTATAACTCAGTAACTCAACAACTCAGTAACTCTATAACTCAGTAACTCAACAACTCAGCAACTCTACAACTCAACAACTCTCCTCCCCAAATATAGCACAATTCCCCTCCATATTTTTTTCCATTGTAACATTTGTGACAATTCTTCTGTAATAAGATTCCGATTTTTGTCATTACATTAAAACAGACAAATATGAAACGCACGATAATTAAAATCGACGACTCCCGGTGTAATGGTTGCGGTCTTTGTGTAAAAGGTTGTCACGAAGGGGCTCTGCAACTGATCGAGGGCAAAGCCGTTCTAGTGAGCGAACTCTATTGCGACGGTTTGGGGGCCTGTTTAGGAGAATGCCCGCAGCAAGCGATAGAACTGGAAGAGAGAGAAGCCGAAGCTTATGACGAACGTAAAGTGATGCAACGCCTGCTCCCCAAAGGAGAAAAAGTGATCTCCGCTCATCTCCGTCATCTGGCAACTCAGGGACAGCAGGATTATCTCCAACAAGCCATCGACGTATTGGAGGAAAATCATCTTCCTATACCTGTTCCGGCAAACAAGTCAACATCCCAAAATTCCTTTCTGTTTCACGCAACGCCGACTTCAGCCACCGGAGGTTGTCCCGGAAGCCGGAATATAACCTTCACTCCACAATCACAAAAACAAGCCATCGGTATCCCGGCATCGGCGCAAAGCCAAACGGATACCTTCACCTCACCGGTATCGATGCCCAGCGAATTACAACAGTGGCCCGTTCAGTTACATTTACTGTCTCCGACCGCTCCCTGGCTGAAGAAGGCGAATCTATTGGTTGCTGCGGATTGTACAGCCTATTCTGCCGGGGATTTTCATACCAACTGGCTTCGTGGGAAACGCCTGGCTATCGCGTGTCCGAAACTGGATCATGGACAAGAAATATATCTCGAAAAATTGATTACGATGATCGATGAAGGAGGAATAGACACCCTGACCGTTATGATCATGGAAGTGCCTTGTTGCAGTGGGTTATTGCACCTTTGCCAGAAAGCCCGTCAAAAAGCAAAACGCAACATTCCTTTAAAGATGGTCAAAATCAGCCTACAGGGCGAAATTTTAGAAGAAATATGGCTATAAGATTACTTTTTACGTATAAAGTAAAAGGTATACAAATCAATAAAATGTTATGAAAGAATCGATGTTTTGTTTTCAATGTCAGGAGACAGCCAAAGGGACAGGCTGTACAGTCCGCGGAGTATGCGGTAAAAACAGTACAACTTCGGCTCGCATGGATTTGCTGCTCTTTGTAATCAGAGGAATTTCTATTGCAGCCCACACCTTACGTACGCACCGGATATTACCCGATCCACAAGTCAATGCTTTTGTCATCGACGCCCTCTTTTCGACTATTACCAATGCTAATTTCGACGAAAAAAGCATCACCGAACGGATCAATCGGGGGTTCAATCTTCGCAACCGTCTGGTTGCTCAGGCATCGTCAGCCGGCATCACCTTTCCTTCGGCCGACGAATTGACCTGGAACGGAGCCCCGGAAGCTTATGATGATAAAGCGGCTGAAGTGGGGGTATTACGCGAACCGAACGAAGATCTGCGTTCACTGAAAGAATTAATTGTATATGGACTCAAAGGAATGGCGGCTTATACCGGGCATGCTATGCGCCTGGGATACGATAATCCGGCTCTTCACGAATTTATACAACGTACCTTGTCCGATATCGCTATCGGTAACCTGTCGGTCGGAGAACTCACCGCCCGTGTCCTGCAAACCGGGACATTCGGCGTACAGGCCATGGCCCTACTCGACCAGGCCAATACCGGAAGTTACGGTAATCCTGAAATCACCGAAGTCAATCTGGGCGTCCGTTCTAATCCCGGAATCCTGATCAGCGGACACGATTTGAAAGATATGGAAGAGTTGTTACGGCAAACCGAGGGAACCGGAATCGACGTGTATACCCACAGTGAAATGTTACCTGCCCACTACTATCCGGCATTCAAAAAATACAAACATTTCGCCGGTAATTATGGAAATGCCTGGTGGAAACAACGGGAGGAATTCGAAACTTTTAACGGACCGATCCTTTTCACGACCAATTGTATCGTACCCCCATTACCGGCAGCCACCTACACAGCCCGGATGTACACGACCAATTCAGCCGGATATCCCGGATGTAAACACATCGTAACAGATGCGGACGGAAAAAAGGATTTTTCGGAAATCATCGAAAAAGCAAAAACCTGTAAACCTCCGGTAGAAATTGAAAAAGGAACCATTGTCGGTGGCTTTGCCCATCACCAGGTCATTCAACTGGCAGACAAGGTGGTCGAAGCTGTAAAAAGCGGAGCTATCCGTCAGTTTGTAGTCATGGCCGGATGTGACGGACGCATGAAAATACGGGAATATTATACCGAATTTGCCAAATCTCTCCCCTCCGATACAGTGATACTCACAGCTGGCTGTGCCAAATACCGTTACAACAAACTGGGTTTGGGAAACATCGGAAACATTCCCCGTGTCCTGGATGCCGGACAATGTAACGATAGTTATTCACTGGTACGCATAGCCCTGAAACTGCAAGAAGTATTCGGACTGAAAGATATCAATGAACTCCCTATTGTTTACAATATCGCCTGGTATGAACAAAAAGCCGTTATCGTACTACTGGCTTTACTGTCATTAGGTATCAAAAATATCCATCTGGGACCGACCATGCCCGCTTTCCTTTCACCGAATGTCGCCAAAGTCCTTACGGAAAAATTCGGTTTGAGCGGCAAAATTTAAAGCGCCGGAAAATGAAAGAGTAACAGCGGACAAAGCGATAAAAATCAAATTCAGATCGCTTTATCCGCTGTTACTGTCATCATCTAATACAAAAGGCTGTCACGGAGAAACTCCGGTTTTCTTTTCTGCGTACAACCGGAAAATAAAAATTTATATCATGACAGCAAATCGAAAAAAAGCACCCGAATATCTGAAAGACGATCATCTTAGTGTCGGTACAAAAGAATATCTCAAAGTATTGAATTCAGGTGACAAGCCGGTGGAATCGCTCTCTGTTCCGGAAGCCAGAAAGGTGTTGGTAACAGCACAAGCCAGCGTAAAAACAGACCTTTCCGGCATTGAAGAATCGGAAAAAACAATCACAGTGGACGATCACATGCTCCGTCTGAATATCCTCCGTCCTCAAGGTTCTAAGGAAAAGTTACCGGTATTCATCTTCATCCACGGTGGAGGCTGGGTATTAGGAGATTACCCCACCCACAAACGTCTGGCCCGTGATCTGGTAGTCGAGTCCGGTTACGCCTGTGTGTTCGTCAATTACACGCCTTCGCCCGAAGCCAAATTTCCACAAGCGATCGATGAAATATATGCAGCGACCTGTTGGGTGGCCGAGCATGGGGATGAAATTCATGTAGACGGTCACCGCCTCGGTATCGTCGGCAACAGCGTCGGGGGCAATATGACTATCGTCACCAGTATGCTGGCCAAAGAGCAAAAAGGGCCTGAAATCAAGGTACAAATCCTGATGTGGCCGGTAACGGACGCGAATTTCGACTGGGAATCCTATGATCTCTACGGAGAGCAACGTTTCCTAACCATTCCCTTGATGCAATGGATGTTCGACCAATATCTTACCGAGCAAGACGACCGCCTGAATCCTCATCTTTCTCCTGTACAAGCCTCTACCGAAGAGTTACAAGGTCTTCCTCCCACCTTGATCGAAGTTGCAGAAAACGATATCCTTCGAGACCAGGGAGAAGCCCTGGGCCGTCGTCTCGACGAAGCAGGTGTTGATGTCACCACCATCCGTTTCAACGGCGTGATCCACGATTGGGGGATGCTCAACGGATTCGCCACTTTACCTCCTACCCGTTCCCTGATCCTTTTTTCAGCTGCTATGCTCAAGAGATACCTGGAATAGCTCCCTCCCCCCCCCACAAGCCATGCCTTTAGGCTTGTGGGGATCAGTGTCCCTCGCAGGGCCCGACCGGTCAGCGATCTGTAAACCCAACCACCCAGGTTGACACAACCGCTTATCGATCCTTTAGGGGTAAACTCACTTCTTACCTCACCGGCGTATAGTCGATAACCGATTCCTCTTCGGTCGCTTCCAGTTTAAATATGACAGGACGCAAACCGTCATTACAACTACATATAGCTACCCCGGGTTTTCTGATCCAGTCGCCATAATAAAACAATGTTTCACCCGCTCCATGCGAAAGCGCAAAAACATATTGGTAGATCGCTTTCCAGGCCTCATCGCAAAAGCCCTCGGGTTTAGCATAGTCGGCATAAAATACCTGCCCGGCTTTTAACATCGGACAAGCCTTCAAACCTTCTGCTCCGTACTCTTTTACCAACTCTTCGTCCAAAGTGGTTTTCAACACCGTTATCTTTACTTTTTTCATCGTATTCCGATTTCAAATTATTAAACCATCTTATATTCAATAACGTACCGTACGACGAGGTGAACCGCTCCAGGAACATCCCAAACAATAAATCACAGTCAGGTCGAACCCTTCGAGACTCTCCCCCTCCTTGGCGGCAATAACCTCAAACTCAACTGTCACAAACACCAAACGCCGTTCTTTTTTCTCGTTCAACACATAGAAATTCGGTATTTTACATTGCGGACACAAACGTCTTTTCATATAACTATCCTTTTTATTTTCTCACTCTATATCAATTATAAAAGCCCGGTCCCTGCCAGCTTCCGTAAAAACGGATTGCGAAGACAAGCGACAAACTGCTCGTAAGTATATACCGGCCGGAGGATGACTGGCTCTCCGGCAGGTGCAGTCGCTGAAAGCAGATCCGACATCCGGTGAAATAATTCCCAACGCAGATGAGAAAGCAAAGAATCCTCGATCCAATAAGAAAAAAGGGTATTCGGACTATTTTTTTCCAAAGCTTTCATTTGCTTGTAAAGAGGATATCCGTCGGATACATCGTGCCATAAATCCACAAAAGCATGGTCGTAATAGCCGTCGGACATGCAATTCGTCGCAAACTCAAAAGCATCTTGCCGAACGATATCGATCTTCTCCTTTTTAGGAAATTGAGGAAGGATATGCTCCCGGAACAGAGCGATGACATTTTCGTCCCTTTCGACAATAGTCAGCGTTTTCACTTCCGGTTTTTCAGAAACCATAAAAGCATAATACCCCATTCCGAGTCCGAAAGCAACAACCTGCCCCGCTGCCCTGGCTATGGGTTGCCGCATGGTTTCTATTTCATTCGGTTTAATAGCCATCCACTCCTGCCCGTCCTCCATGACTGCCGGGAATGAAAATTCCGTATCGAAAAATCCGATCTGTGGAATTTCTTTCAACTCTTCATCGGTCCGGATATCATCACAAACAAACGCTTCATAGGGTTTATATTTTTCAATGGTCAGCTTCCAATTTCCAAAATGAGCTTCAGGAATCCGAATTTGCCGGTAATAAGGATTCATCCGATATTCCTGCGGATCGAGCCGG
The DNA here is from genome assembly GCF_000190535.1 of Odoribacter splanchnicus DSM 20712. Lineage (GTDB taxonomy): Bacteria > Bacteroidota > Bacteroidia > Bacteroidales > Marinifilaceae > Odoribacter > Odoribacter splanchnicus. Next base: position 1,302,308 of record NC_015160.1, read on the forward strand.
CGGATACCGGACCTCAGATAAGCTGTCGACAGATAACGATCCCGGGGATTATTTTCCACATCCAGTCCACAAGCAGCGACCAACAAGCTGGTATAGGCTTCTGCTAACGTAATTTCACACTCACCGGTGATCCCCTCTATCAGTTCTTTCGTGATAAAATCAGGACATACCGTAAGATATCTGCTCATTAATCCCAGCACCTCATTATTCATCTCCAAAACCTCACCCAGATTTTTTACTTTCCGGCGGTCGATCGGACTTAAATCGATATTCATTTTCTCCTATTCTAAAAATTCAATCTTCACTCCTCAGAAGTCTTCTTTCCTACTCTCACCACCACTTTTCCAACTTCCATCAACTTTTGTGCCTCCGGTATTTCTTCAAAGGAAAATGTTTTGTAAATATACACTTTTAATATCTCTCCGACAGGATTAACAAAGCATATACGAATCTCCCGCTAATCAAGTTAACGCCTAATGTCATTGAAAAAACTTTCTTTGTATAAAAAATAATCACTATCTTTGCCACGAAAATACCACCGCAGTCAAATTGTTTGTCCGGATACCGCCGGATATCCGGACTGCCAGTTACCGTTAAATTTATTTATCACTGTTTGAAGTGAAACCAAGATCCGTAATGGGTCCGGTTTATATCGTTCTTTGACATATCCTCATCTATCAGCCCGTAAATAGATTTATCGACAAAAAGTAAAAACCATCGATTAAAAAATCTTAAAATTATGACATCCGAAATATTATTTCAAGAAAATACCGAAATCGACTCAATACAACAAATGATCACAACAATCCATAACCATATCGCCGAATACCGATCCAACCTCTCCCGAAGGCCCAACGTCTATCGCCCTAAAATAGCCGAATTACAAGCTAATCTGGCTCAAATTTACTGGTATGATTATAAAGATTACCATTCAGCTGAAAAGTTATTTCTTCAGGCATTGGAGAACTACGAAAAATATTCAGGGCGCAGAATCATCATACAGAGTCATAAATTGAAGATTATGGACTTTTTAGTAAACCTATACAACCGTTCGAATCGTTTGGAACTTTCCGAACAAATACTACTGCGAATGTTGGAAATACAAAAGAGACTGGCAGAAAACTATTGGTGGATTTACCTCGAAGATGTAGCAATAACCCAATGGCGGTTAGGCAATCTATATGTCGACATGCGACGCTTCAATTCGGCGGAACGGCTGTATTCGGCCAGTCTGGATACCCGATCCGAATTCGACCGGGAAGATATATACCGGTATCGTCCTGCAACGGCACAATGCCAGCGAAGCCTGGGAAAACTTTATGAAGTACATTTAAAAAACTATCCGAAAGCAGAGCAATGTTACCGCAAATCGATCGAAATATTACAAGAACTCTGTGAAAACGAATATGAACGCTGCAATTTCATCCGTTCATTACAACATTCCCAACTTCTTCTGGCCCATCTGCATAGCGATACCTCCAGCGAACAGGATCGTCCGGCAAACTAAAATTCCGCATTTTACGATGCCGGCAAAAGCTACGATCGAATAAGTGTAATCTATCGCCCCTCCAATTTCCAGTGTAGTGACCGTTTATCCGTCATTACCGTTTTATCCGCTCAAATCCTTAACAATCCCTGGCAAAGGGCTATTTCCTTCGGGTCACCCGTATGTTTACCTTCCACATCGGAAAGCTTTACGACAGGCCAAAATTCTTTTCCTCCCTGAGGTTTACACTCGAACATTTTGATTACCATGTTCAGCGGTTTTACTCCGACATCATTAGACAAGAAAGTACCGATCCCATAAACATCATGTAATCGTCCGTTCACAAAGGAGCGAATATTTTCTACCCCTTCCAGATCGAGAGCATCGCTATAGACCACGGTCTTTGTCCGCGGATCGATCCGTTTCTCCCGGTAATGTTTCAAAGCTTTCTCGGTAAATACATAAGGATCACCGCTATCCCAACGCAACCCGTCGAATAGCTTAGCATACTGCGTATCGAAACTGCTGAAAAAGTTATCGGTTGTATAGGTATCCGTCAAGGCTATCCCCAAATGCCCGTCATACACATCCACCCAATTAGCCAAAGCCAGAGCATTGGCAGACCGATAGCCATAATGTGCCCCATGGTACATAAACCATTCGTGGGGATGAGTTCCCATAGGAGTAAGGTTATACTTCATCGCCAGGCATACATTACTGGACCCTTTCAAGTATTTGCCGGAATACTCCTTCAATATTCCGATCACCCGATCCTGTACCTCGAATGAAAAGCGGCGCCGTGTGCCGAATTCCGATATTTCTGCACCGATCTCTGCAAAACGACGGGCTTTATGGATCGCTTTTTCTTCCACCTGCCGGGCAAACTGGCCGGTCATCTGAAAATAAAGTTCCGATATCATCGCCATTAAAGGGACCTCCCAGAGTACCGTACGATACCATAATCCACGGATCTCGAGTTCCAGGCTACCCCCATTTTGCAGAATCCTTACTTCTGAAGGATCGAAACGATATCCTTTCAAGAGATCGAAAAATACAGAATCGAAATAATAACATTTTCGCCGCATAAACCGTTCGGCCTCGTCGGTCAAAGTCAATCCGCGCATCTCTTCCACTTCTGCCTGTAAAGCTTCGGCAAATCCTGACGGGAAATCGGTTTCTCCCCGGTTGACAAAACGATATACGACTTCGGCATCCGGAAATTTCTTCTGAATGGCATTCATCGTTGTAAATTTGTAGAGATCGTTATCTGTAAAATCTTTGATTATCATATGCCTTCGATTAAAAATTCGACCTCAGCGCCGTTGTCGTTGTAAAACGGGCACCTAAAGGCTCAGGCCAGATCGTATGTACATAATGCCTTTAAATAGTCCGGCACCACTTGTCCGTCGACCTTAGGCTTCCATACCCCCAGCTTCCGCCTGAATCCGGGTAATCTTCATTATTCCCATTTTAAATAAAAACCCTTTTCCGTAAAATACCGATATTTTACCCGATCAAAGCGATAATACCTGACCTTCCTACCGTTCTTCGCCCGATTTTCCTGTTCTGCATCGACCAATAATCCGGTCCCTACCATCTTTCTACGAAAATTATCCCGGTCGAGTGTACACTGTAAAACCGATTCGTATAAATGCCGAAGATCGGCCATCTTAAATTCAGGGGGCAACAGATCGATCCCGATCGGCCGATACCGGGCTTTTAACTTTAATCGGTCGGCAGCCATTTGCAGAATTCGTCGATGATCGAATGCCAGGGGCGGTATTCCGGACAAAGGAAACCATTGGGCCCTATCGGCATCGTCCCCTGCCTTCACTTTACAATCCTCCCATCTGACCAAAGCATAATAAGCGATACTGACAACGCGATAACGAGGATCACGATCGACATCCGAAAAAGCATATAATTGTTCGAAATTCACTACTTTCAATCCGGTTTCTTCTTCCAACTCCCTGCGGGCACAGGTTTCTGCATCTTCATCCATATCCATAAAACCTCCCGGCAAAGCCCATTTCCCTTTAAACGGTTCGTTCCCTCTCCGGATCAATAATACCCTCAACTCCCCCTCGCCGAATCCAAAGATAACCTGATCGGTCGTCAACGCGGGACGGGGATATTTATAACAATACTGGTTTTCCATCATGCATCTGCCTTTTATATCACAAATGAAAGAAATAAAAACAACAACACAAAACCAGTCCTAAGGTTCAACAAAAAAATGTTTCCAGCTAACCTATAAGTTTTCTTTCTGAGTTTACCAGGACTCAACTCAGTGCCCGGCCGGGATACAAAGGTAAGAAGCCCGAATAGCCGATAAGATTGTATTCAAAAGTATAATACAGCGCTCCAGGAACGGGAGCGATTGTGTGGGAGCTCCACACAATCGCCACATTTCCTTGATCTATAACGAACCGATCCGTTTATTCAAAGCATTTTCAAAATTTTTCAGTATAGGATCAACCGGATTAAAAAGCTGACGGAATATATGTAATCCTTCTTCACACTGAGCTTTATTTCCTTTTGCACACAACATCGCATTTAATTGCATCGTCAATCCCCAACGGTCCGAAGCAGGAAGGGACATAAATTGTTTTTTAAAAATAGAAAGTACTTTATCCATTTTATCCATCCGAAATGCATCGTAATAATCCAATATGGACAACAAATAACTTTTCCGTTCCGGCCGAACAATTTTGATATCCTTCCTCAGAGTCTTAAAACGTCCGGCATCATATTCTTTCTCATCAAATACAAGACTATTGACAGTATTGAATACCGGAACGTAAAGTACTTTCTGAATCCATGCTTCCAGTTCCTCCGGAGCAATATAGGCAGTAAATAATTCCCGGTGTTTTGCGACAAAATGGAATGTATACGACGAAGGATCCGACAGGTAACGCCGAATCAGCTGCCAGTCCTCTTCGTTAACCGTCTCTCCATTTTTCCGGCAAAGCTCATCCAATACGGCCGGAATTTTATCAAACCGATATCCCCCCCAAAGTCGTAATATACCGGCGAAGGAAATCAGCCTCCCGGTCACCTGTTTCATAACGTTTCTGCATCCCTGCAATCGAATTTTCCGGATCCATTCCTTCCCGGATCAGCCGGATAAATTCACCGGCATCATGTCCGCCAACGACCCGGTGTACCTCGTTCCCTGCTGCATCCAGCAATAAATAAGTTGGAAATACCTGCATCCCATAACGCTTCAATAACTCCCGTCCCTCGCCCTTTTCCATATCAAATTTAACATTGATAAAATGCTCGTTAAAGAAGTGCCCCACTTCCGGATCGGTGAAGACAGTAGTATTCATCATTTTACAAGGAGCACACCACGAAGTATAACCATCCAAAAAGATCAGTTTACCCGTCGCTTCAGCCTCTTGTAAAGCATCCTGAAAACTACCGGTCCTGAATTGAATTCCTTTGCCGGCAGCCAATAACTTTTCCAACTGTTGCGTAATCTCTTCCCGGCGCAACTCCTTCGCCTTGATCAAACCGTCTTTACCAATGATAAAACAATCAGGCACTCCGGCAATATTATATGCCTTAGCCACCGGACTCTTCCAGGCTTTCAGATCTGTCAGGCAATACCAGGGCACAGCATGAGTTTCCAGGTCCTTCAACCATTTATCCCGGTTATCATCTAAATGAATGGTGATAAACACCACACTATCTTTAAACCGTTCATAAGCCTGCCGGATGGAAGGAATTTCCTTCTTACACCAACTACACCAGGATGCACTGAATTCCAGAAAAATATATTTTCCCTTAAAGCTAGCCAAGGTATACTCTTTTCCCTCCCGGTCGAACACCTTAAAATCGGCAGCAGGCATTCCCGGACGCACTTTACTCTCCTTCTCTAAACTTTGTCTCACTTCCTGTAAACACAAAGGATCGAATCCCGGTTCAAACCGATTCAATACTTTTCCGGTATTTTCAAATCCCAGATTAAATACCAACCGGGTAACCAACTGTGCCGCCGCTTCACTTTTTTTGGCATCTGCACGGAAAGCCAATACACTATCAATGGATTGCATCAATAACTTTTCTCTCTCTGCCGACAGCCGGCGTACTCCGGCAATATCTCCCTCCATAAACTTCTCACCGATAGCCATATTCAACTCACCCGAAGCTTTATAGCAGGATAAACTCAATAGATAATCATTATAAGCACGCAGCTCATCAGACACCTGCTGTTGTGCATATATTTCCTGTATACACAACAAGAACAGACAAAATAAAACAACTAATCTTCTCATCAAATTTTATTCCATTAGATATTATTCATACTTCCAAGAACCACCCGATTTATATATCAAACCTTTGACTTCTCCGGGAATTTGTTTCACATGCTCGAACTCCTGTCCATCCGTACTCGTCCAATAGAAGTCATGAGTATTTCCATTTTGTACACACACACCGAACTGTTCTCCATAAGAATCAAGGGTAAAAGCTGTTATTGTTCCTGTTTTAAAATCGGCTACAGCTACCGGAGTATCGTTCAATTCAAAATTATACCGGAAAATTTGTGCTCCCTGAGAATAATAAGCCTCCTTCGTTGTATATCCCACTGCAAAACGGGTCTTTTCATTCACAACTGCCGGAAATACATCCTGTGCAATTGTTGTCAATGTCGGTTGTCCTCCCACGATCCCGAATTGAAAACGCTGAGTATAATATTTTCCATCCGACTTATCCCGCAAAACGGCATAAAACAAACTCTTCCCCTGCTGCTGAGAAGCCGGAGCCAGATAGATCAACTCTTTATCAGGATCAACCAGGCTGAATTTTTGTCCCGCATCCTCCACCTGATCTAATCCCCGTAACTCTCCGTTATCCAAAAACAAATATCTTCCTTCATTTTCTTCATAAAATAAAGCGACATTATAATCAGGAGGGAAACTATACCCCACCACAGAAGAGAGCTTATAATCCCCGTAGAAAGGAAAATCCGGATACCGGTCCTGGTACAAATACCCTCCGGGAGAATAACGGACATACAATTTCCCGGACCCGGAAACCAAACAGGAATAATTCTTTATAAAACAAGCTGCCTTAATTTCTTGCAAATCTTCCGGCAAGCTTCCGCCGACAAATTCCTCTCCGGTCCACACCTCTTTCCGAAGGTTACTCCAGTCTAATTCTACCGGTCCGTCCGATCCCGGCCCTCCGGCCATCATCAATACACCGTTTGCATTCAAACCGGCATCAAAATGTTCTACCACTCCATAAGCTTTAGGCCCCAATTCCCTGTTATTAACTGCCGTATAAACATTCTGAAAAAACTTTTTACTGCTCGCCAACATGTTCAACTCCGCTTTTCCTTGATTTTCAGTCATCCACATCCAACCATTCGTAAAATTACTTAGCAAAGTCACCCGAAAACGCTGACTATATGAGATTCCCGTACGTTCGTCTTTAACGATAAAAGCACCGAAAATATCATTCCACCCTTGGGGTTCTATCCCAAAAGTAACATTCAGACATTTTTCAGTAGAAACCACAAACGTATCCAGCTTCCATTGATAGGACAGATCATCATGTGCCTGTGTACTATCGGTAAAACGAATAATCGGTTCCGGCATCGTAAAAGGTTCTCCAAACCAGAGTTCATATTTTTTATTTTCATCGATCCCATCAATTTCAATTGCATACATTGTTTTATAATCATAATTTCCTTTATCCTTATAGCAACCGGCCATTACCAGTAATGCCAGTAACAATATATATATCTTATTCATAACTCGATCTAAATTTAATTGGTACCCCTTTATTACTATCCCACCATCTTCACCTGCATAGGTTGATTATTCTCATCCATGATTACCCGTCCCTGAGCGGCTTCTTCTTCCAGATAATATTTAAACTTCAGGATAGCGGCCCTCTTTTCCGGATAAGCAATATTTTCCAAATCAAAAGTACCGCTAATCCGGATAAACAAACGATATTTCGTTTCAGAATAACTACCCAATCCTTCGGTTTCATGCCACTCATCCCACCATCCGGGCCGAACGATCCGATCAGTCAGATATATTTTACAACTATTACTCTCCGGGAAACACAATTTAAAATGGGCACTCTCCACCAAATCCAACTGCAGATACAATTTTTCCGCTTTCAATTCTTCTGTATTCATCACTTCAACCCAAAGTGTATCCGTAACCCGATTGGCCCGCAACTTACAGTTTTGCGCCGGAATATTGAAATGCACCCCTTCCTGAACCGTACTTGCCGGATTTACCTTTACCTTATATTCGCGGTCATAATCCAACACTTCGCCTGTCACTTTCACTTCTATGCCAATACGATCTGTCGTTGTCTTTCCAGCCAATCCGAAATTATAATCCACACTGTCCTTTTCAAACACCGATACAAAACGTATATAGTCCGTACCCGAATACTTTTCGAGGTCTTTTTCACAGGAACAGAACACCAATCCCATTCCCAACCCTATGATCAATGCCAATATCTTTGCTTTCATACCTTTCTATTTATAAAGTTCAGACAATCTGTTACCGAATTCCAATTCCACGTCCGGCAACGGTAATACGAAATCTTTCTCCGTCATGGTATAATTTCCGGACTCATCTACTACTTTCCGTCCCAACCGTTTGTAGAAATAAAACAGCTGCCCTTCGCACATAAACTCCCGGCGGGCATCGTTAACAATCACATCTTCCAGCTCTGCGGGTGAATTTGCAATCAAGGCCTCCTTGGCATTCCGGGCATTCCGTAATTTCTGTAATTCTGTTTTAGCTCCATTCAGATCGCTATCCATCAGATATTCACAAACATAATAATACATCTCACTAATCCGAATCATCGGAGCTATCCTCCCCATCTCCTCTTCCGTCATCTCATCAGCATTCTCAGGCTTCACAAATTTGATACAACTGGGCCGATCGAAAGCAGCCAATATTTCATGCTCCATCAGATAGTTCAAACGGTAATCATTGGCACTTCCTTCAAACATCTGTTCACTATTCTTTATCGTCAACCACTTTTTGCTGCTACTATAGCTGGGCGAATAAGGTTCAAACACTTTAGTCATCCGGGGTACATTGAATCCAAAGACGATCTCAGGCCGTAAAATCCGGTTCCGATATTGAATATCGCTAGTAATCTTCCAATAATCGATAAATTTGAATACTCCCGATTCCAACACAATTTTAGCATAATCGTAAGCCTGTTTTTTGTCCAGTTTATAAGCATATACCCGTGCTAGCAAAGCATTCACAGCATAATAATTCAGACGGAATCCACGATAAGACAAAAATTCATTCCGGTCAGGCATCGGCTGGGTCCACATATACATATCCGAGCCAGTAGTTGCCTGATACAACGGATCAAAAATAGGATCCCGGCCTTCCAGATCGGTAACGGCAGCTTTCAGATCTACAATCACACTATCGATCACTTCACTGACCGTCTTTTGAGGCGACACTTTATTCGAATATTTTGTAATATACGGAATAGCTGTATATCCCGGATCTGCTTTATACGAAGATGCAAACAAACGCAACAGATCAAAATGGAAAAAAGCCCTTAAAGCCCTGGCTTCTCCATGTAAAATATAATAAGTACGCTCATCCTCAAAAAAATCCGGACCGACTTCCTCCAATCTTTCCAATAAAATATTACAATTGGCAATACAGAAATACAATTCCAGCCACATCTCATCAATTTTAGGCGAAATATTCACATCCTTGTATTGGTACTTGGCCAACTGGGCAAACTCATGTGTCTCGTCCGGAATAGCGTAATACTGAGCCAAAACATCCGTAAATCCGAACAATAAATTATTGGCATACAATTTTTCACCCGAAGCGGTAATATAAATCCCGTTCAATACATCCTTAAATCCCTGAGGAGTAGAAAATATTTTCTTGTCGTTCACCTGTGCCTCCGGAGTAATATCCAACCACGACGTACAGGACTGTGAGAGGACAGCACATCCCAACAGGATTGCAGCTGTCATATTTTTAATTTTTTTGTAACTCATATTCTATTGCATTAAAATTGAACCATTACACCTAAACTCATGCTACGGGCAAATGGATAAGAAATCCCTCTCTCCCGCTTCACTGTCGACAAACGAAACACATCATTCATCATTGCTGTCAAACGAACCATATCAAAACCGATAGGTTTCAGCCATTCTTTCTTCAAATCATAAGACAATGACAAAGATCCCAACTGTAATACATTTTCATCCTGTATAAAACGGGAACCAGCCGGAGTCGTCGACTTATCGTTGATGTCTTTATAAAATGTATGGTCGCCTGGTTTCTGCCAGCGTTGCTCCAATACCCGACGGTCTACATTATCTCTCGGATCAGCATTCTCTACCCGGTTGATCAAGGTCTGGTTGTACACCTGTCCTCCCAGACGATAACTGAAATTCATGTTTAGATTGAGTTGCTTCCAGGTTATATTCGTTCCGAATGCTCCGGTCACTTTCGGTTCTGTATCACCGCACACCACACTCTCTTTCGGATCCCAAACGTACGTATTAGTACCATCCTGACGCTGGAATAACTCTTTTCCGGTAGCGGGGTCGATACCCAACGATTTCATCGCATAAATAGCGGTTGAAGATCTTCCCTCTTTATACCGGACCATCGGCTTGGTTTTATAGTCGTCATTGTTAGCCTGTTCCTGATCGGCTTTATCGTTATAGGAACTCAAAGCATTCGAAATGGATACGATACGATTCTTATTATGAGCCATATTCACAAACAGACTGACATTCCAATCGTTCGATTTATAGACAAAACTCCGTAAAGCCAATTCCACTCCTTCATTTTCCATCTGTCCCAGGTTTTCTTTATAATCAATAAATCCCAGAGAAGTAGGCAAAGTAACACTGCTCAAAAGGTTTTTGGTCTTTTTCAGATAATACCCGAAAGTCACCGTCAACCGATCTTCCCACATGCCGAAATCCAATCCCAAGTCGTAAGCAGTCGTCGTTTCCCATTTCAGATTCGGATTCCCTAAAGCCATCAGGGTTGCCCCGATTCCTGTCGCATACCAGCCGTCCTGTATATATTCGAACATCGTCTGAGATTGATAGGGTTGAAAAGAAGCCTTTCCTGTCGTTCCAATAGACCCACGGATCTTCAGTCTGGAAATACCGGTATTTTCCATAAATTTTTCATGGTGTATATTCCAACCCAAACCAACTGCCCAGAAAGGAGAAAATTTAGATTCCGAACCATACATGGACGAACCATCCAAACGAGCCGATAAATCCAATAAATAGCGATTCGCATAAGAATAATTGACATTGGCAAAAAAACCTGCCAATCGGGTTTTTCCCTCACTTCCTCCGGGATGGGTATTGGTAAACTCCTTCGCCAAAGAGATATAATCCATCATCTTGGAAGGGTAACCTCTCACGTCGAAGTTCACACTACGACTACCACTTTCTGTCAGATTGACACCTAATGCCGTATTGATAAAGTGTTTACCCACTCCCAAATAATAAGTCAATACCGAGTTAAAATCCATACTATACGTATTACTCGTCCCGTGGTACCCTTCTCCTTTATTCAACAATCCTTCACCGGACGACAACTCATAACTTTCATACTGCAATGATTCCGGTGAAATAAAAGTCTCCACTTGTTCTTTCTTTTCACCGTAAGAGAAATTGGCCCGCAAACGTAATCCTTGTACGATACTCCATTCCAGACTGAAATTATTGGTCACGTCCAGATACTCGCTTTCATCCCGATTTCCTACCGTTGCTTCATACACAGGGTTCCAAATTTGTTTATTGGTATTTATGTATTGCGTCATCTTACGGATCAGATTACCGTGCTCATCCTGAAAAGGATAATAGGGATTCAGCAAGGCATATTGGGAAAAGTCACCATAAGGGGATTCTTTAGATTTTACTTTATTGACAGTCAGATAATTCCTTACTAAAAGTTTATCTTTTAGATTATAAGAAAGTGAAAAACCTAAAGCTCCGCGGTCACGAGCCGATCCTTTCATCACCCCATTGTCTTTATCATACTTAAAATCAATACCATATCTAACCGCTTTATCCCCACCTTCAATGAATATGCTATGCTTTTGATTAAACTCTACCTTCAAAGGCTGAGACAACCAATAGGTATTCACTCCACTCTCAACAAGACTCAGTTTATAATTATAATCTTTATCTTTATTGATCTGCGCATCAGCATTATTATCTTTATACATGCCTATGCTCTTTTCAAAATCCAACTTTTCACGGGCATCCAATAAGTCGTATCCATTTAAATCCGGTATAGCGATAGAAGCAGTAAAATTATAGTTCACCCGCAACTGTCCTTCCGAGGGAGCTTTCGTTTTGATAACAATCACTCCATTCGCTGCCCGAGAACCATAAATAGCCGTTGCCGAAGCATCTTTCAGAATAGTCAACGATTCGATCCGTTCAATATCGAGGTCAAAAATTTTCTCTGCATCTACTTCAAAACCATCCATGATAAACGTAGGCAGATTCGGATTATTTTTCAGATTATCCCGGCTCACTGCTTCCTTTTCAAATTCAGTCAGCCCGATTCCAGAATTTCCCCGAATCGTAAAATCAGCAATCCGGTTAGGATTCGATCCGATGTCTATATTGTCCTCAAAGCGGATAGAAGGATCAAATACAGAAAGTGCCTGAAGCACATTCCCGGTAGTCACCTTCCTTAGCTCGTCCCCTTTCACGGTTACCTGTGCCCCTGTAAAACTATCTTTGTTCTTATTAAAATATCCGGTCACCACCACATCGTCAAGTGCCTTTACATCCTCCTTTAAGACAATCTTATAATCATTCTTATCCGTAATCTTCACCTCCATCGTCTCCATCCCCACAAAAGAAAACAACAAGGCTTGTCCATCAGCCACAGGTAAAGTGATTGTAAACTCTCCCTCTACGCTAGTCACCGTCCCTAAAGAAGTTCCCTTGATAATGACCGTCACTCCCGGTAGTGGATTCCCTTTTTCATCCACCACTTTTCCGGTGATCTTACGACCTTCGGTTGCTGTCACTTCTTTTTTTATCACTACGGCATTTCCGGAAATCTCAAACCAAAGACCAGTATTTTTCAGGCACGTTTTCAAAATCTCATTCACCTCCTTATCCGTTTCCTGTACCGTCAATTGCTTCACTCCTTCAATGTCACGGGTTCCGTACATAAACACAAAATCCGTCTTCTTTTGAATCTCCCAGATCACCTGTTCCAAAGACACATTTTCCAAATCCAAACTGATTCTTACATTATTTTGAGAATGTACTGCTGCATTCAGCTGAAAACAGCTAAACAAAATCAAAAAAAACTTCAGTCTCACCACAAATAAAATTTTAGAGAGTTTTCCCCGGGCGGGAAAAACCATTCCAGGATTTTTTTTCATAAATTTGTTGAATTAAAGTTTAACACACTTTGATTATTTAAGCATGTTCCCGGCCAGTTTCGCAGACCACCGGGAACATTTTTATTTCAAACCCGTATACCCCAAACGCTATATTTTCATTTCTCTATCCTCATATCCCCTTGCCATCCACCCTATTCGTATTCAGTATCATCATCTTTAATTTCATTTTTTCTCCGATATATACAAACAACGGTTTGTCTGCAACACCTCTACTAAATTTGTCTTCTTTATCATATCAACAATCGGTTGCATATCATCATACCTTCCAAACCTTGCACCGATCCGGATTTCTTTAGCTCTTTCGTCTATAAAATGAAATTCCACCCCATACCAACGCCCCAATGTTTTCATAACATTTTCCAATCGTTCATTCCGGAATACAAACGTTCCTTCCTGCCAGGCCACATATTGTTCTACTTCAACCTGCCGTACGGTCGTTTTACCGTCATTTTTCGAATACACGGCCTGCTCTCCTGCCACAATATCCTGATCGTTCACCTTCACTTTTCCTTCCACCAAAGTTGTTACCACCTGCCCTTCATCTGCATATGAACGAACATTAAACGAAGTCCCCAACACCCGTACATTCACCCCATTCATCTTTACTACAAAAGGACGAAGTGCATCTTTAGACACTTTAAAATAAGCCTCTCCACTCAATTCTACCACCCGCTCTGTGCCACGGAATACTACCGGATATTTTAGCCGGCTCTCAGCATTCAAATAAACCCGCGTACCATCAGATAAAGTCAACGTATACTCCATCCCGGTCAAAGTTTCCATCTGATTATAAACAAGCGTATCTTCACCTACTCCGATCTGCCTGTAATCAATCCCCGTAGAATCCTTTTGAATCACAGTACCATCCATCTCTGCCAAAGTAAACCGACCGTCCGGAACAAGCTTTACCACCTTTCCATTTCCTAAGGTTAATTTTGCACTTCGCTTTCCGGAAGGAATACTCTGCTGCACAATAAGGGGCGGCTTTACGGGCACAGCTGTTTTCATCTGAAAATACCAGAATCCACCTCCCAACATCACTAAAATGACAGCAGCATATTTCCACCACCTCCTCCCCCCGGCACGTCTTCCCATAGCCTTATCCAGATTCTTCTCCATTTTTTTCCAGGCCTCTGTAACAGAAAAACGTTCCAACAACTGCTGGTTTTCTTTAAAATCTTCTTCCTGATCCAATCTCTCCGCCAGATTGGTATGCCACACGCTTTCCTGCTTCCAGTTTTCCAACGCCTCCCGTTCTTCCGGCGTAGCAATCCCCATTAAGTTGGCTGCATACTTAGCCGCTATCTGAAAAATATTCATATCCAATCGCATAAAAACATTTTTTAATCTATCCTAAATCAAAAATCGTCAAATAGCTTTCTGCCACTTTCAAAGTCTTTCTATTTACAGATTTAAGCTCCTCATTCCGGATTAATTATATTCATTAAATTTTGAAAAATCTGCTGAAATTTATTGTGTTTTCATTCTTATAACAATCTCAAACGAAAAACGGGGTAGTCAGGATTGAAAAAATTTTATTTATTTACAAGTCTACCCCTTTCTACAAAATCATCCAACCGACCACATTTTACATTCTGCTATTCCAGCCGACCGGATAACCATACGTTGCAGCCAAACCCTGAAAAGAAAGAGAGATAATTTCAATACCCGGCCTACGACACATTTCCGGATATCTATCCATAAAAACAGGAGAATTTAAGCTTGAATCTAAATAAATATACCGTATTTTTGTCCGGTCTCATCCATCGTAACAGAAATGAATATTGAAGAGTTCAGAGCATATTGCTTGTCATTCAAAGGAGTATACGAAAAGATGCCATTTTCAGGAGTTGCCGATAAATACAGCCGTGACGTCCTGTGTTTCTACGTAGCGGATAAATGGTTTTGCTTCGTCAATATCGAAGTTTTCGATTTTTGTTGCCTCAAATGCCAACCCGAAGAATCCGGAGAATTACAAGCCGGATATATTGGAATAAAACCGGGCTGGCATATGAACAAGAAATATTGGATCAGTATTTACTTTAACCAGGATGTCCCCGATATCATGATAAAAGAACTGGTCGGCAAATCCTACGAAATCGTAGTCCGAAGCCTAAGCAAAAAAGAACGGGAAAAGCTGACCTCAGATGATGATTGATAAGCATATCCATACAGCATCCGGTTAATGTCCCGTCATATTTACAACTTCGCCTATTTGCGGAATAACTACAGGTAGCGAATCTCTATCCCGCATCCTCCGTGCATTCTTCAACGGTTCGTCCCAGGGATGAGCAGCCAAAGCATATTTAGAATGATGAACCGTCAGAATTTTTGCCGCTTTCAATTCCCTGGCTACCGCTGCCATATATCCGGGCATCAGGTGGATATATTTCCACCCTTCGTTGTACTGACCGTTTTCCAGAATAGCCCAGTCGATATCCGGGAAACGCATACCGATTTCAGCGAAATGCGTGTCGTATCCACCATCCCCGCCGATAAAAACTTTACGTCGGGAGCCGGTCACAAGAAATGAGGCCCATAACGAACGGTTGCGGGCCAATCCGCGTCCCGAAAAATGACGAGCCGGCAAACAATGTATCCGGAAGCCGTCATCCAACAGGGCCTGTTCCTCCCAATCCAATTCCACAATCCGCTCCGGAGAAAACCCCCAATACTCGAAATGTTCACCTACCCCCAACGGACATACCACTTTCTGCACACGATCTTTTAAAGCCGTCACTGTCCGGTAATCCAAATGATCCCAATGATCGTGGGTAATGATCAGGTAGTCGATATCGGGCATATCTTCCGGCCGGTACACCTCCGTTCCTTTGAAAGGTTTGTTTACGAACGAAACAGGTGCAGCCGTACAAAATACCGGATCGACAAGTAAACGTTTCCCCTCCATCTGGATCAGATAGGAAGAATGGCCGAACCAAACCAACAGATCTTCTGAGAGGTTCAAGGTCTGTAAATCGGTTTTGATAACAGGCAGAGTACTATCCGGCCTTAGTCCTGCTTGTTTCCTGAATAAAAAGCCCGTCAAATTTTGAAAAAATCCTTTGCCGGAAGTCATCAATACCGTTTCGTGTAAGTTACGAAATTCTCCATCCCGGTAATGGGCCGAGCGTTCGATTCTAGCCAAACGTTCTCCCCGGGGTAAACGACCGAATTGCGGCATATTCACAAATACGACTCCAACTAGAGCCGACAAAACGATAACACTCAAAATCACCCACATCATACGAAATCTTTTTTTACCCATATTTCTCCGACTTATTTTCCCGGCCTTAAACCGCTTTACCCATTTCATTGGTCTGCTTCATATCAAGCAAACCGTTCATTTCTCCCTTTTGCCATAGTCCGGTGACAGCGATCACCCTTTTCCCGCAGGAATTTTCCAGACAAGCCGTACCCCGTAAACAACCGAAAGTACGTTCGATCTTTTCCGGCTCCGTCTCCGCCCTGGTTGCAATGAAATAAGCCACCTGACAGACTCCGAAACCCAAAACCGGCATTTCAATACCGTTCTTCAATTTTATAGTCTTCATATTTTTTCATCTTCCAAATTATAAAGTTTTTCCGACATGACAAAAATACGGGAGACAAACAGGTCGGGAGTACACCAATTACGGATTATCCTACCATTTTTACCGATCCGGTACATCCTATGAATCAGGCAATAAAAAAATATTTAAATTTGTATCGAATAAAATACAACAGCCATGAATACCATTCAAAAATTCGACACGATTCATCAGTATAATGAACTTCTAGGACAAGAGACTTTACATCCGCTGGTTAATGTCATCGATCTGGCCAAATCATGCCGTCTACGGCACGGTCTCCATTCTTTCGGCTTTTACACGGTATTTCTGAAAGAAATAAAATGCGGAAACCTTCGGTACGGTTGTAACTATTACGATTATCAGGAAGGAACACTTGTTTTTCTCGCTCCCGGACAGGTCATCGGTGTCGAAGACGACGGTAAAGTCTATCAACCGCAGGGGATGGCCCTGGTCTTTCACCCGGATCTTTTACGGGGAACCACTCTAGGCCGTACGATCAAAGACTATACCTTTTTTTCGTATCAGGTGAACGAAGCCCTTCATCTTTCCGAGCAAGAGCGTCATATCATCATCGACTGTTTCCGTAATATCGAAGAAGAACTGCATCACACCATCGACAAACACAGCCAGCGGTTGATCGTATCCAATATCGAATTATTCCTCAACTATTGTGTCCGTTTCTACGACCGTCAATTCATCACCCGCGAAAATGTCAACAAAGACATTCTCACCCGGTTCGAAAATTTGCTGAACGACTATTTCTATTCCGAAAAACCGGAGAGTTCGGGCCTGCCGACAGTAAAATACTGTGCAGATCAAATGCATCTGTCCGCCAATTATTTCGGCGATCTGATCAAAAAAGAGACCGGGAAAACCGCTTCCGAACATATCCAGACCAAACTGATCGATATCGCAAAAGAAAAAGTATTCGACACCGGCAAAACCATCAGCGAAATCGCTTATGAGCTCGGTTTCCAATATCCGCAACATTTCAGCCGCCTATTTAAGAAAGTGGTAGGAGTCACTCCCAACGAATACCGGATGCTGAATTAACAGCCCTATCGGTTACTCCGATAACATAAAGCCTGAAAGCATCGTAAAAGAGGGAAATACGTCAGATTCCCGCTCCCCCGGGGACTTTCGTCGATTGGACGATGCTTTCCCCGCCCATTGTTATACTTTATCCGCTTTTCAGTTCACCGAAACTTCATTCGTTCTGGTCGGGAGAATTTATAGGACTATCCAAACAGAGGCAGTCCTGTTCCCGACAAGAACGAAAGAATTCGAATCGTTATTTTTCGCTGCCGATACTCTTCCACACGACAGCCGATAAAGCAGCACCGGCAAAAGGAGCGACAATAAACAACCATAACTGTGTCAATGCCTTCCCCCCTTCGAAAAGAGCCGGTCCGATGCTACGGGCAGGATTTACAGAAGTTCCTGTGATAGGGATACAAACGATATGTACCAACACTAACGTCAGTCCGATCGCCAAACCACACATCACCGGTGTTCCCTTCTTGTCATCGGTTACACCCAAAACAACCAGTACAAAGATGAAAGTAAAGATCATTTCAGAAATGTACTTTTTCATAACCACGCTATTTAAAAACACTTCCTCAAAAGTAGTGAATTTATTTTAATTTATCACAATATTTCCCAACCGAAACCGGTTCCTGAACCGGTTTCGGCAGCAATACCGATTCTTACCGGCTCATCACCCGATCGGACCGGAATATCAATGACAATCACAACGTGATGACGAGATATAATTTCATCTCTAACCAGAAAACAATCCGAAGCCGGAAAAGAAAGTCGGTTTTCTGAATTTCTGCCTTATGAAACGATTTAAAAAGTCAAACTAGATTTTCGTACACAATTCGGCAATCCGTATAATCAGCTGTACGGCTTTTTCCATTGCATAAACGGGTATATATTCATAGCGCCCGTGAAAATTATGTCCTCCCGTAAAAAGATTCGGAGTAGGTAACCCCATAAACGACAACCGTGCCCCATCCGTACCTCCCCGGATCGGCACGATCAACGGCTTGATATTCAACTCCTGCATGGCTTGCTTTGCAATATCGATAATGTAGTGAACCGGTTCGATCTTTTCACGCATATTGCTATACTGCTCCTTCAATTCCAACTCGATTTTCAACCCAAAACGTTTGGAAAATTCACGCACCCCGTTCTCGATCGTATTTTTGCGCCATTCAAAACGTTCCCGGTCAAAATCACGGATCAGGATTTCGATCTCGGTAGTTTCCACATCTCCCTTTATCGAATACACATGGAAAAAACCTTCGTAACCGGAAGTATTTTCAGGCACTTCTTTTTTAGGCAGACTAGCCATAAACTCATTGGCTACAGCAATCGAATTGACCATTTTATTCTTCGCATACCCGGGATGAATATTCCGTCCTTTGAAAACGATCCGGGCATTAGCGGCATTAAAATTCTCAAATTCCAATTCTCCGATCTCTCCTCCATCCATCGTATAGGCAAACTTAGCCCCGAATTTTTTTACATTAAAATGATCGGGCCCTTCCCCTATTTCCTCATCGGGAGTGAAACAGATGCATATTTTACCGTGTTTAACTTCGGGGTGTCCGATCAGATATTCGGCTGCGGTCAAAATCTCGGCGATTCCGGCTTTATCGTCAGCACCCAACAAGGTATTCCCATCTGTAGTGATCAATGTTTGCCCCACATAATTCATCAATTCCGGAAATTCCTCCGTCGAAAGTACGATTCCCTTCTCTTTGTTCAGCACAATATCATTGCCCGCATAATTCTCGATAATCCGGGGGTTCACATGCCTGCCACTCATTTCGGGGCTGGTATCCATATGGGCGATAAACCCGATAGCCGGTGTTTCCCGTTCCACAGTAGAAGGTATAACTCCCATCACATAGCCGAATTCATCCAGTTCCACCTCCTGGATACCTATAGCTTCCATCTCTTCCTTCAATACATGGGCAAACTCCATCTGTCCCGGTGTACTGGGATTCAATCCCGTATTCGGGTCTGACTGAGTACCATAACCTACATACTTCAAAAAACGGTCAGTAACATTCATCATAAAAAGCAAAAAAGCTAAAAGTAAAAAGCTATAAGCTAAAAACAGCAAACTTACCTGCCAGCTTTTAGCTTTTTACATATTACATTAATAGGCTTTCGCAATCAACACTCTCCGATGAGACGGTTTACCGGTCACCATATCTTTTCCTTCTTCTTCAGGGCTATCGAAAGGAATACAACGGATCGTCGCTTTGGTATCGGCTTTTATCTTTTCTTCAGTTTCTGCAGTACCATCCCAATGACAAAGGAAAAATCCGCCTTTACTTTCCAGCAGATTTTTAAATTCATCGTACGAATCCACTTTAGTGATCATACTATTACGGAAATCCAATGCTTTCTTATAAATATTTTCCTGGATATCCTCTAACAATTTTTCTATATGTCCGACAATACCCTCCAAAGGCAAAGTTTCTTTCGTCAAAGTATCGCGGCGAGCCACTTCGATGGTACCGTTTTCCAAATCCCGTTCTCCCATCGCTAAACGCACAGGCACACCTTTCAATTCGTAATCGGCAAATTTCCAACCCGGTTTCTGGGTATCGCGATCGTCATATTTTACGGAGATTCCTTTAGCTCTCAGTTTTTCGATCAGCCCCTGTACTTTATCGCTGATTTTTTTCAATCCTTCGGCCCCTTTATAGATCGGCACGATAACCACCTGCAAAGGTGCTAATTTCGGAGGCAATACCAAACCGTTATCATCCGAATGAGCCATGATCAGGGCACCCATCAAACGGGTCGATACCCCCCACGAAGTTGCCCACACGTATTCGAGTTTTCCCTCAGCATTGGTGAACTGTACATCGAAAGCTTTGGCAAAATTCTGTCCGAGGAAGTGCGAAGTTCCGGCTTGTAAAGCTTTTCCATCCTGCATCAGAGCTTCGATCGTAAAGGTTTCCAGGGCACCTGCAAACCGCTCGCTCTCACTCTTCGAGCCCATAATGACGGGAACAGCCATCCAATTTTGTGCAAAATCGGCATACACCCTCACCATCTTATTGGCCTCTTCCAACGCCTCTTCTTTCGTAGCATGGGCTGTATGTCCTTCCTGCCACAAAAATTCAGCCGTACGCAAAAACATCCGGGTACGCATTTCCCAACGCATCACATTAGCCCACTGATTACACAAAATCGGCAGATCCCGATAGGATTGTATCCAGTTTTTATAAGTATTCCAGATGATGGTCTCCGAAGTCGGACGAATGATATACTCTTCTTCCAATTTTGCTGCCGGATCGACAACAACTCCTCCTCCGTTCGGGTCATTTTTCAAGCGATAATGCGTCACAACAGCACATTCTTTTGCAAACCCCTCGACATGATCGGCTTCCTTAGAGAAAAAAGATTTGGGAATCAACAACGGGAAATAAGCATTGACATGCCCTGTTTGTTTAAACATATCGTCCAACTGACGCTGGATCTTCTCCCAGATCGCATATCCGTAAGGCTTGATCACCATACATCCTCTCACTACGGATTGTTCGGCCAAACCGGCTTTTACCACTAATTCATTATACCATTGTGAGTAATCTTCGCTTCTTGATGTTAAAAACTTGCCCATCTTCTTATTATTTGATAAAACGGGAGCAAATTTAAAGAAAAAAATAGTAGATGTGACCGAATTTGATTATTTTTATTCCATGATCGGCAACAGGTTAAAAAAGAATTATAAAAACAATAGCAAATTTTTTCTTGGTATACTTTTTGATATTAATAATAAAACGAATAAATAAAACAACATGAAATTTTCTTTATACATAGCAGGTCTTGCTTTTATAATAGTATCCTGTTCCACTACCCGGAATTTCAGCTCTATCATGGAGGACGATATCTATTACGTCCCCGGGAAAAAAGCGCTGGCTATCCGGGAAGTAGAAAATCTTACCGGACATGATATCGGGACCGAACAACCGGTCGATCCGACTGTCTTAGCCGGGGAAATCTCCCGTTCAGCAGGTAGCAGTACACCTCCTGCCACCTTCTCGAGTAGTAACAACACGAAGATCAATGCCCGTAGCGGGCAATTGGAGCAAGTGAATATCCAAAGCTTGACCCGGGAAGCAGAAGAGAAGCTTGCCAACAATGAAGAGATCGATATGACCTTGTACGAAAATACCGGATACTGGATCGGAGGCTACCGGGGCCCGGCCAGCGATTTGGCAGAAATACAACGGATCATCAACATGTATCCCGAAGGATTCGCCAATTTCAGCAATGGGCAGGAAATAGCCCTCAACCTTTCGTTCGATTCGGATTGGAATGTCTATACAGATAACGGACGTTACTGGTGGTTTCCGTCCAATACGAATATCAATTTATATTCTTCCCTGCTTTTCGGTACTTATCCGAAATATATCTGGACCATCGTATGGAACAATCCCCGCTTCGACAGTTGGGCTTTCGACGCTACTTTCAACAACCGTTTCAACTGGAGTCTGAATCTGGGCTGGGGCGGTCCGGGCTGGAGCATCGGATTCGGATGGAATTCAGGTTGGTACGATCCTTGGTACGGAGGTTGGTACGATCCCTGGTATCGCCCCTGGTACGGTGGTTACTATCCGGGATGGGGTTATCCACACTGGCATCACCCACATTGGGGACATCCCGGTTGGGATTATCCGCACTGGGGCGGTGGAAGCGGTCATTATCCCAACAGGCCCAACCGGCCTCATTGGGCAGGACAACGGCCTGGATTCGGAGGCGGAGTAAGCGGCATACGCCCAAACGGAAATCGGCCCAACAGCAACAATGGGTTGAACCGCCCGAACAGCACCCGTCCGGGTACAGGAAGTGCGTTACGCCCGGGCACCAGCAACTCTTTACGGCCAGGAACAGGAACAACCACCCGTCCGGGCAGTTCAACCGGAACGATTAACCGTCCGGGCACAACACGCCCCAATACTTCCGGTATCAACCGGCCGACAGGTACGACACGTCCGAATACGACAACTACCCGTCCAGGAACGATCACCCGGCCGAATACAGGCTCGAATATACGCCGGGGAACCAATACGTCCAGTCCCTCACAAGGGGGAACACGTCCGGTAACCCGGCCGTCGACAACCACCCGGCCGTCGACAACGACGAATCGCCCGACAACGACAACGCGGCCATCAACGACGACTAACCGGCCATCTACCACAACCCGGCCTTCAACCACTACGAACAACCGGTATACCCGTCCGTCCGGTAGCGGTTCAGGTAATGTAAAAACTTATAATCGTCCTCAAAATAGTTACAGACCGACTTATAATAACAACAGTTCTTCGAATTATGTTCCCCGGAGATCTTCATCGGCCTCCCGGAGTTCGGGTAGCAGCTATTCGCCTTCCCGGAGTTCAGGCAGTAGTTACAGCCCTTCCCGGAGTTCGGGTGGTTCCTCCCGGGGCACAGTAAATCGTCCAACTAGAAGATAAACTTAAACCAGTACATCATGAAAAAAGTAATCATATTATCCGTTCTTCTGGGATTCACATTTGCTTCACAAGCCCAGACTTTCGAGGATGCCGTACAATTTTCAAGGATACAGAACTGGGGAACAGCCCGTTCGGCAGGTATGGCGGGTGCCTTCGGAGCTTTGGGGGGTGATCTGTCAACCCTAAGTTCCAACCCGGCCGGTATCGGCGTTTTCAGGAAATCGGAAATCTCCATTACGCCCAGTTTAAATTTTGCCAACACCAAGGCTACCGACTATAGTCCTAAAGATAATTCTTTCCAATTGGGAGATCTGGGAGCTGTATTCGCTTTTTATTCTCCCAACTTCGACTGGAAAGGCATCAATTTCGGTATCAATTATACCAATTTGAATAATTTCAACCGAAAAACCGATCAGGTGATCTGGAACTCCTCCACCTCTTTGCTGGACGTATTAGCCGCAAGCAGCGGAAATTATCCCTCCGATGAATTGAATTCTTTCCGCAACTATCTGGCTTATCAATGTTACCTGATCAACCGGAACAAGGATGAAGAAGATCCTAATTTCGGCTACTATCACTCTATCTTCCATAATGGAGAAATTGTGGCCCAGACCAAACGCATGAAAGAAGACGGTAACCAGGGAGAATATGCTTTTTCTTTCGGTACCAATTATAAAGACAAATTGTACCTGGGATTGACCATCGGTATTCAGTCCATCTGGTATAAAATGCATTCCGGGTATACGGAAGCTCCCTCCGAAAATTCACCCAGTGGATTAGATTATTATACTTATTATGAATATAAGAAAATGAATGGAGTGGGTACCAATCTGAAATTCGGTGTAATTTATCGTCCTATCCCGGAAATCCGGTTAGGAGCTGCCATCCATACCCCGACCTGGTACAATATGAATTACAGCATGGCCACTTCGATATACTCGTCTTTCTATACGTCACAAGATCCGTCAAATGGCAGAGAGGGCTACGAGTTCGATTTTTACAGTCCGGACTATTCGATAGACTTTAATATGCGTACCCCCTGGCGGGCTATGTTAAGCATGGCCACGGTACTCAACCAAAAGGCTATCGTCAGTGTCGATTACGAATATGTCAATTACCAGAATGCCAATATCAGCGAGATTGAAGACGATTATAACGGTTCTATGGAACAAACCACCAACCAGGACATCGAAGATTATCTTCGTGCTACCCATAATTTCAGGGTTGGTGCCGAATATCGTTTCAACAGTCTGTTCAGCCTGCGGGCCGGTTATGCATTCTGGGATTCCCCCTACCACAACGAAACTCATAAAAATTATAACCGCATTCAGGCTTTTACTGCAGGAGCCGGCCTCAATTTCGGTATGTTCTATTGTGATGCAGCATTTATTCATAAGTTCTCGGAGAATGAAACCGTATTTTATTCCTACTACGACATTCAAGCCGAACCTGTAAAAAACAAATACCTAAGTAATGAAGCCCGAATCACGTTGGGAATCAGATTCTAAAAACAAGATCAAAGCGCTTTTAAGCAACAAGGGTTACAGCGGTTAGAATCAACATCTGTAACCCTCGGTATTTTCGATACCGCCTGGAAGCTAAACAGGGACAATATTCCTTTCGAAGGTTTTGCAATACCGAATAATTATTACCAGGGAGATTAATTGCTTCCTTTTAATACTAAAAACGGACGTTTTTTAGCTGTCGACTATCATGGATTTCTCCATGCATTCGAAAAGGGTCGCCTACCCTCTGCTTCCCGGTCGTTAATTGTTTTGATTCGTTGCTCGTCGGAAAAAGAAATTATGAAGGTTTACTCCGGACCTTTATAACTCCTGTAACTCTAATTTCCTCAATAAATTTTGGCTGTTGTACTGATCAGATAACTAAAAATGAATTATTTTTGGCGTCAAAATTCAATTTTATGAACGTAAAAGCCAAGGGATATATTTTAGGTGCCGTTGCTGCGGCCACTTACGGGATGAATCCGTTATTTGCCTTGCCGTTGTATAAAGCAGGTATGAATCCGGATTCGGTTCTTTTTTTCCGTTATCTTTTTGCCATACCCGTGTTGGGGATGATGATCGTGGCAAGGGGGAGAAGTTTTAAGCTGAAACGTAAAGAAGTGTTGCCCTTGATCATAATGGGATTACTGGTAGCCCTTTCCTCGCTGGCATTGTTTCAGAGTTACAATTATATGGATGTCGGTATTGCCTCCACTTTGTTGTTTGTCTATCCTATCCTGGTTGCATTGATCATGTGGATCGCATTTAAAGAAAAATTAACCTTACCGACAGTATTATGTATCTTACTGGCCTTGGGAGGTATCGGCCTGCTATATAAAAGCGGTGACGGTAGCACACTTAATCTGACAGGAATTATTTTGGTGATGATTTCTGCCCTATCCTATGCTATTTATATTGTAGGAGTGAACCAGTCGACCCTGAAGAATTTAGCGACGCTTTCGTTGACTTTCTATGTTTTACTCTTTGGATTAGTCTTATTTTTGGTCCGGGTCGATTTCGGCCAAAGTCTTCGTGTGGCTGAAACCTGGTATTTGTGGGGTAACCTGATCGCTTTAGCTATTTTTCCAACGGCGATTTCATTTCTTTGTACTACCCAGGCCATACAATATATCGGTTCCACCCCTACAGCTATCTTGGGGGCTTTAGAGCCTTTGACCGCTGTCTTCTTCGGAGTAGTCGTTTTCGGAGAATCCCTGACACTACGGTTGAGTTGCGGTATGTTGATGATTATTCTCGCAGTCACTCTGATTATTGCAGGAGGAAATATTACCATTTATCTGGTGCGTTTCAGGAAATTATTTCCCAGACTCCCGATCAAAAGAAAAAAATGATTTTTAATAACACGAACAGTGACCGAAAATCACAAACACGTCTTCCATAGACTGTATGTTTTGTGGGAAGTATGCAGTCTATAAAGACATAAATAAGATAAATTCGTATCTTTGTATCGTTAACCACGCACGGCAAACGTATCCATATGGTGCAGTTGACCATTGAGTTGATAATGAATCAAACGATGAAAACTAACCATATAATATATACGTTTTCTATCCATCCCACAAATTTAAACGAATTATTCTCCCGCGCTAGTCATTCAACCATAAAATTTATGAATCAGACAGCTCTTCCATTTGAAAATATTACTTTTGCGGTAGATTAAAAACAATAGGACGATCTATTCGGAGAGAAAGAAACAACAAAAATTATGGTAAAAAAATTTTATATAGAAACCTATGGTTGCCAGATGAATGTGGCTGATAGCGAAGTTGTAGCAGCCATTCTGACCGCCGCCGGCTTCGAACATACAACCGATAAGAACGAAGCGGATGTCATTCTGGTGAATACTTGTTCTGTACGGGAAAATGCCGAACAAAGGGTAAGAGGCCGGGTACAGGGATTCTCGGAAATCCGGAAACGCAACCCTCACCTCCTGGTAGGCGTGATGGGTTGTATGGCCGAACGCCTGGGGGCGAAACTCTTCGAAGAAGAGAAAAATGTCAATATCGTCGTCGGTCCCGATGCTTATATGGACCTGCCTCTATTGATCGAACAGGCAGCACAAGGCAAAAAAGCCATCAATATCGAACTTTCTACCACCGAGACTTATAAAGACATTTGCCCCTCGCGCATAGACGAGACGGCGATTTCGGGCTTCGTATCTATCATGCGGGGATGTAACAATTTTTGTACGTACTGTATTGTCCCGTATACCCGTGGACGGGAACGCAGCCGGAGTCCGCACAGTATCGTCGGCGAGGTGATCGATTTGCAACGCCGGGGATACAAAGAAGTCACTTTATTGGGACAAAACGTCAATTCCTATCTTTATAAAGACGAACAAACGAGGGTCGACTTTCCGGCTCTTCTGGAATTAGTAGCCCGTACGGTCCCGGATATGCGGATTCGTTTCGCCACCTCACATCCCAAAGACATGAGCGATAAAACCCTGGAAACGATCGCCCGTTGGCCCAATATCTGCAAAGCCATTCACCTGCCGGTACAATCGGGAAGTAATTCTGTCCTGAAAGATATGAACCGCAAATATACACGGGAATGGTATCTCGACCGGATCGCTGCCATTCGCCGCATCGTCCCCGATTGCGGCATCTCGACAGATGTATTTGTGGGCTTCCATAACGAAAGCGAAGAAGATTACCGGCAAACACTGGAATTGATGCGGGAAGTGGGGTTCGATCTGGCATATATGTTCAAATATTCGGAACGCCCCGGTACCCAAGCTTCCAAAAGCCTCCCGGATAACATCGACGAAACCACGAAAGGCAGGCGTCTGCAGGAACTGATCGACCTGCAAACCGGATGGTCGCTGGAAAGTAACCGCCGCGATATCGGTAAAACTTTCGAAGTATTGGTAGAAGGCGTATCTAAAAAGAGCTCCGACGAGATGTTCGGACGGAGTAGTCAGAATAAAGTAATCGTTTTTCCGGCTAAAAATATTCCGATCGGTTCTTTGATTCAGGTTAAAATCAAGGATTGTACTTCCGCCACACTCATCGGAGAAATTGCCAACACACAATAAGAGACGCCATGACGAACTTTCGAAAATTACAAAACGAAGAATTGAACCGGATCAGTACCGAAGCCTTCAAAAAAGCTCCCAAGCTCCCGGTGGTCATCCTATTGGATCATGTCCGCAGTCAGAATAATGTAGGTTCGGTCTTCCGAACCTCCGATGCTTTCCGCATCGAAAAAATCTTTCTCTGCGGTATCACCTCCACTCCGGAAAACAGGGAAGTGCATAAAACTGCCCTGGGAGCCGAAGATGCGGTCGATTGGGAATATGTCAAAGATACCACAGAAGCGGTCGATCGGTTGAAAAAGGAAGGTTATCGGATTTTTGCCATCGAACAAGCCGAAAATACCACTTCGCTGGAAAACTTTTCTCTGTCACCCGGTCAGAAATATGCGCTGATCTTCGGGAATGAGGTCAAGGGAGTGCAACAAGAGGTAATCGATCTGTCCGACGGTTGTATAGAGATTCCCCAATTCGGGACGAAACACTCTTTCAATATCTCGGTGACTGTCGGGATCGTCCTTTGGCAAATCATCGCTCCTCTTCTGGGAACCCTGAAAACCGATTAAAAGCCCCAAAGGCTGACCGGCGAAGTCACACACTTCGGTCCTGAACCCGAACTTTAACTCCGCCGGTCTTCCGATCGGTTTCTGCAAGGAAAGCCAGTTACCAAAAATGGGGCATTACATTTCTCCGGACAATGCCTTGAAGATCTTTACCGCTTCACAAGCTTCTCTGACATCGTGCACCCTTAAAATATTCGCTCCTTTCAGTAAAGAGACCGTATTCAACACAGCGGTACCGTTCAATGCTTCTGCCGGTGAATTACCCAGCAATTTGTAAATCATCGATTTTCTGGAAATTCCGACCAACAGGGGATAACCGAGGTCCTGAAAATGCTCCAACCCATTCATCAGCTCATAGTTGTGTGCCAAAGTCTTACCGAAACCGAAGCCGGGATCCAGAATAATATTATCAAAACCTTCGGCATTCAGGCAAGCGATCCGATCTGTCAGAAATTTCCTTACTTCTTTTACGATACTTTCATAATGAGGATTTTTCTGCATCGTCTGTGGAGTCCCCTGGATATGCATCATGATGTAAGGCACACCGGTCCGGGCCACATAATCAAACATCCCCTCATCCATCGTTCCTCCCGAAATATCGTTCACGATAACAGGTCCCTGAGCAGCGACGATTTCTTCGGCTACTTTTGCCCGGAAAGTATCGATCGAAACGATCGCCTCCGGATAATGTTTCCGAATCAGTTCCACCGCCTGCAACAAACGTCTGATTTCTTCCCGATCGTCTACATAATCGGCTCCGGAACGGGTAGAATAAGCCCCGACATCGATCATGTCCGCCCCTTCATCCATAATCTGATGAATGCGTTCGACAATTTTTACCTCACTCAGGTATCTTCCACCATCATAAAAAGAGTCTGGAGTTACATTCAGTATCCCCATCACTGCCGGAACAGTAAAATCCAATTCCTGATTTCCTAACTTTATTGTTTTCAATGCTTTCAATTTATTATAGTTCTTTTTTCTTTTCCATCTTTCTTTCTAATCCTCAATCTTTCACCTCAATCTTTTTTACTTCTCAAATCTATTCATTAATTTTACACGTTCAAAATAATAACAAATTTATCGTACCGTTTTTATTTTGTCTGTAAAGTCTATAAACCCGATTTTATCGGTACGTTTTTAATTATTTAACACTATGCCTGAAACAGCTCAAGAATACGATATAGTGATCGGAACATGCAGCGATATCTTTACCAAAAAGATGCACGACTATGGAATGGCCTGGAGAATTTTACGGCCGACATCGATCACCGACCAAATATTTATTAAAGCCAACCGGATCCGGAGTATCGAAGAAAAAGGGGTCTGCAAAATCAACGAAGGGATTGTCCCTGAATTTATCGGTATCGTCAATTACTCCATCATGGGGCTGATTCAGCTGGAATTAGGACCGGGAGAAGATATCCCGACCGATCAGCAACGGATTTCCCAATTATATGAAAACTATTTTCAAAAAGCCAAAGCCCTGATGCTGGATAAAAATCACGATTACGGTGAAGCGTGGCGAAGTATGCGGACCAGTTCTTATACCGACCTGATCCTGATGAAAATCAACCGTACGAAACAGATCGAAGATAATCAGGGCAACACCTTAATTTCGGAAGGCATCGACGCAAACTATTACGATATGATCAATTATGCCGTATTCGCTTTGATCCGGCTGACTGTAGAAAATGTCAATCTATAATAAACACAACCATATGAAATTATTGAGAAATATCTGCCGTATTTTAGTCGGTATTGTATTTATTTATTCTGGTTTTGTAAAAGGAGTGGACCCGCTCGGTTCAGACTACAAGTTCACCGATTATTTCAATGCTTTCGGCATGAGTTGGATGGGATTCAGTACCCTGTTTTTCTCCTTCTTGCTCTCTATGGCAGAATTTCTTATCGGTATCTGTCTGTTCCTGAATATCAAGATAAAAACAGCTGCCTGGGGAGCCATTTTGTTTATGGGATTTTTTACTCCTCTCACCCTGATCCTGGCTATCAAGAATCCGGTCACAGACTGCGGATGTTTCGGGGATGCCCTGATCTTAACCAATTGGGAAACTTTCTGGAAAAATATCATTCTGCTGGCGATGACATTAGTTATCTTTTACACAAGAGATAAGTATAAACCGATTTTCAACTTTCTGGAACAAACTGTGGTTTTAGTGGGGACGGTTATTTTCATGTTCTGTGTACAATGGTACTCTTTCCGTCACCTGCCTATCGTGGATTTCCGTCCCTATGCTATCGGTAAAAATATCTCCGAGGGTATGGCCATCCCCGACGGAGCTCCGCATGACGAATATGCGATTACGCTCAAATACAAAAACAAACAGACAGGAGAAGTAAAAGACTTTACAGAAGAAAACTATCCCTGGCAAGATACCGTAAACTGGGAATATGTCAGCTCGGATCAGAAACTGATCAAAGAAGGATATAAAGCTCCGATTCATGATTTCGTCATCGAACATCCGGAATTGGGAGACATCACCCAGGAAGTATTAGAAGATAATGGATATACCTTTTTGGTTATCGCTTACAACATCAATAAAACCGATCCTGAAAATCAGGAAAAATTGAACCGACTGGCAGCATATGCCAAAGATAAAGGTTACCGGTTTTATGGTTTGAGTGCTTCTGCCGCCGATGATATCCGGAAATATACCGAAGCTCATCAGGTAAATTATGATTATTGTTCAACCGATGAAATACAGTTGAAAACGATCGTACGCTCGAACCCCGGCTTGATCCTTTTACGTCAGGGGACTATCCTCGACAAATGGGGCCACCGGGATCTGCCGGAAGTGGAGGAATTACAGAACAAAGACTTAGCTTCCTATTGCCTGCAAGAACAACAGGCTATCACAGACAGATATCTGATCTACAGCCTGATTATGCTCTATATCGCCTGCATATTTCTCTATATAATCCGGAAATATAAAAGGATGATAAAATAAAGAAAGAAATCAAACTGACAATTAAAGAATATAAAGCAATTTAAAACAACGAATCATGAGAAAAAAAATTGTTGCCGGTAACTGGAAAATGAACAAAACCCTGCAGGAAGGGATTGAACTGGCTAAAGAGGTAAACAGCAAAGTAAAAGCTGCTAATGCAAAGGATGTGAAGGTCATCATCGGTACCCCTTTCATTCATCTGGCCGAAGTAAGTAAAATGGTAGATCCTGCAGTCATTGCCGTATCTGCACAAAACTGCGCTACAGAAGTCTCCGGAGCATATACCGGTGAAGTATCCGCAGCTATGGTGGCCTCTACCGGAAGCCGGTATGTCATTCTCGGTCACTCTGAAAGAAGAAGCTATTACGGAGAAACCGATGAAATCCTGGTTAAGAAGGTACAACGTGCCCTGGAAAATAACCTGGATGTCATTTTCTGCGTCGGAGAAGTTTTAGCCGAGAGGGAAGCCGGCAAACATTTCGAAGTAGTAAAATCTCAATTGGTAAACGGTTTATTCAACCTCTCTGCCGATCAGTTCGCACACATCGTCGTAGCTTACGAACCGGTATGGGCTATCGGTACCGGCAAAACAGCCACCTCTGCACAAGCTGAGGAAATGCATGCCTTTATCCGTAAAACCATCGCCGACAAATATGGTAAAGAAGTAGCTGACAACACCTCGATCTTATACGGCGGAAGCTGCAACCCCAAAAATGCCGACGAACTATTCTGTCAGGCAGACGTCGACGGTGGCCTTATCGGCGGAGCTTCCCTGAAAGCCGACGACTTTATGGCTATCATTACGGCACGGCAGAAGCATTAAAAAAGCTAAAGGCAAGGAAGCTAAAGGCTAAAGGCGAAGAAGCATTAAAAAAGCTAAAGGCGAAGAAGCTTAAGGCTAAAGGCGAAGAAGCATTAAAAGCTATAGACAAAAGGTAAGAAAACCCAAAGCCTATAGCTTTTTTGCTTTTAGCCTATAGCCTTTCATCCTTTTACCTTTTTTCCCCATACCCCATCATCTGTCCCAGAAAGTCGTCGGGATAAGTGATTCCGACATCGATAATTTTTCCATCTTGTTCGACGAGGCGATATTCAGGGTTGATAAAACCGGCATATGGAGCCACTCCCAAAGCTTCGTAACGGGTCAACACTTCACGGTGTAACCGACGGTCGACGTTTACTCCGTAGGTCTCGATCAATTTCCGGGCTCCCTCGAAATCTCCTTCCGATTTGATCCGCTGTACTTCTCCCAGCAATTGCCCGAAAAGTACTCTTAAAGCATCGAAATCACGAATGATAAAATAGGTCTTACCTGCCCTTTGCACTTTCTCTATTACATTCGCTTCTTTCCCCTGTTCATAAGCCCAGGCGGCTATCGTCTGGCGGTTACGCATGTGGGATTCCTCAAGCCGGTCTCCGAATTTAATGCGGGTGAGTTGTACCAGTAAACCGTTCCGGATATAGCTGTTGTATTCCGCTTTAGCCACTTCCAACGAAGGGATAATTCCCAGTTCGACCAATTTGGGATCCATGATATAATAGAGGGCGAACAAATCCGCCCGGGCTTCTTCTATCGTAGAATAATAATTACGCAATGCTTCGGTAGTCACACCCGGCAACATTTTTCCCGACCCATGACCCAGACATTCGTGAAGATCGGTATGCACATTACTCCCGATAGTTCCCCATTCACGAGCCAAACGAATTTCTTCGTCCGAACCGGCAAACTCGTCGATCATCCCGGAAGATTTAGCTGCCATATCATAGGCATAAGTGATATTGTCCAAAGTCACCGATTTACTTCCGTAGCGTTCGCGGATCCATTCGGCATTGGGCAAATTGATCCCTATCGGAGTAGCCGGATGACAATCTCCGCCAAGCATAGCCACCTGCATAACACGAGCAGTGATGCCTTTCACTTCTTGTTTCTTAAATTCTTCGCGAATAGGGGCATGCTGTTCGAACCACAGTGCCTCTCCGGCCAGTTTACGGGTGCGTTCTCCGGCTTCCTGATCGACGATCTCCACCACCGATTCCCAACTGGCCTTATAAGCCAGAGGATCCCCGTATACCTCTATAAACCCGTTGATAAAATCGACCGGGGCCTGATCCTCTTTCAACCATTCGATCGAATACCGGTCAAAAAGTTTTAAATCTCCCGTTTTATAGTAATCGATCAATAACCGAATTACTTTCTGCTGCTGTTCGTTATAAGCATAGGGTATCGCTTTTTCAAGCCATGCTACGACCCGGGCCAATTCCTGACCGTACTTTCCTCCTATTTTCCAGACTGCTTCCCGGATTACCCCTTCCTCTTTGACCAGGGTCGAATTCAATCCCCGGGATACCGGACAGGAATCCTCTTCACCGGAAGTGCGGTAAAATTCTTCGACTTCCCGCTGGGTTACATTCATATAATAATTATTAGCCGAAGCCCGGATCAAATCTTTCCCTTCGTCCAAAACCACCCGCTTGGCCATATAACCGGAGTCGAACATAACTCGTTCCAATTCGGGAAACACCTCCGGAATACCGATCGACGCCAACAATTCCTGAAAATAAGTCTTAGAAAAACCAGGGATAAACTTATCCATAGAATAGTGATGATGGATGCCATTGGCAAAGAACACCTTCTTCGTATAAATCAGAAAACGCCCGAACTCATCGGTATTCCGATCCCCGGGATATTCCCGGACAATCCGTTCCAGAATCTTCCGGATACGCAAATTATACCGGTTATTCTGATCCCATAGTATATCCCGGCCTGCCAAAGCAGCCTGACTCAGGTAATAGACAAAGATCTTTTCCCGTAATGGAAGTTGCCCGAAAGCCGGTACCTGATACCGGAGAATTTTTATATCGTCGAATTGTTCTGTTAAAAAATTAAATTTATCTTC
Source organism: Odoribacter splanchnicus DSM 20712 (assembly GCF_000190535.1). Taxonomy (GTDB): domain Bacteria; phylum Bacteroidota; class Bacteroidia; order Bacteroidales; family Marinifilaceae; genus Odoribacter; species Odoribacter splanchnicus. The sequence goes on from NC_015160.1 coordinate 1,336,285, forward strand.
TTCCATCTGTCTTGTATATGTTGAATTAATTGGTCAGATTCTCTTCATACCACCACTCTTCCTTTTTTAAAACCAGAGCATCACAGGAAGCATCGGGCCCATAAAACATAAAATAGCCTTCATATTTCGGATCTGTAGGAGCAAGATGATCGAAAAGGATACGTTTTCCGTTTTTATCTTGTTTCAAAAGCATACTCGCATCCAGCGCATATTCAAAGGTCAGAGAAGCACTTCTGCTCTCTCCTTTTCTCAAAAGAGGATGATTATAAGTGACCGTTCCGTCGGGATGGAAACAGGCCACCCATACCGCTTTCCGGTTGGTATTCCGGGTTTTCGACCATCCCAGCAAAAGTACATACCCCTGCTTCTGATGTTCGAAAGGGACAAAATCATAAAACAACCAAGCCATCCGATCTCCGGGCAACGCTTTGATCAGGTAACTCCGCTCCGGATTTTTAAAGCGGAATAAATTATAAAAGGCCTGCCCTTCGCGCAGAGGTACGGCCCAGGAAAACAACTCGATCCCTGCATCGTCCGATCTCTTATACCCCAAATATTTCACAGGCTTTTCAGTCCGATAACTACCGAAAGCCGAAGACCGTATAAAATATTCGATCTCGCCGGCATATTCCAAGCGTACCGAATCTTCGGTCGCCGTCTTGATTTTTTCCAAGCAGATGACAACACTATCCATTTGTGCCCGCACCGGCCCTCCGGCCCCCAATAGTACCCCCAGAATCCAAAACCATTTCATACCCCGAAGTTTTCTGTTCCTATTCTTCATTGAATCTTTCCAGAATTTCGCCGGAAGCTTTGATGGCATTTTTATACCATTTGAATAAGATTTCATCCTTCGCCCGATCGGATAAATGCCAGTCGATACCGCTCCCGCGCAAACGACGGGTAACACTGTACATCGTAATAGCCGCACAAACACTCACGTTCAGACTTTCGGTAAACCCATACATCGGTATTTTTACAAATTCGTCTGCCTGTCCGATAACCAAATCGGACAAACCGGTTAATTCTGTCCCGAAGAAAAAAGCCATTTTCCCTTTTTCCAAATCGATATCGTCGACAAAAATATCGTTGGCATGGGGAGTCGTAGCCAGGATACGATAACCTTCGGCCCTCAACTGATCGATCGTAGCCTGGGTATTGTTTTCCAGTTCTTTATGCCGGTGAATAGACAGCCAATCCCGCGCACCCTGCGAAACTGTGGAAGTCATATCGTATGAATTCCGGTTTTCGATCAGGTGGACATGTTGTATCCCATAACAATCGGCCGAGCGCATCACCGCACTTTGATTATGTGATTGAAATAAATCTTCTAACACAACCGTTACATAATCGGTCCGCTCCTGTATCAACCGATCGAACAGAGCATTTTTTTCATCGACAACAAAATCCCGTAAATATTCTACTTGTTCTTTGATGGATTTCATAATAAACACAACAAGATTCAACGATTCTCAGCAAAATACTTCCAAAGGGGAGCTGCGTGAGTCGCCTGTATGATTTCATTTTTCAGTAAGAGAGTTCTCACTTGTTCCGGCCTTAATACTTCCACCACAATGTCTTCGGTCGGTTCGAGATGCCTCTCCATCACCTTCTCCACTCCGGTAGCCAAGAAACAATAAGTCAGGTTATTATGCGTTCCGGGATTCGCACTTATGATCATGTAGCTCTGCCATTCTCCGTTTCCGAAACCGGTTTCTTCGAGTAATTCCCGTTTGGCTGCTTCTAAAGGACTGGCATCTGTAGGATCTACAACCCCGGCACACAATTCATAATCAACCCGTCCGATTCCGTGCCGGTATTGTCTTTCCATGATCATCCCCCCTTCCTTAGTAAGAGCGATCACACAAATCCAGGCCGGATATTCCAATACATAATAAGTAGGAATGACATTACCGTTCGGCAATTGCACTTCATCCCGGCGGGCTGTAAACCAGGGTTCTCTGGCGATATACTCCGAACGGAGTACCTTCCAATTCTCTATTTTCTGTTTTTCCATATACAATCCCATACAAAAGAAGGGGTGCTTTTTCGAAACACCCCTTCTTTTATCTTAATTTCCTGATCAGAATTTTTCTGCCAATTCAGCGCCTGCTTTGAATTTAACAACTTTCTTAGCCGGAATAGTAATCGTTTTGCCAGTCTGTGGGTTTCTACCGCTTCTAGCACTTCTTTCAGATACAGAAAAAGAACCGAATCCGATCAATGCCACTTTATCACCACCTTTCAGTGCTTCACCAACTGTTTCTACGAAAGCTTCCAGAGCTTTTTTAGAATCTGCTTTTGTTAAACCTGCCTTTTCAGCAATAGCGTCGATTAATTGAGCTTTATTCATAATATTAATTTTTAGGGTTAGAATTTTAAACCTCTCTCTAAAGGCAAATGTAGCAATTTTATTGAGGATGTCAATACTTTTCAAAAAAAAAATCCATTTTTTTCAAAAAAAATAACAGGCTTTCTGCTCAGAAGATATTTTCGGCACATTTTTCGCCATCCATGGCTGCCGAAATGATTCCTCCGGCGTATCCAGCCCCCTCACCACAAGGATATAACCCTCGTATCTCGGGATGCATCAGCTGCTCATTGCGCGGAATTCTCAACGGAGAAGAGGTACGGGTTTCTACCCCCAGCAAAAGTGCCCGTTCGGATACGAATCCTTTGGCCCGTTGTCCGAAATATTGCAGTCCGGCCGCCAAACGCCGATAAACGATCCGGGGCAACCATTCACTGATAGCAGAAGTATGTACTCCCGGTTTATAAGACGTCGCCGGCAAAGTGCTACTGTCCTTTCCGGCCAGGAAGTCGGTCAACCGCTGAGCAGGAGCGAAAAGCCCACCGCCCCCTTCCTCCCATGCCTGTCGTTCCAAGGCTTCCTGAAATACCATGCCGGCAAATAATCCCCGGTAATTCATACTTTCCAATTCGGCCGGGCCGATAGCTGTCACCATAGCTGAATTTGCCCAGGGGGTATTCCGGTAGGAGGAGGACATTCCATTGACGACCTGTTGGTTCGGCCCCGTTGCCGCAGGTACGATTACCCCACCCGGACACATACAAAAAGAATATACTCCCCGTCCGTCTATATTGGTGACAAAATTATATTCAGCAGCAGGTAACCATTTGCCTCTCCCTTCCGGGGTGTGGTATTGGATGCGATCGATCTCCTGCTGGGGATGCTCTAAACGCAATCCGACGGCAAAATCTTTCGGCTCCATCCGTACCGCCTGCCTTTGCAACATCCGATAAATATCCCGGGCCGAATGGCCGGTAGCTAATATGACATGACGGCTCGCAATTTCCTGTCCTCCGGCAATCACTCCCTGTATACTGTTTTCACGGATTATCAGACCGGTCACCCGGCAACCGAAACGAATTTCTCCTCCCTGTTTTTGAATAGTTTTACGGATATTGACGATCACTCCGGGTAATTTGTCGGTTCCGACATGCGGATGGGCTTCGACCAGAATAGCAGGATTGGCTCCATGATAGACCAAAATTTCCATAACCCGGCGTACATCTCCCCTTTTCTTCGAACGGGTATAGAGTTTTCCATCGGAAAAAGTCCCGGCTCCTCCTTCCCCGAAACCGAAATTAGAATCCTCATCTACCATCCCGGTCTTATATAAACCATTCAGATCCTTTTTCCGGTCTTCGACAGCCTTTCCCCTTTCCAGTACCAAAGGACGGAAACCACGTTCGATCAAACGCAAAGCTGCGAATAAACCTGCAGGCCCTGCACCGACCACGACCACCGTTTCTCTGTCGGACACATCCCGGTAGGCCGGAACGAAAACCTTTTCTTTCTCCTCGATACGGTCGATATGAAGTCCGGCGACCAGGTTGAACATCACTTCTTTTTGCCGGGCATCGATCGACTTACGGACAATATCTACCCGGCAGATCCGTTCTGCACCGACTCCTGCAACCCGGGCAGCGATTTGCCGCAATGTTTCCTCCACACCTGCCTGTTCTGGCTTTATTCTGATCTGAATTTCTGTATACATATCTCTGATAAATAAGAATGCTGAATATCATTCAAAATTAAAACAAATCGTGAAAATCCGGGCACGTAGTTTACTTAAAGATTGTGTATAATCCTCATATCCCGGATTTTTGGGATCAGGCCGATGTACCAATACATCCGTCAATCCCAATGAAAAACGCAACTCTATTCCAAATTTGAAATAAGGCAGGTAAAAATCCGAACCAGCTCCCATTTCCAGAAAAACATCCCCTCTACGGGTTCGGAAATAAACCGACTTGTCCGGATCGATCTTATCGTGTTTTTGAAAATCGAATTTATAACTGCTTCCTGCAGTAATAAAGGGACGGAAATTATTAATCCGCTTGGCCTTGTATTTCAACATCAACGGCAAAGAGACATAAACCGACTCATTATAAGCATATTGTTTGTTATTTTCAACCTCCGGCACCTGCGTATACACCAGCGAACAGGTAGCGAATTCCAGTCCCGGCAAAAATCTCAGCCCCCAATCATCACCTAATCTCAGTTCAGAAACAATACCCACCAGAAATCCGACATCCAGTTTGCCCGATTCCGCCCTCCATCCATTGGCTCCCGACAAGACGGCTTTATAGTCCATATAATTGATCCCGAGGCTAAAACCGAAATGTAATACGGTCCGGTCACCCCGCTGATAATTCAACAGACTGGTATTCCGCATTATTTTCTGGGCCTGCACGCAACAGGATAAGGATAGGAATAGGATTATATAGAACGCTTTATTCAACATACGGAACGAAAGTAGTTATTTTGATTCTTTTCAACAAATCTTGTCCGATTTTAAAGCTAAAAATTGTAAGTTTGTGAATCATTCGGATAATCATTTTACAATACGATAAAGATGAATAAAATAGCATTAATCACCGGAGCTACTTCCGGTATCGGCCAGGCAACAGCTTTAAAAGCTGCGGAAGCCGGATTCGATGTAATCATTACAGGCCGGAGAAACGACCGTTTACAAGAACTGGCTGAAAGTATCTGCCAGAAAGGAGCCGATGTACTCCCCTTAGCCTTCGATATCCGTCAGTCCGGAGAAGTCGAGACAGCCATTCGAAATCTCGGGGGGAAATGGAGGGATATCTCTGTATTGGTCAATAATGCCGGTTTGGCAGTGGGAGTCGCTCCCATCCAGGAGGGTGTCCTCGACGATTGGGAAAGAATGATCGATACCAATGTAAAGGGCCTGTTATACATCACCCGTGCTGTAGCCCCCCTGATGATCGCCCGGAATACGGGTCACATCGTGAATCTGGCCTCCATCGCCGGAAAAGAAGTATATCCCGGAGGAAACGTATATTGTGCAACCAAACATGCTGTGGATGCCTTGTCCAGGGCTATGCGGACAGATATGCTGAAACATCATATTAAAGTAACCAATATCGCCCCGGGAATGGTAGAAACCGAATTTTCCATCGTGCGCTACAAAGGAGATAAAGAGGCTGCCGACAAAGTATATCAGGGCATGACTCCGTTGACCAACGAGGATATTGCCGAGACCATCATTTTCGCTATCACCCGTCCGGCCCACGTCTGCCTGAACGACATCGTCATCATGCCTACCGCCCAAGCCAACTCCAGAGACGTAGATAGAAAGTAAAAGGTTAAGCCTTTTACTTTTTTTAATCGAGCTCCAACCCGAATATCGATTTCAGGTCTGCAACGACGGGATTGAGTTCTATAAAATGCCGGAATTTTTCTCCGGCAGTGAATAATTTTTTTTCTTCTGTCGAATTCTGATCGTCGAATAACTTAAATGACAAGGTGATAAAGCCATTGTTCAACAATTTCATCAGTACATTCCGGAGATGCATTTTTAAAGCTTCGAGCTTATCTTGTTGCAACTGGTTATCTACTGCTAAAACAATATTTTCACCGTCGATCTCCGGCCGATGGGTCTTGAGAGCTATGGCAACCGTCGGTTCAGGACGATGATCTTGTATATAACGCTCCAGGGCAGCCACGACCTTCCTTTCGTCGATCACATCACGGGCTTCTACTTTGAATTGTTGCACCTCTGTTTTCTGCACTTTGACGACAGGCTGGGTTTGGCTGATTTGCCTCAGGGAATCCTTTATTTTAAAAGAAGCATCGGGGCGGTGACGGTCATTTTCAGCAAAATGCCTGACCGGTTTAGGAGTAGCGACAGCCTGTCCCCCTTCTGAAGCATTAGCTGCCGTCTGAAATTTACCCGCAAAACCTTCTATTTTCAGGAGAAAACCGACCTCAGAAGCCCTCAGATTTTTTTTTTTAGCTCATTGATCTGGCAGAGTTTGATCAATGCCAATTCGATGCACAGCCGCTTTTCCATGCGTACTTTGTATTGCATTTCACATTGTTCAACGATCTTCAAAGCTTCGTATAGAAAATCTACCTGACAATCCGCCGCCTGTTTGGCATAGCGTGCTTTTATTCCCGCACTGACCTCCAGTAATTGGACGGTTGCCGGATCTTTAGAAACCAATACATCCCTGAAATGCTTTCCTAAGCCGGCAATCAGATTTCCGCCATCGAATCCTTTTCCGATGATCTCGTTGAAAAGTAAAAAGGCTTCCCCCACTTTTCCGGCATTGAACAAATCGGTCAAACGGAAATAATAATCGTAATCGAGCACGTTCAGGTTTTCGATGACCTTTTCGTAAGTCAGGTTTTTGCCACAAAAACTGACCACCTGATCGAAAATAGAGAGCGCATCACGCATAGCTCCGTCGGCTTTCTGAGCGATCACGTCCAAAGCGGCTTCCTCGGCTGTAATCCCCTCCTTTGCCGAAATATACTTCAGATGCTCGACAGTATCTCCCACTTTCATCCGATTAAAATCATAGATCTGACAACGGGACAATATCGTGGGTAATATTTTATGTTTTTCTGTGGTAGCTAAAATAAAAATAGCATGTGCAGGCGGCTCTTCCAATGTCTTCAGGAAAGCATTGAAAGCCGAAGTACTGAGCATATGCACTTCGTCGATGATGTATACGCTGTATTTCCCTACCTGAGGCAAAATCCTCACCTGCTCTACCAATCCGCGGATATCGTCCACGCTGTTATTGGAAGCGGCATCCAATTCGTGAATATTCAACGAACGCCCGGCATTGAAAGCCTTACAGGATTCGCATTCGTTACAAGGCTCTGCATTGGGCTGCAGATTCAGGCAATTGATCGTTTTCGCAAAAATACGGGCACAAGTCGTCTTACCGACCCCTCTGGGACCGGTAAACAGATAGGCCTGAGCCAACTGATGGTTCACAATGGCATTCCGCAAAGTGGAAGTAATAGCCAACTGCCCCACCACCGTATCGAAACTTGCAGGCCTGTATTTTCGCGCCGAAACAATAAAATTTTCCATAAACAATCAACAATATACCCAAATAACGGATTCACTCCGTCCGGGCTGTAAAAATAGTAAGCTTTCGGCGTATTCGCAAATTCTCCACCCATTTTTGTGGATTTTCTCACCGGAAAAAATACCTGCCGCCATCATCGGGGCAGCAGGTATTTTTAATTTCATTACAATAAAAGGCTGCACCTCGGCATAATCATCCGAATAAGCCCGGTACTTCTGCTCCCGGTTTGTAATTCATTTTAAGTATTCATCGAAAAATTCCTCCAGTTTGTCGAACGGAATAATGTCCGTCCGGTCATACAAATCCGTATGCACGGCTCCGGGAATAATCATCAGTTCCTTGTTGTCACCCTTCAGCTTCCTGAAGGCATCCTCGCTAAAATAACGGGAGTGGGCTTTTTCGCCATGAATGAGTAGCACGGCACTGCGGATTTCATCGGCATACGCAAGTATAGGAGCATTGACAAAAGCCAGTGAGGAGGTCTTGTTCCATCCCAGACCGGAGTTGATGGAACGGGGATGATAGCCTCGTTCGGTCTTGTAATAGTCATAATAATCTTTCATGAACTGTGGTGCGTCGCCGGCAGGCTTAGGATTCATCACGGTGCGGGGATAAGTGCCGGTGCGATAATCTTCCGTACGCTGGGCATTGAACTCCTGACGCATTTTATAACGGGCGTCCGCATTGTCGGCAGCATCGAAATAACCGTTCGCCGTACAGCGGCTGATATCGTACATGGTGGAGGCCACGGTTGCCTTGATACGCGTATCGTTGGCTGCCGCATTGATGGCAAAACCTCCCCAGCCGCAGATGCCGATGATGCCGATACGCCCGGCATCCACATCCGGACGCGTCGCCAGGTAATCCACCGCTGCCGAAAAGTCTTCGGTATTGATGTCCGGCGAAGCCACACTGCGAGGTTGTCCGCCACTCTCACCTGTAAACGAGGGGTCGAAAGCAATCGTGAGGAAACCCCGTTCGGCAAGTGTCTGAGCATACAGCCCCGACGATTGTTCCTTCACGGCACCGAACGGACCGCTGACAGCGATAGCCGGCAGTTCTCCCCCGGCGGTCGTTTTCGGTACATACAAGTCGGCAGCGAGCGTGATGCCGTAACGGTTGACAAAGGTTACTTTACTGTGGTTCACCTTATCGCTCTTCGGGAACGTTTTGTCCCATTCCTGTGTCAGTTTCAATTCTTCCATATTCCTGTTACTTTGAGTGTCCTGTGCCGGGCTTTCCGTCAAACCGGAGAGGCAGAGGAAAGCGGCCGTTAAAAAAGTTATCCGTTTCATAACCGATGTGATTTTAATAATTACTGTTTCTTGTTTTCTTTTCACATCGCAAAGTTACAGCGCCCAGCAAAGAGGCCCGGTAGATGGATTACAGATTGTATAACCCCAATTACAGAGGTTATCCCATACTTTTTTTATCCACCGTTCCCGTTTCAGACGGACAAGGAAAATCAGGCTTTTCGTTCCTGTCAATGTCACGGATATACCTTGCCGGTACGCCTCCTGCAACCGTATTGGCCGCCACATCTTTCGTCACCACCGATCCGGCGGCGATAATGGCATTGTCACCCACGGTCACCCCCCACAGGATGGTAAAAGTGTCATAATCCGTTCCTTTCCCTATACCAGTCTGCCCATTTCGTATGCCTCCTGCAATTTCGGGCTTCCCTTAATTTCTCCCGCATGCCATACACCGCCGCAAAACAGCGTTCCCTTTACCGTCTCACGCGCAGCAAAAGCAACCGGGATGTGCTGACCCGTTTCGAGCAGTTGCTGGACGAGTATTTCGAAGGATCCGCCGCCGAGCGGGACGGACTCCCTTCGGTGAAACACTTCGCCGACAAATTGTGTCTCTCATCCAATTATTTCGGAGACATGCTGAAAAAAGAAACCGGAAAGACTCCGCAGGAATATATTCAGGAGAAAATAATCGAAGTGGCAAAGGACCGTATATCCGGCACCCAGGATACGGTAAGCCAGATAGCTTATTCCCTGGGATTCCAATATCCGCAGCACCTGTGCCGCCTGTTTAAGAAACGGGCCGGATGCACACCGAATGAATACCGGGCAAAGATGATTGGCTGAAAGGACAGATGAAAAAGGCGTTGGACATAAAGAGCGTGTGTGAATGCAACCGCCGTTTGGGATGTAAAACACTGCATCCCCAGGCAAGTATCATCAATCTGGAACACCCGGATTTGGAGCAGGAAGCCGTGAAATTCGAATTCTATGCCGTGCTGCTCATCGAGGAATGCCCGGACGGCTGTGGCTGTTGCGGCCGTAAGTATTACGACTATTCCAATGCCACGATGGTATTTCTCAAACCCGGGGAAATTTTCCGCATGAACGAAGCGGGCGTGTTGCCGGACAAAGGGTGGCTGTTGGCGTTTCATCCCGATTTACTGTACCGTACCTCACTGAAAAATCATATCAGGAACTATACGTTCTTTTCTTATAACAAGGAAGAGGCATTACACTTGTCCGGACGGGAAACGGCAACCATTACGTGCTGTCTTGAAAATATCGAAGAGGAACTGCACCACTCCATCGACACGCACACCGCAACCATTCTCTCACGGCATATCGAGTTGATGCTGGACTATTGCACCCGTTTCTACGAGCGGCAGTTCATCACACGCGAGAATAAGAACAAGACCGTGCTCGAAGAGTTGGAAACCCTGCTCGATGACTATATCGCCTCCGGCAGGTTACAGGGTGCTCTGTTGCCTACATCGGAATATTGTGCCACAGGACTGGGCCTATCCGTCCCTTATTTCAACGATTTGTTGAAATTCGAAACCGGCAAGACGTTGGATGAGTATTTCCAACTGCGACGGCTTGAAACGGCTAAAAGGATGTTGCTCAAAGCGGAAAACACCCCGGCCGTCGTAGCACAGCGGTTAGGCTATACCAGTGTACAATATTTCAGTCTGTTATTCAAAAAAATTACGGGCATCGCTCCTAATGAATACCGGTATTCAAATTAATCAGATCATTCTACAAAACCATTTCCGCATGCCTCATCGACCGACGATGCAGAATTGGGTGGACTTTCTTACCGGAAAGAGCGGCGGAGGCGGCCTTGCACGGAGGCCGCCCGCTGCATTACCGGTCATTATACACTCTTCCATTTCCTTTCTTTTTTCAGACCGTTAAATGCATGCTGTCCGACACCATCCGTCCATTGGGGGAAGTGGCAAAACAATACGCCTCCACTTTCGACGCTTCCCACTCTTCAGGTAAGGCATATTCCGTTTCGCCCGCCACACCGCGATTATTCAAAGCAACGATACGCACCCGCTGCAGCGCCGTTTCCAGCAACACGCCGTATACTTTGTCCGCCAGAGAAGCAAAACCTTCTTCCGGTTCCTGTGCTGTCTGACTGAAAGTATAAGTCCCCGATTCCTCATCATACCCAACCGTTACCCGGGGTGTAACCAACAAACCGGAAGCCAGTAACAGCCGCCCGTAATCTATCGTTGCCACCGAACCGGCACCGAACGATACTTTATCCATATTGAGCGCGACAAAGGCATTGAATGCCGTACCACGCCCTACTCCGGCAAAACCTTTACGGACAACAGGCAATATACGCCTGCCGAACTGCACCAGAGTCTTCATTTTTGCCCGTTGCTCCAGAATTTCCGGCGTAGGATTGTCTTTCCGTTTAAACACTTTCGCTTTCGCGATATTTTTACGTTTGGTGTAAACCAACGTAATATTACCTACCGATTTGGTAACCTTGCCCAACAAATAAGAATTAAATTCTGCCATGATTTTTTAATTTAAAGTTTAACATAATGAATCACTTGCACATAAATCCGTGCAATTCAGGACCGGGGTCCTGTTTCCGGTCGGTGATATCCGAATGTCCTACGACGTAACGGATGGGATAATGCTGTTTCAGTAACCGGCATATTTCCCGGAGCAGCCTTTTCTGCCGTTCTGTATAACGATGCCAGAAAGTCGCCAATTCACCCGTATCGTCGACATAAACATCCGCCGGAGCGACTTCCACGCCACACTCCGCCACGAAACGCCCCTCTTGCCACTGTAAACGCCCCAGATTATCCAACTCGATGCCGATGGAATAACGGTTCAGATTCGCCCGCCCGCCATAACAACTCCGCCCGGCGTGCCAGGCCTCCGTATCGAAAGGCACCAGCTGGAACAATTCGCCCTGCCGGCCAATGACCAAATGCGCCGAAGCTTTCACTTCTTCTTTTGCCAGGAACTCGGCTGCCGTACGTGCACTTGTCCCGGCCGTGTAGTGCACCACAATCATATCGGGACCTGACAGCTTCCGGCTGTTTTTCCGGCAAACCAGATGCTGCACGCCACCATCCACCAAACGATGTTTCAAGATTTCCATAATTGACAATAATAAAATTTATCACTTTCTCATCCGGAAACGACCGACGATATATCCGCCCAATCCGATTTCCAGCAAATCCCAGAACCGGGAGGTATCTTCCGGCATGGGCAAATCGGTAAACATTCCCACCAATATCACCACAGTAAAGGCAAGCATAATCACCGGACGCCACGAACGCTGCAACCAGTTGCCCTGTGCCTCGCTGCGCAGCACGCCCGACTGCACCTGCAAATGTTCCCGTTCATAATCCACCAAAAGAGTTTCCAGTTCCTGCTTCAACCGTTTTTTCTCGGTCGAAGATATCGACAGGCGTTCTATGACACCGGCCACGGTTTCCACTATTCCTTTCATACGTCAGATTTTAAATGAATACACAAATAACTGCCGGGAGAATAAGCCGTCCCGTCTGCCGAAACGAAAAAACAATACAGGTGGACCGTCCCCGCCGGCAAACCTTCCAACTCTACGGCCACCCTTTGCTCCTGCCGGTAACTCACGGCTTTATCCAACCAAAGGGGCGAATACATTTTCCCTTCGCACAAAGCCACCACCCCCACCCGGTCGGTTGCCCGAACACCCGCCGGCTCCAGACTGTTTTTCCAGGTCAGGACTATGCGCCGCCCTGTCTGTTCCGCCAATTCGAGACAATTCATCGGTGGAAGGGTGCCGGACACCAACAGTAACCGGGCCGGATCGAAAAGCGTACGTTCGTTGAACACATGGATGTTCTGTTTCACGAACAGGTTATACCCGTTCATCGCCGTATCTTTGGCCGCCATCCGCCAGATATCCCGTAACCGGGTATCCTGCAAACGCTGATAAAACCGGACTGCCGCAATCAGACGCAACCGGGCGGTCCGGCACTTCAACGCATCCGGCCTGACCGCCGACAACGGAACAGAACGAATCCGGGTCACTCCCCTCACCCGGTAAAAAATCATGTTCCCGATACGGCCCCGAATCACATTTTCACTCTTTGCCATAACATTTTGTTTTAATAGGTTATACAAAAGATCCCGGCCGGAATCAAATTTCGGAAGTAAAAGTAGCACCATCACCTCCCCCTTTCAAAATCTATTATACAGACAGGGAAATACGTATATAAAGACAGGAAAATCCTATATGGAATAAGATCCGGGTATCCGGACGATATTTGCAGAAAACATTGAAACAATGCTCCACACAAGGAGAAAACAGGGTGAAGACAGGCAACATAGCCGTTACACCTCCTATTCATACCCTATTCACACCTTATCCCCGGCGTATGTATATAGGGCGTGAATAGGAGATGAATAAGGGATAATCCCTAACCTGACGCTTTTCAGACCGGCAAATCATCCACAACAGGTTAGTTTATCTATTGGTTAATTGGGAGCCGAAGCAACGGCTTCAGTCCGAGTTTTTTCTTGATGTATTTCTCTTATTAGAGAATGAATATATAACTTTACTTCCCAAAAAGTATCACATGTGACGAATTTTAGTAAAATATGATAATTGACAGGGAAAGACACACTCTCTTCCTTGCCTAATTCAAAATTAATCCGTTCCTTTGCAGTATATAACACTGAAAACCATGGCCAATTACATCCGTTTCGACTGGGCGATGAAACACCTCCTTAGGGATAAAGCGAACTTTTCCGTACTGGAAGGGTTGCTGACCACCTTGCTCAACGAGAAAATCACCATCCGGCGGTTGCTCGAAAGCGAGAGCAACCAGGAAAGCGAGTTCGACAAGTACAACCGCGTCGACATCCTTGCCGAGGACTCCAAAGGTACCCTGATTCTCTTCGAGATTCAGAACAACAACGAGTACGCCTATTTCCAGCGCATGTTGTTCGGCGTTTCCAAATTGGTCACCGAATACATCAACCGGGGAGAAGGATACGAGAACATCCGAAAGATATACAGCGTCAATATCGTCTATTTCGCTTTGGGCAGCGGCTCGGACACCGTCTACCACGGACAGACGGAGTTCCGCGGCATCCATACCAACGAACTGCTCTGCCTCTCCCCTTTCCAGCAGGAAACCTTCAAGGCGACGGCAGTCAGCCAGTTGTATCCCGAATATTATATCCTCCGGGTCAACGACTTCAACAAATGGTCGAAAGTGCCGCTGGAACAATGGATATATTTCCTCAACACCGGCGAAATCCCGGATGACGCCTCCGCTCCAGGCCTTCCGGAGGCTCGCGAACGCCTCCAGCTCGACCGCCTCAGTAAAGACGAGTTGAAAGCCTACTACCGCCACCTCGACAATGTCGTCATCCTCCGCGATAACATCTTCACGGAAAGGGCGGAAGGACGTGCGGAAGGAAGGGCAGAAGGAAAAGCAGAAGGAAGAGCGGAAGAACGTACGACAACCGCCCGAAAGATGCTGGCCGACGGACTCCCCATCGATGTCATCCGTAAATACACCGAACTCTCGGAGGAGGAAATAAAAAAACTGGAGCATTAGCTGACTCATTATAAAACCCGCCCGAATAGTTTCCCAAGCGTCCATTCGTCATAGGAATCGATCGTAACGGCTTTCCTGTATAGTGCCAAAAAACGGCAGGCACCGGGTTACTGCCCGGAATCTGTCGGTCCGCCAAAGCGAGCCGACACATATCATGGAGAAAAGTATAATAGGACAATCCTGACCTGACGCTTTTTAAACCGGCAAATCATCCACAACAGGTTAGTTTATCAAACGGTTAATTTATTGCCGAAGCAACGGCTTCGCCTGTTCTTTCGATGTATTTCTCTGGTTAGAAAGAAAATATATAACTTTACCTCCGGAAAAGTGTCACAAGTGACAGTTTTTCGGAGTATATGATAAATACATCGGTTCACCATCCAAGTATTACTATCATCACTTTTTATTCTATATAATAATTGCCATAAAATTCCCTTTTGCACAGATTCGACATGATTTCTATTATTAGTAGTATACAAGCAACACAGATAAATAATACACAATATTCTATGATAACTCATGAATACAATGCGGTAGCCCTTTCAATCTGAAACTTATTTGTAGTTTCATAATAATTAAAATTTTTGTTAGTCGACTTAATACCTAATAAGGCGAACAAGATACGGCAAAAGATTTTGGAGAAATCATGCGAACGAAATTGCTATAAATCTAAAAAGGCATAAGCAAATGACTGTTTTATCCATGAGATTCTGTATATTACAAAATATTTTTTGTACTTTTACAATATAGCTTTAAATTAGGTGTATTGTATATGGTTACTACAAGTGTAAATAAAGAGTTGATTAAACTGAGGAATTTATCTTCAGCTTTCTCTCGTAACGCATTTGTAGATGTCTTAAATTACAATGCCTATTCACACTTTAATTGGTTGGCATCAAAATACGATACTTTAAAATGCACTACATATTTTGAATTACTCAAAAAGTCATATTCTTTAATCTCTAAATACTACAGATGTGAATATGTATATAAAAATGAGGGTTATGTCGTAAACAATCCCCCCCTGCTTATATAACGGCGCTCGGAACACAATCGTCAGCAGTAACGATTCACTTGTCTGGGAGCACGATGAAAATTGTAGCCTGTTCGATGACCATTATGCTGATGTCTGGAGGAGAACTACAACTCGGCCAGTATGCGGGTTTTACTATGATACTGGGCATTGCAATGGTCGCCGCACCGGGAATACCCGGAGGAGCCATTATGGCGGCATTGGGATTGTTGCAATCCATGTTAGGTTTCGATGAAACGGCACAAGGGTGGATGATCACCTTGTATATCGCTATGGATAGTTTCGGTACGGCAACGAATGTCACCGTCGCCGGTGACATCGCCATCATCGTAAACCGGGTGAACAAATGAAAAATATCCCTTAAAAGGCAAAAACCTCCCGCCCTGTACTGACAGGAAGCGGGAGATTTTTACATTAACACGATATCAAAATATCACTATTAGTGTGTGTCATTTAAAAACCCTTAATATCCATGTTTATGTATCCTTCTCCGAAAGTCCAGCCCACAACCTGTTCATTTTTCAAGGTAACCAAAGGGCTGAATCCTGCAAATGGAATCAGTCTTAATTCTTGTCTTACACAAAATGTTTGCCGGACAGCAATAATTCAGTCAATACCCCTCCCAATAATGAAGCAGTGCCGAACTTTCTCAAAGGAATTCGACACTGCTTTTCATTATAAACAAGAAGAGAATTCAAAAACTTATCGCCTTACTTACTCAGAACGATAATTCCCTACCATACTAAATTCAAAATGAGAATATCTTCATACAATATCTAAAACTATTGATAATAAGGAGTTTGATGAAGTTTTGGATTATTAACACGTTCCCCTGAGTAAACAGGAAAATGAACACGGCGAATATCCACACCTTTAGACTCCAAATGAGCTTTCATACTACCGAAACGACGCATATCCATCCAACGGAGACCTTCGCCGGCAAACTCACGACGCCGTTCATTTTCTATCTCTTTCAAGAATGCATCCACATTGGCAAAATCCGTATTTTGTTTCAGCGAAGCATTACGAACACTACGGACCGCATTGCAACCGGAAACATCTATGACGCCAGACCGGGCAGCCACCTCGGCAACTATAAGATGCATTTCTGCCAAACGGACAATTGACCAGACAGGATTATTATCTGCCGGAAATTTAACGCAATAATCAAGTTCCTGCCCCGTAGTACTATAGACATCTTTCACTATCAACTGGGCACGCTGGTCATCAGGTTCATTATAGAGAGTCGCCAAAGAGGGTTCTACCCAAGTATTACCACTATTTCTACCTTCGTAGGATTCCGGAGAAAGCAAACTATACAAATAGGCATTGTAGGCTACAGATTGTACTTCCTGCATACAAAATATTACTTCGCTTCCGGTGCTTCCGGAACGGAAATTATCTTGTGGTAGAGAGCGATCTGAAAGGCGGGAAGTTCAAGAAGCGGTAGATAAAAGGGGAGATACTCCAAATTCGGAGCGTCTCCCCTTGTTCTTTCTTTGATAAGCACTTCCAATTTCTTGGCTATATCCGGATGTTGGAAGCAGATAGATGAGGATTTCTGTTTTCATGCCACATGACTTGCACAAATTTTCAACTACGATTTGTGCTATCTAACGGTATTTCAATGGAAGCCTTCAGCCTTTGGGAGTTATTGCGAGTCCATAGCACGCCAGAAAGCAAGACAAGCACATACAAATCTTGTACATTTCATTTCCAAGCACAATGAAACAGAACAATCAAAGGAACTTTCCTACTTTCGATTAAGAAACTTAGATTTTTGAAAATATATTCGCAATATCTGTTTCCGGTATTGAGAAACATTTTTTGAAGTTCTTTTAAGTTTTACACTAGACTAAATATTTACCAGTTTGTTTTTACACGAAAGAATCATCTTAACGAAATGGAACCATCAGAATGTATTGTTGCTATAATCTGTTTTTTATTGCTAATTGCTTTGAACTGTATTTTTAATCTCAGATTTGAGTGTGTGTAGCAGATTAACTCGTGAATAGTACGTGTAATCTGTTCTTTACAAACAATAATATTATTCACCTCTATACCTGTATGTTCTGTTTGATTATCAATTGCAATGGAATCAATTGGTTCAAAATACTTATTCTCAACTAATAGCGTGTAATATTCAGGGTAAATATCTTCTTCTTTATTGCAAGATACCAGTATTATAATTGTTCCAAAAACAACTGTCACAACTAATATCTTTATACCAAGATAGTGTTTTGTAAAATTCATGCTCATATTTTCTATCTTTATGATTGTTGGGAATATAAATGCTAATTCCTGAACTGCCATTTAAAGGAATTTTACCGTAAAACATATCTGTATGATTATATGATAATATCATATCAGATAGAAGTTTTATTACTAATTCTTTTCGTTCGGAATTTTTAAAGAGAGAAACAAAACCTCCAATGTCAAACAGCCAAGATGTTGCTTCTTGATCGTATTGTAGAATAGTGCTTATATCGGGAACTGTAACATCATGGTTTATCAATTCCTTTAAAGACTCTGAAAAAGATTTTAAAACAGATGTCTTTACAACAGTCATAGACGCTGACTTTAGGACACCTTTCTTTTCGTTATATTGAGCAATATATTTTTCTACAATTTCACTGTAATTTGGACTATTGCTTAATAATTCAGGTAGGATTTCTTTGTAAGGAAATCCTGTAGCAAGGACTTCCGTAGGCGAGGATATAATGTAATCAAAACTGTTTCTCATCTCATATAAAACTTCTATTGATGACATAAAGCAAGCGTCAAATACCAAAAAATCATAATGAAAAGGACGCAGTCTCTCTGCTAACTCCCTAATATCCATTTCATAAGGCTCTTGGGGTTCCTCTGTGGTTATATCAATCCCAAAGGAACGAGTTGATGAAGTTGAAGCACGTTTAGAATTTAAAATTTCTGATTTTGGGAGCCAAGCACTCCCATGAGACCAAAGTACAATTCCTTTAATTTGCTCATTGGCTTTTCTTGAAAAGGCTATTGCGTCTTTTAAAGCACTTACAAAAACATCTGCACTTGACGAGTTTTGTTCAGGATAGGTTTTGATTATCTCGGAAACTATTAAATCTGTATTGTCTGCCTTTACTTTATATAGGCATGGGTGAGAGGTTTTGCGATTCTTTACCCTGTCTACATAAACATAAACCCCATTGCTAATTTGATTTTCAGAAAAACATCTCTCCATCTGATTGATGTTTTGTATTGCAAAGTAATCTAAGTCATTATCTGCAGCCATATAAACGAATATAGCGTTTTTCTCGGAATGCCTAACTATGTCATCATCTTCAGAGCAACTCAATAATAGCACTGACAAAAGACAGCATAACATAAATTTAGTATGTATCATTCCTATTGAAATATCTTAAAGGTGTCAATTCCCTTCATTCCCGAAGTTGTATTAATAAACCAAATCTGTCCGGAGTTCCTTACAAAAGACTCAGGTTGTATTTCTCCATAAAATTTTATGTCTAAACGAGCTAGACCTTTGTACTTTTGACATTTTAAATCATAGTCGTTGTAGTCTGCAAATAGGGTTTTGCCATGGCTATATTCCTCTTTGTAGAAATTCATTATTTCTCGAATAGTATACTGTGTAGGTTTAATGCCAATATTCTTAGCATAGGTACTTTCTACGGTTGTAAGCTCCCCATTCACACAATCCCCAATACTTAGCAAAATATAGTACTGGTTAATTTTAGAAAGTTCAGGCTTTAGTAAATATAAAACAGGAATACCTTCTGAATTAATAGGAGTTGGACTTTCTTTTACAACCTTGGTTTTATCTATCTCATTTAAATTGGTGAAATTATGGTATTCTTTTAAATCCGCAGGGTTATGGAACACAAGAGGCTGGTTACCGATTACGGCATACTCAAGGACGGTCGAAGACAAGTTCTTGATTGAAAGAAAATCTGCTCCGTTTTCTTGATAGTCTCTTTTCAAGGTAAGCTGGCTAAAAACGCTTTTCCCCGAATGTGTACCAACAATACTGTCATAGGCGACCAAGACGTTCTCTCCACCAATCACGCAAGGAGTAGAAAGCCTCTCTGTTTTGACTTCGTTTTGACCATTATTGCCCAATATACTATAATGCACTTCCACTTCTCCGGGAATATCATCTTTTGTGGTTATTGCAATATAATTATGCCGAAGAATAGTTGTTTTGCGTACTCCTTCCTCTAAATCAACCTTTGTACATTGGGAAAACAATATTGTAAGAAAAAGCCAAACATACAATTGTAAAGAGAAGATCTTCTTCATTTTGTTGCATCTTTAAATTAATCCCAAACCATTAACCAAGGATTCCACCAATCAACCTTTGTATAGTTGCCGCCATTCTTCTTGTCTCCTGGCACGCCTACTTTTGCACCATTATCTATCTGAAGGAAATAATAGTTTCTCCAGAACCAAGAACCAGTCTGTTTTGCACCATAAGCTAAAGTCCAATGTAATTGCCCACCAGAACCACACAATCTGATTGCAGGTTTCTTATAATGCTTTATTTGGTCATATGCAAAAAGATCTGCAAAGCACAGAGCTGGATTAATCCAGATTTTCCCATTGGAAGCAATAGGCATTGTCCACCCCATTTCTCCCGGAGTCATCGGTCTTCCGAAAAGACGCAAAGCAAAATTTAAAATACCAAACTCTCCAAATGAAGAAGCATTATTATAAAAGAAATCATATTTATCTTTGCCTTGATTTACATAAAGGATATATCCGCAAACCCAAGGACCACATGCACCACCTCTTCTGTAAGAATGCTTTCTGTCATCATACTTATCAATCCATTTTAAACTTTTATCGGTACGACTAAAGATTCTTCTAAATAATCGTCCAAAAAATTTACTTTCATTATTAAGTTCTTCATCGCTTGTCTCTAAGAGTTCTTGCTCATAAGCACTTAAAGTATTCCAATATGCTTTAGCTTCTTCTTCTGTTCTTGCTAAGCTGACTTCCATAGAGTCTTTTAACGCCTCCACAGTCATATTTTTCCATATTCGATCTCTTTATTAAGTTCTTCGTCTGCCACCACATAATCTGGTACTTTTTCAAAAGCACGTTGATCAGGTATTAATGTTGGAAGTATGTGAGTTTCCATGTGCTGGATAATCTCTTCACCTTCTAATTCTCTCATATTTTCCATGAGTACAGGAGTCCCATTATCAACTGATATAATTTGCTTGGGTGCTTTACCGCCCTTTGACCTGACTCCTACAAATTGTTCCCCTTTCCAATCCATAAAAATGGAAGGGTTGGAAGCATTGGATTTTGTTAAGAACTCATTATAATCAAAAACGCTGGAGTATACTCCGTTTATGACACTACTGTTTTTTCGGTTGGCATTGACACGTATTGTACCTATAGCATTGTTTTCCGAGTCAAATGCAATAAAATCATAAAACTTCGGCCAAGATTCCAAATTGTATATTACTACAGGATTTGGTGCTAAATGATAGCCGTTCCAGGCCATATCTTGGACAAATCCCGTTTCATTCATTTCTAATAAGGTAATTTTTCTCGCTAATTCAAAATCAAGAACTTTTTTATTTTGAGCTAATGCCTTTAATTCAACAGAGTCAGCATAAGGAATGTAAAGCTCTTGACGTTTGTGATTACTTTCTATTGAAGAACCTAATATCTCTGGAGAGAGGTCTTCGTTGTTGCACGCAAAAAGTAAAATCACACAAAAGGGAATTGATAATAGCTCTCTTTTATTCATAGTATGTGAATTGAATATTGGTTACTCTGGTAAACATACGAAAAGTTTATAATCCTTCCAAGAAACCGCAGTACGTTGTACAGCACATTAAAATACTTTATACATATTTAACTATTTAGCACATGTTGCATATACAAAGCCGCTATTGGTTGCACAAGTTCTTCAAGCCTCTTCAAAAAAGAGTTAGCAAATTCTCTAACTAAAGGTTGGAGAATCTTCTATCGGCGAAGTGCTCTTATGAACTTATACACTGTCCAAAGGACAACAAAAGGAGCCGTAAAGAAACCACCTATGAGGTAAAGCAGGAACTTGAATACGTAATAGAAATTCCATTGCCCTGTCGTCCCTGCCGTCATCTTCCACGGCAGCACCTTGTTGATAAACACATATCCTGCCCAGAAAGCCATCAGAACATATCCCGACATCCACTGCATGTCGGGCATCCGTTTGGTGGTCATAAAGTCGAGTTTATAACCTATGACAAAGAATACGGTGTATAGGATAAGGTAGTAGAGATTATCCCAGATGGCTCTGCGTGACACTCTGCACTTTGGCGATGTCGTCATTAGAAAACTATGCACGTTCAAGGATGTTTCCATTAAAGGTGAACTATATTCCCGTGAGTTTAACCGGCATTTCAAAACAGACAATGCAGTTTGTTCTCTCAAACAGAACACGGAGGGAAAATTTGAACTCAACATAGACGGTATTTCGCACGTCAGTTGGTTCAGACGCAAGAAAGACGAGTTTATGGAAGCGTTGGGAATGCCTACAAAGAAACAAGATAGGAGTATTAAGCTGTAAATCATGACAAATCCGTGATAGTTGAAGTTACATCACGGATTTTTTTGTACTTTTGTACCGTGATTGAGGCAACTCTTTCCAAGACATAAGAAAAAAGAAGAAGCGTTATGCTTATCTTGTACTTGAAAACGTAGGAAATTTTCAAATTGGATACAAGGATAGCATAGTGGTTCTCACGCTATAGCTGGGCTGCTATTGTTACATCCGTATCCAAGGTTTCCTACGACCTTCAAGTAAGAGTGTGGCATACAGTTCCACGCTTCGTGATTTAACCCATCCTTTGTGGAAGCTGGAGGATAAATGTGTAGTGTATGAACGCAATTAAAAATTGGCTATTAGTTATTTGCACCATTCTATTAGCAAATGGGTGTGCACCACTTCGAACACCTGTAATAGTAAGGAATGCTCCTATTGAAATGTATAAATACGCATACATTTCTCCGACAAAGGAATTGACATCAAGCACAGGAGGTACATATGGAGGTCAATATGGTATCTATGGCTCTTCAACAACCAAAAGTGTTAATCCGAGTGATGTGATAGCAGGAATATTGATAAAACAGGGGTATATTATATTGCCTGAACTCAAATCCGAATTAGCGAATGAAACCTTAATCGTCAATTATGGCGAGAGTGGTAGGCGTAACAGAGGTTTAGGCTATACAATAGAAGTAACCATACAATTTAGTTCTGCAAAAACCAATGAAATGATATGTTCTTGCACAGCAGAGGGACAAGGAGAAACAGAAGCTGATGATATTCGCCAAGCTATCAGACGAGCATTATCAAGTTTATTTCCTGAAAAATAAAATCAATTAATAACCAATAATACAATAGATTATGAAGAAGTTTATAGCATTGTTTGCATTGATGGTTATTACGTTGGCATCATATGCTCAAGTTTATAAAATGTATAATACGCGAAACTATCATAACCAGCTTCGTTTAAATACGATGACAGGTGAAGTACAGCAAATTCAGGATGATGGTCAGTCTTGGATTGTTTGCAGTGCAAGAGAAATATCAGGGGATAAGGAAAGTAGGTTTCGTCTTTATGAAACACAAAATATGTGGACTTTCATAATGCTTGATACATATACAGGTAAAAATTGGCAAGTTCAATTTAGTGTAAAAGGTGAAGATTATATGTTTGCTGCCCCAATCAATATCTTCTCTCTTGCATATCCAGAAACAACTTCAAATTGGACTAATAGGTTTCAGATGTTTGCCACCCAAAACATGTGGACTTTCATACTGTTAGATTCGTATAATGGACGACTATGGCAAGTCCAATATAGTGCACAAGATTTAGATAATCTATTTTGCATACCTATAAACAAGTACGAATTAGTATCTGATAACGAAAATTGTATATTCTCTATTCAACCATTGACAAGCATGTATCAATACTATCTCATAAATGATAGAACAGGTGATATGTGGAAATTCCAATGGAGTACCAAGGGGGATGATTATAGGTGGATTGAAAAATTTAAATAGTTATCATCCTCTGATATGCAGTTGGTTTTACTTATAGTTGTGGTTTCTCTTGTTGCTATTTCTGTTATTGCAATAGTCACAATACGAATACGCCTAAAAAACAAGTCCAAGGAACTTTCAGAAAAGTTAAACCACATATCTTCTTATAGTAATAAATCCAATTATGAGCAAGCAAAAGAGAGATTGTCGGCATTAAATAACGAAGCATTTATTGATATTCCGACCGACCTTAATAATGTTTTTTCATGTAAGATAATCTCTGCAACGCAAGAAAAGGATTTCACAAATCATTATATACCATATTTTCAAGAGGCGCATTCATTAGTCAAGAGACTTGAAGCCTTCAATATCACTCCATCTGTAGCAATCTCAAACCTAATTCGTGACTTTGGAAATATCAATAAGATTGTCGAGCAACATAATGATGCGGTTATAAATTCTTTACTTGATACACATAAAGAATTTTTCGACCATTGTTTGAAATATCCATTGGATAAGCAGCAAAGACGCTCAATCGTTTCAGAAGAAGATAATTGCTTGGTTGTTAGTAGCGCAGGTAGTGGAAAGACCTCTTCTATTGTTGGAAAAGTCAAGTATCTAACAGAAATAAAAGGCATTGTACCTCATAGAATCTTACTCATTAGTTACACGAACAAAGCAGCAGCCGAACTTACGGAAAGAATGGCTACTGATGGTTTGAAAGGTTATACATTTCACAAATTAGCCATTGATATTATCGGAAAAGCGACAGGTACAAAGCCATCTATTTGCGATAATACAGATTCTTTGTTTATAGATATTTATCACACTCTATTAGAGAATAAGGCTTTTAAGAATAGCGTAGTAGAATATTTCATTGATTACCAATCTAATGAAGCGGATTGGGAACAGCGCAAGAATGAAAGGCGAGAAAAGTTGTCGGAACAAAAAAACGTGCAGCTAAAAGCGATGTTTCCCGATATGGATGGTCGGGCTATATATGTGAGAAGTGAACAGGAGCAAAAGATATGCTTTGTCTTATCATCACTTGGAGTAAAATTCAGATATGAAGAGCCATACGAACATCAATTAGCAGATGAAATGCATTCTCAATATCGCCCCGATTTCTCAATATATTTTGAGCAAGCAGGAGTAATCAAACGCATCTATTTGGAACATTTTGGAGTTGATGAACATAGTCTTGTGCCCGCTTGGTTTGCAAAAGACAAAAATATAACATACGAAGAAGCCAATCAAAAATATAATGATGGCATAACTTGGAAGAAAGCAGCTCATGAGAAATTTGGCACTCAACTTTTAGTAACATCAAGTGCAGATTTCCATTACTCTGATATAAGGGGGAAACTCCGAAAATTATTAGATGACGCAGGTGTACCAATTCAAGAGAAAACAGATGAAGAATTATATGATTTGGTTTTACCAAAAGGTAGTAAGCAAGAAAAGGCATTTATACGACTTGCTGTTACTTTCGTGACATTAGTAAAATCAAGTTGTAAATCAGTTAAAGAAGTTCTGAAACAAGCAAAGAATGCAGATGATGAGCGAAGTGTTTTTATTATCAAGAATATATTTCAACCTGTATATGAGCGCTATATAAGTGCATTAAGCGATAGTAATCAAATTGATTTTACCGATGCGATTCTTCAAGCCACGGAAATATGTCGTACTTCGCACCTTGTCGAGTATGACTATATCATTGTGGACGAGTTTCAAGATATATCAGTTGACCGCTACAATTTCTTGAAAGTATTACGAGACGGAAATCCACCTGCAAAGTTGTATTGCGTGGGTGATGATTGGCAATCCATATATCGTTTTTCGGGAAGTGATATGGCTCTTTTTAATCAATTTCCCGAATACTTTGGAGCAACGGAGATAAACAAAATTGAAACTACGTACAGATTTGGAGAACCTTTGGTTTCGTTGTCCTCTCACTTCATACAGCGCAATAAAGCCCAAATACAAAAAGATATACACTCGTTCAGTTCTGAAATGAAAACAGAGTTGGAGTTCTATTCTTACGATAGGCGAGATTATTGCAATACGATAGGACAACTTGTGGCATCTATTCCAAAAAACAAATCTATATTTTTGTTGGGGCGTTATTCATTTGATGATTATTACCTTTCTTTTATGTATCAATCCATTAAAGAGGGTAATAGGTTCTTTTACGTAATAGGAGAACGAAAAATCGAGTTTTTGACCGTACATAAATCAAAAGGTCTTGAAGCCGATTATGTAATACTTTTGCAATGTAATAAAGATACGTATGGCTTCCCTTCTCTTGTGAGTGATGACCCTGTGCTTAAATATGTACTCACTAAAAGCGACCAATTTCCATATGGAGAAGAGCGTAGATTGTTTTATGTGGCAATAACAAGGGCAAAGATGAAAACCCTTGTGCTATATGACAAGCGTTTCCCTTCTGTATTTGTAGATGAGTTCTTACATCCCGAAAGGGTTTCAGAAGAAAACTACGTAAAGCACCCTAATGCCAATAAAAGATGGACAAGAGGAGCAGACCAATTTTTATTGAAATTGCATGATGAGGGTAAAAGTGTGAAATATATAGCAGCCAAAATGGGCAGAAGCCAAACTTCAATCGTAATGAGATTAAACAAACTTACCCAATAGTCGGTATTTTATTTATTCTTCAATATTGCATGTATTGGATATTTCCTTACCTTTGCATCAGAAACGAGTTATTTGACAGCATAGCACCGCAAAACGCTGAAAATCGCACGGTTGCCAATTCGTTACTATTATTTCTCAAATGCTCCGTTAAATGTTTATTTCTCAAATGGTTGTGCCAAACCGTTGAAAATCTAAAATATAATCTGGCTTGTTTTTCATCACGTCATCATATCCCAGTTCCGTAGAACGAAGTAATTGTTCGTCAAGATTATATATTTTTCCACCATAAGTAAAAGAGAATTGCCCGAAAAGCGACAAGTTTTTCCAAGAGACACCGAGGTTCAGTCCACCGGTAAACTTAGGGGTAAGATTGTCTATAATCACCTTATCGGCAGCGTCAATGCTTCCGTTTCCACTAACGTCGTCATAGATAATATCTCCCCGTTCATCCAAGCCAAGAGCTCTATACATTTCCAAAGCTCCGAACGATTGTCCAATTTTCAAACGTGGACGCGGCGTATTGCCCCCACCGTAATAAGCACTCGAATAAGCCCAATTATCAACCGGAAGATCTATCACCTTGCTACGGTTAATGTTCATATTGATACCTGCGGTAAGCCCCCAATCCTTTGTAAAATGATGTTGGAAATTCAAAGCAAGGTCAACACCACTATTGCGAATGGTGCCGGCATTAATTTTACGGGAAGTATAACCACCGGTACTTGAAGGCAGCGGTTCGGAATTCATCATACCGCTTGTCCTTTTCAGGTACCATTCGGCTATCAACGTAAGACGATTTTGGAACAAAGCAAGGTCAACCCCCACATCCACCTGATTGGTTTTCTCCCACTGGAGATCGGGATTACCTAATGTACTAGCCACACTCAAAGCAGGTTTTCCCCAATAGATATCACTGGACAACCGGTCATAACAATCGGCCATGGAGACATTCGTAATGCTACCTGTCATACCATAGCTGGTACGCAGTTTAAGAAGGTTGATGACATGCTGCCTGGACATAAAAGCTTCATCGGAAATCACCCATCCTGCAGAGACAGCCGGGAAATTGCTATAACGGTTTTCCTTGGCCAGTTTGGACGTTCCGTCACGACGAATACTAAAACCTAACAAATATTTACGGTTATAAGATAAATTGGCACGGAAAAAATAAGATTCTGAACGTTCCGTCCAACGAGTATTACCCGAGATATTCCAATCTGCCCACAAGTATTCTGAACCGTTCGCCGGCCCTTCAAGACCTGGGATATCAGGAAAACCACCAATGTCCATAACATAGCTTTTAGAGTAATTCTCATTATACTCATATCCCAAAGTAGCAGCAATATTCAGTTTCTGTATGTCCACATTATAATTCAAGAAAGAGTTGGCAGTAATACTATGACCATCATAGTCTATTCCATCATATGTTTTGGGGCCATTGAACGATTCGTACCGTCGGTTGTTTATTGTACCCGCCAGACGTGAAGTCCATACCAATCCTTTTATAAGATTGATGTCTACACCAAAGTTCCCGGTCGTATTAACGATCTTTTCCTTATTGTTATTGTCAGTCAATGCCAATACCGGATGATCCTGGTATCCGAAATACCAGTCCCATCGGCCGTCTTCATCATAAAGGGGTTCTTCGGGGGTATCGGGACGGATTTCTCCCATACGCAAGACATCTGCCGAAGAAGTATATCTTTTTTTGACCGATTGAGTAACCGAAATATCAGCACTAAGTTTCAGCCATTTATAGACTTGGCTAGTCAAAGCCAATTTGGTATTCAGACGAGAATAGTCGCCTTTTCCAATCGTATTCTCTTCAGCAGTACGTCCCACAGA
Organism: Odoribacter splanchnicus DSM 20712; assembly: GCF_000190535.1. Lineage (GTDB taxonomy): Bacteria > Bacteroidota > Bacteroidia > Bacteroidales > Marinifilaceae > Odoribacter > Odoribacter splanchnicus. Next base: position 1,364,083 of record NC_015160.1, read on the forward strand.
GAAATAATAGGTAGTTTTGTCATTTCCACCATTAAGGCTCAGGTGAATATCACTCTTCGCAGCGCTGTTAGGAATCACATAATCCAGCCAATCCACCTCTTGCTTACCCATATTAAGCGTATTCATTTGAGCCCGCCACGTGGCAATTTCCTCTTGCAAAGTAGCTTGTTCTCCTGCAGAAAGGCCTCCGGCCGCCAACTGCGATCGAATGTCGGCTATACGGTTTTCACGTCCTTCACGAAATACCATCTCGTATTCCTCCGCATTCAACATACGATAGTTGAACGGCGTGGAAGCCCAACCGTAATAAGCGGATAAATTAACGACAGGCTTACTGTTGAACTTTCCTTTTTTCGTTGTAATCAGAATGACACCCATGGCTCCTCGCGAACCATACATAGCCGATGAAGCAGCATCTTTCAACACTTCTATCGATTCAATATCTTGGGGAGCGATGTTGTTCAGATTAAAATTAGACGTTCCATCAACAATCATTCCATCGATCACAATAAGAGGTTGCACACTAAGATTACTACTTTGGTGTCCTCTAATCACAAATTCAGGATTCGCACCGGCATCTCCACTCAACTTTCGTACCCATAATCCTGATACCCGTCCCTGCAAACCTGTTATGACATTGCCCACTTGGGATTCCTGCGGTTTAAAGTCATCCACGGAAGCAATGGAACCGGTAACATTACGCTTCAACTGAGTTCCGTATGCTACCACCACCACCTCATCCATCTCCCTGGCATCTTCCTCCATAACCACCGTCAAAGGTTTCGCATCATTCACCTTGATTTCTCTGGTTTTCATCCCGACAAACGAAAAAATCAGAACATGTTCCGTATTGCCCGGCAAAGTCAGACGAAAATTTCCATCCGCATCGGTCACTCCCCCCAATTGCGTACCTTTCAGCAAAATCGTCACTCCGGGTAAAGGCATTCCACCCTTATCCTTTACCAAACCGGTCACGACAAGTTTTTCCCCAACCTTTTGAGGAGAAACCAGTTTCGGAGAAATGATAATGACATCATCCTCCAGCCGATACCACAAACCGGTATTTTTCAGACATTCTGCCAGAATATCGCTCAAATCCCGGTCTTCCAGCTGTACGCTGACTTTTCCCACATGACGGAGTTCATTACTGCTGTACATGAACTCATACCCGGACAACCGGGTTATTTCCTGGAAAACTTCAGGCAAAGTCTTATTCTTTGCATCCAAGGTTAAGCGGATCTGAGAATGCGTCCGGGCAGATAGCGTTGACAATCCCAGAATCAGCATGCAAACACAAATTTTCATAGTTAAATACATTTTCCGAACAATATCAGGCCATGACCCGATATCCAAATCCCGATTTTTTTTCATAAATTTGTTTTGTTAAAATTAATAATGGCCATTTGCACGATGGCGTTAATAATTCTATTCCGGGAAGATGCTGCACACATCTTCCTGTTTTGTTATTCAGTAAATACCTCAATCGCACGTCCGTTCTGCACAAAACGGATATGCGTCGTGAGTTCCAGTTTATTCAATACCTGATCCAGATTCCTGTATTTCGGCAGATTTCCGGTAAAACGGATTTTTCTGACCTCCGCATCCCGGAGAAAAAATTCAACGTCATACCAACGTCCCAATTTATGAATCACCTCTTCTAATAAATCGTCATTAAATACAAAACGCCGGTCTTTCCAGGCCGTATAAGCTTTTACGTCTACGTTCCGGATTTCCGGGCCTTCCGAACTGTAATTCAACTGTTCTCCGGGCTGTAATTTCCGGGAATAATTCCCCACCCGTACTTCCACTTTTCCCTGCACCAAAGTGACTTGCTGAGTTTCCGAAGGATAGGATTTCATATTAAAAGAAGTACCCAAAACCTTAATATCCAATTGTTCCGTTTTCACCACAAAAGGCCGGGAAACATTTTTTGCGACCTCGAAATAGGCCTCCCCTTTCAGCATGACCTCCCTCCCCTCACCGACAAAGGCCACCGGATATTTCAGTTCCGTTTCGGCATTCAGCCACACCCGGGTACCGTCGGACAGGGTTAACTGATATTCCCCTCCCCGCGGAACCGTAATCGTATTGTAAACTAAAAAAGAACCGATATGCTCTGAAGAATAATCCAATCGTTTCCCCTGCACACGAATGTCGGCAGTCTGTTCTTTCAATTGGGTTTCCAGGCTGTCCGACAATACCACTTGCCGTCCGTCCGACAAAGTCAATAAGGCCCCCGCCTTCCCCGGTTTTATCACCCCGGTTACCGGCAATTGGCTTTCTTGCTCCATCCTATCCCCCATATGGAACAAAAAAGCCAGCGCAACCCCGATCACCAATGCCCCCATGGCAGCCACCGCTGTCCAGCGTTTCCCGATACGCAACCGGTCAGTCTTCCGTTTTCCGGCCACAAAACGGCGATATCCCTCCCCAACCTGAAACTGATGGTGTTCTCTCCTGGCCTCTTCCAAAAATCCAGGCCGAACCAATTCCTGATACATCCGTTTATGCTCATCGTCCTCGGCCAGCCACTGTTCCAATTGTTTCCGCTCTTCTCCGGTGAGAACACCGACAATCGACTTTTGTATCAAAAGCGCTATCTGAAAAGGATAATCTGTCATCTTTTTTCATTTTTTCATATAAAACACAACCTCGGGCAAAACATGTTCGATCAGGGAATCAGCCTGAAAGGAAAGAGTATGGCAGAGCTGAATATGAACCTCGACTTGAAGAATGCATACGAGAATACGGTAAAACTTGCCAATACTCATGCCGATATAAGCATTGACTTATTGAAAGACTTCTCGGCTCTTGTGATGAAAAACACAGGACAGGAGTATAAGACCGCATTGGGGGCTTTCTCATCGGCACGGGGTGAATTGCGTCTGCTGAATGTCACTACCGGAATCGGGGGTAAATCGTATATGAATTACAGTAAAGTTCCGGCAAAACTATCGGAGTTTTGTGTTTGGTTGAACAAGGAGCGCGAAAATTATACCCATAAAAGCACCATACAGCTATACGAAATCAGTTTCGATGCCCACTATCATTTGGCCACAATACACCCTTGGGCGGACGGGAACGGCAGAATGGCCCGATTGCTGATGAATATGCTGCAATTTGAATTCGGGCTGATACCGACAAAAATTCTCAATGAAGACAAGGAAGAATACATCAAGGCTTTGGTGGAAACCCGTGAGCATGAAGACCTGAATATCTTCAGAGAGTTTATGACATCCACTATGATTAAAAACCTTACCCACGACATAGAGGCTTACCGTAAATCTATCGATGACACTTCAATAAGTGGGAAGAAAAAATAAAAAGTAGGGAGAAGAACCTATTCAACGCAAGAAATGCGGAGAATGTGAGGTATATTCTCCGCATACATTTAAAAAATCAATTCATAATGGGTACTCCGCCCTCCTTCATCGGTTTTACGCAATATCCCTTTCGCAATTAAAGCCTGTATATCACGTAATGCCGTATCAGCAGAACATTTGGTAATTTTTCCCCATTTGGAAGAAGTCAGTTTACCCTCAAAACCGTCCCAAAGCAAATTTACCATTTTGATTTGACGGTCATTCATGGAAATCTCCCGGTATTTATTCCAAAAAGCGGCTTTCCGCAAAACCGTGCCCACTGATTTTTCAGCGTGAAGCAATGCCGCCTCCAGACAGGCAAGGAACCATTCCAACCATGCAGTTATATCTAAATCCGACTTTTGTATTTTTTCCAATGTTTCATAATAATTTTTCCGCTGATTTGCCATAACCGATAACAAACTCCCCTCTCCTTATGGAAAAATTAACGACAGATATTCTTTCATCTATTTTTATTTCCTACTTTTACCTGAAATTAGGACATGTCTTAACAAATTGAAACAATCATCCGATGTCGTCACAATATCCTGTCCCTAAATGGATCGAACAATTACACGCCGGAAAAGAAGAAGCCTACCGGATTCTTTTTGATGAATATTACCAGATGTTGTGTGTATTTGCCATGAAATATATAAAAGAAAGAGGTGGCCGAAGACATCGTGCAGGATATCATTCTGGAACTATACAGCCGGCGTCTCCGGTTCAACACCCCCGTTGCCCTCAAATCGTTTTTGTTCCTGTCCGTAAAAAACAGGGCCCTCAATTTCCTGCGCCGTCAGCGGGCACAAGAACATTATCTGAGTATTTCGGTGGAAGAAGAAAGTTTTTTCCTGAACAATATCATCCGCGAAGAGGTATACTATCATCTGCAAAAAATGATCGGGGAACTCTCCGACCCTGTGCGGAAAATTTACGAACTGACTTTACAGGAATTCTCCAATGAAGAAATTGCCGAACAACTCGGATTAACCGTCGATTCTGTCAAAGCACACAAAAAACGGGGGAAACAAATATTGAAGGAAAGGCTGAAAGGTTTAATGGCCTTCTGCCGGGCAAAATTCCTGCAACCGCACTATACGCCGAAAAGTACAAGTTTGAGATTATTCCGCAATATCGCCATGGCCCGTTTGAAATGAGTCTTCACTGTAGTTTCTGCAATATCCATCTGTGTTGCAATTTCTTTGATCTTTTTCTTCTCGACAATATGAAGTAATACGACTTCCTTTTGTTTTTCAGGTAATGTATCCAGAATAGTTTTCAGACGTTCATGAATATCTTCATCGATTTCCGGATCTTCGATACCGGAGAACAACATCGCTTCGATGATTTTATCCTGATGCTTACCTTGAATTTCCAAATCCCGCAAATAATTCAGGCAATTATTCCGGATAATACCGAGCATATAATAAAATACAGGTTGTTTTTCATCATATCTTTCCAGGTGATCCCACAAAGACAGAAAAGCATCCTGTACCAAGTCTTCCGCTTGTTTCCAGTCGTAAAGATAACGCATGGCATAATGCTGCAAAGGCAGAAACGAAGTTTTATACAATTCATGAAAAGCATCCAGATCTCTTTTTTTTATCCGAAGCCCTAAATTACTTTTTTCTATGTATTGCTCTATTCTTGCCATGATATTTTCGGCAAAGATAATTTTTTTCTATTATACGGTGTCCTCCATTTTTAGATTCCAAGTTAATTATATAAAAAAGAAAGCGTGGTCTATGGAAAAAAATTCGATTCGTTGGGAAATATTATTGAAAGGCGCCCGCGGAACATTGTCTCCTGAAGAAGAAATCATTTTTCAAAAGTGGTTGGCCCGGGATATACGACATAAAGCCTATTACGAGAAAATGTGCCGGGTTTGGTCGTCGGACAATACAACTTACGATTTGCATACCGATGTGGCTGAAATGATAGTCCGTTTTGACGATTATGTCCGGAATAAGCGGAAAGTAAGGCGCCGGAAGATACTGAGGAATGTATACCGTTCGGTAGCCTGCCTGTTGATTCTGCTGACTGTAGGTGGAGGGATCATGTTGTTGAAGAGAGACAAACGGGAAATGGAAACTGCAAACCGGATTGCCGGATCTATCTTGCCGGGCCAGGGGAAAGCCATTATTCTTCTACCGAACGGCGAAAAAGTAGATATCGCTTCGTTAAGCGATTCTTTATCCTACCGGACAGCAGGCTTTACGGTCGAAAAAGATTCCGGAATAATCAGATATATGAAACAACAGCAAGCCCGGACAGATTATCACACGATCGTTATACCGATAGGAGGAGAATATCAGGTGAAGCTGAGCGACGGGACGATGGTATGGTTAAATTCAGATTCGCGGTTGAAAATTCCGACGGCCTTTGTGGGAAACGAAAGAAGAGTTTTTTTATCGGGAGAAGCTTATTTCGATGTAGTGAAAAATGACCGTAAACCTTTTATCGTCGAAACAGATTTAGGGAATATAAAAGTTTATGGAACAGAGTTTAATGTAAAGCGTTATTCCGCCGACAGACAATTGAAAGCAACTCTGGTGGAAGGCTCCATCGGATTCAGTAACGATCATGTAGCAGAACTGAAACTTCAGCCCGGCTATCAGTTAAGCCTTACCGAAGGGAAAAGTGAACCTACTGTGGAAAAAGTAAAGGTATATAATGAAATAGCCTGGAAAGATCAACGCTTTTGTTTTGAAAACAGAACCCTGGAATCGATAGCCCGGGATATGGAAAGATGGTATAATGTAAAAATCGTTTTCGAAGATCCGGTATTGCAACAGCTGCAATTTTCGGGTTCTTTGAGCCGGTACGGAGAGATTGAGACTTTACTGCATTTTTTTGAAGAAAGTGCAGATATTACATTTGAGATCGATCACCATACAATTACTGTAAAAAGAAAATAAAAAAATAGAGAATGCTTCTGCAGTCGGCAAACTTTAGAGCACATTCTCTACACATTCATTCATATTAACGAACTAATAACAAATGTATGAAAAAAAAAGCACCTGACAGGTATTTCTTACCTGAATTCTTAAGAAAAATGTTAGCGGCAGTGTACTTGCTGTTCATTGTTTCGTTGTCTTATGCGGCGGCAGATAATGACACCAAACTGATCACATTTGCCGTGAAATCTGAAAATTTAAATGATGTTCTGATTAAATTTAAAGATCAGACCGGTGTCGATATTTTATTTAACAAACAACTTATCGGGAACCGGAAGTGTAATGATTTTGAAGTCGTAAATCAACCTGTTGAGGTGATACTGAGCAAAATCCTTGAAGGTACAGGGTTTGTTTTTTCGAAAGTGGACGGAGTGTATGTCATCAAAAAAAGTACAGAAAAAATCGTTCAACCGGTAGAGCCCCTGGCGATTTCCGGCGTAGTGACCGACACGGATGGAGCACCCTTACCCGGAGTGACCGTTTTGGTAAAAGGGACTTCTTTGGGAAGTGCAACCGATACAGAAGGGAAATTTAAATTATCACTTCCTTCACAAGAAAATGTAGTCCTGGTATTTTCGTTCGTCGGCATGCAAACCAAAGAGGTCCCTTATAAAGGCGAATCCGAAATAAAAGTGACCCTGCAAACCGACGTAACTGAAATGGAACAGGTTGTCGTTACCGGTATTTTTACCCGTAAAACAGAGAGTTATACCGGTGCTGCAACGACCATAAAGAAAGAAGAACTACAGAAAATGGGGAACCAAAATGTTTTACAATCCCTGAAAAGTTTAGACCCGGCTTTTCATATTATAGAAAACAATGATTTCGGTTCGGATCCGAACAAAGCCCCCCAAATTCAGTTGCGTGGCCAACAATCCATGCCCGATATAAAAGGGACTTATAATGGTAACCCCAATCAGCCGCTTTTCATTTTGGACGGTTTCGAAACAGATATTACAACAGTTTACGATTTGGATATGAACCGGGTAGAAACGATTGTATTACTGAAAGATGCCGCAGCCAAAGCAATATACGGAGCCAAAGCGGCCAATGGCGTAGTGGTCATCGAAACCCGTCAGCCGAAAGCCGGGAAGATGAGGATATCATACAAAGGAGATCTGAGCCTGACGATTCCCGACCTGACAGGTTATAATCTTTGTGATGCACGTGAAAAATATGAAGTAGATAAGGCACACGGCCGTTATTCAGATCCCTGGTTTTGGGAACAATATCTGAACCAGATCAAATCGGAAATAGAACGCGGCGTGGACACAGATTGGCTGGCCCAACCTTTACATACCGGTATCGGACACCGGCATTCTCTGTATTTGGATGGAGGAGACGAACATTTACGCTATGGCGTAGACTTGCTTTATAATGAAATCAAGGGGGTGATGAAAGGATCAGACCGGCAAACGTTCACGGGAGGAATTACCCTGGCTTACCGTTATAAAGACTTATTGTTCAGAAATCAGTTGAGTACCACTCTTAACCGGGCCAATGATTCTCCCTATGGTTCTTTCGACGAATATGCAAAACTGAATCCCTATTGGACACCTTATGATGAAAACGGGGATTTGAAGCAAATTGCCGGTTCTACCGGAGGAGGAGGCCTGGTTGGGGTAACCTGCGGGAATCCGCTATGGAATGCTTCTATCGGTACTAAAAATTTCAGTAAATATACCAGTATTACCAATAATTTTTATATCGAATGGCAGGCTTTGACCGCATTGAAGTTTATCGGACGTTTGGGGTTATCGAAAACCCTCAATGCAAGGGAAGACTTTTATCCGGCCTCACATACCAGATTCCTGGGATATTCGGAAGATAAATTTTTTGAAAAAGGCACATACAGTAAACTGGAGGGAGAAAGCAGCAATGTCAATATGGATATAACAGCCAATTATTCCTTATTATCAGATAAGCATCAACTTTTTCTGAACCTGAACTACAAGATGGAGCAAAGCCGTTCTGAAAAAGTTACTTTCACCATGGTCGGTTTTCCGAATGACAAGAACGGTTTTATCACTTCGGGTCTCGGATTCAACAAGAGCGATTATCCTCCTGTCGGCAATGAGTCCATCAGTCGTGAAATAGGTGTTTTGTCCGCTTTAAACTATTCGTACGACGATCGTTACCTGGCCGATTTGTCCTGGCGTGCCAGTGCGTCTTCCCGTTTCGGACAAGATAAACGGTGGGGACAGTTCTGGTCGGCAGGTATCGGATGGAATTTTCATAAAGAACATTTTATGGAGCAGGCAGAATGGCTGAAACAATTTAAACTACGTGCCTCAACCGGTTATACCGGAGCCCAGAACTTCAATCCATATCAGGCTTTAGCCATGTTCAGTTACAATCAGACCCAAGCCTACGACAACTGGATCGGTTCTCATTTAATGGCCCTGCCCAACGATGACCTGAAATGGCAGAAAACCCAGGATTACAATATCGGATTCGACCTGAATCTCTGGGGACGTCTTATGATTGTATACGATTATTATGTGCAGCAAACCAAAGATCAGTTACTGGCCTTGACTGTTCCTCCTTCTATGGGATTTACCAGCTATATGGAAAATATCGGAAGTACGGAAAATAAAGGAATGGAACTGAAGTTAAATGCCCATTTGTTGTATGATGTGGAAAACGACCGTTATTTAAGTACTTCTTTCTCTATTGCCAAAAATACGAATAAGTTGAAAAAAATATCGAATGCGTTGAGAAGCTACAACGACGAGGTCGATAACGAAATATTGGATGGAAATACCAACAGACCCCAGACCCGTTTTATCGAAGGTTCGTCTATGAATGCTATCTGGGCTGTCCGCTCCCTGGGTATCGATCCGGCTACAGGAGATGAGATTTTCCTGACAAAGGATGGAGAAACAACGACAGAATGGAAAGCCGAGGATCAGGTGGTTTGTGGCGACGCCATGCCCGAATGTTCGGGTACTTTCGGAATAAATATGGATTACCGGGGAATTTTCCTGAACATGTCTTTTTATTATCAATTCGGCGGTCAGACTTATAACCAGACTCTGGTCGACCGGGTCGAGAATGCCAATGTCGGACTGAATGTCGACAAACGAATTTACAATGCCGTTTGGAAAAAACCGGGTGACCGGGTCGATTTTTCTTATAATCCTTACAGGCTGACTAAACCCAGTTCCCGTTTTGTACAGGATTTGAACGAATTGCGTTTGTCATCTTTAAACGTGGGATATGATTTCCGGCATTGTGCATTCCTGAAAAAGAGCCGGTTGCAACAATTAAAGGCCAGTTTTTATATGGATGATGTGTTCCGGGCTTCTACAGTGAAAACAGAACGCGGGTTGACTTATCCGTTCGCCCGTACTTTCTCGTTCTCTTTACAAGCAACCTTTTAATCGATGAATACAATGATACGAATACAAAAAACAAAAAATATACTCGGCATTTTGTTCTTTTCCCTGTTGAGTGTTTCCTGTCAGGAATGGCTGGATGTCAGTCCGAGTACGGAAGTAAAATATGACGATCTGTTCAGTTATAAGAACGGTTTTAAAGATCAATTGACCGGAGTATATACCGCTTTATGTTCGGAAGAACTTTATGGTGCCCATCTCGGTTTCGGAATGTTGGACGCTTTGGGACAACAATATTACTGGAATCAGGAAGCCGGAACTTATTATTACCTGCATCGTTTTGTTTATGACAATCCGAAAAGCGAAGAAGTGATCAACAGCATCTGGAACAACATGTATAATGCGATCGCCAACGTCAATATTCTGTTACAGGGCATCGAAGACCACCGGGGAATTCTTGCAGCCGATGAAGAAAAAATCTACGAAGGGGAAGCTTATGCATTACGTGCTTTTCTGCATTTCGATCTGCTCCGTCTGTTTGGCAAAAGTTATGTGAGCGGGGCCGGTGAAAAAGCGATTCCCTATGTCAGCAAAATTTCGAAAGAAATAACTCCGTTATCTACGGTTTCTGAAGTCCTTGATTCCGTAATTACGGATTTGGAAAAAGCAGCCTTTCTATTAGAAAACGATCCTGTCAGAACCGGAGAAGCGACGACATCTTTTTTGGGAACCCGGAGTTTTCATTTCAACTATTACGCAGTCCGGGCTCTGATGGCACGTGTTTATTTGTATAAAAACGATAAGGTCAATGCCCTGAAAAATGCTACGGAAGTAATCCTTTCCCACAAATATCCGTGGGTAGAGAAAGGCCAGGTAGCGACAACGACCCGTGATAACCGTGACGGAATCTTTCTGACGGAATGTATCCTCATGCTGAACAATACGAGATTAGAAACGATAACAGAAACATACCTGAAAAAAAGCGAAAACAATACGGTGGGTAATTTACTTGTCACCCAGGCAGAAGTGAGGGACGAAATTTTTGAAAATACTTTGTACGGTGGCAGCGACTGGCGGTATATCTATTATTTCGAACCTATCGACTCTTATTATGTCAATACTAAATTATGGCAAGTCTCTTCCAGTTACAATAACCGTCAACCTTTGCTTCGTATCAGCGAAATGTATCTGATTGCTGCCGAATGTGCAGGTTCGAAAAAGGAAGCCCTTGAATATTTCAATACCTTACGCCAACACAGGGGTTTCGAGGTTACTGATGATTTGAAAGAAGAAGATACGACCGATGAAAAATTACAAACAGCTATTGGTAAAGAATACCGTAAAGAATTTATAGGAGAAGGGCAATGGTTCTTTTATTGCAAGCGTACCGACCAGGCAACACTACCTAATGTACAGGTACCTTTCAGCAAAGCTTATTATGTGCTTCCGATACCTGACCAGGAATTAGAATATGGAAATAGAAATTAATGAGAAAAGATTATGAAGAAACATTTTATATATAAATACGGTCTGCTATTATCCGTCCTGATCGCAATAGGATGTGGCAGTTGTCAAAAAGACAATTATGTGCAATATGACGCCGGATATGCCTCTTTACGTTTTATTTATGCAGCAGAGGGAAATGACAGCATAGTCTATTCTTTTGCATTGCATCCTGACAAACAAGAAGATATCGTAGAAATCCCCTTTAAACTTGTCGGACTGGCAGTTGGACAAGTCCGGGAAATCGGAGTTGAAGTAGTAAAAGAAGAAACTACAGCCCAGGAAAATGACCATTTTATAATTGAAAGAAGTGAACTTCCGGCGGATTCGATAAAAGGAATTTTAAAAGTAAAGGTTAAGAAAACCCCGGAGTTGGAGAATCATAATCTGGTAGCCACCTTCCGGCTCTGTGGCAATGAAAACTTCGCAGCGGCTCCTGTAAATGAGAATACATATAAAATTGTATTAACCAATCATCTGACAGAACCGGCAGGCTGGCCTTTCGGTGAATATAGCCGCATAAAACATCAGTTTGTCATCCAAACCCTGGGAATTGCCACCGATTATGATAAGTGGAGCACTTCAGAAAGCATTTACTACACGGGTATAATGGTAAATGCTTTATATGAATATAATAAAGCACACCCGGGAGAACCCCTGACCGATGAAAACGGTCTGGTTGTAACATTCTGAACGATATATCAACGATAAAAGAATAGCACAATGAAAAAGATCATATATTTATTTTTTTTCATTCCTCTCATGATCAATCTGGCTGCCTGCTATGATGATACGGGGAATTATGACTACACAGATTTACCCGATGTTGACATAAAAATGCAAGATACGGTATATGCAACTCAATTCAAGACGTTAGAACTTACTGCAGATGTAGATTTAAACGATGCTCCGGAAAGCGACTATGAATTCAATTGGCGGATCTGGTCCAACGAAATTGGTGGGGTCTGGGAACAAAAAGAGATAGGAAATTCCAGAAATCTGACATACGAAGTAGCCGAAATTCCAGGTTCTTATACATTGGTACTAACCGTTACCAATAAGAAAACGGAAGTGAAAACCCACAAGCAAATTTACCTGGCGGTACAGGGAAGTATTACCGAAGGCTGGATGGTTTTACAAGAAAAAGAAGGCAAAACGGATTTCGATTTAATCATGAGTCCCTATTTCTCAAACCGGGTAGAAAATGACGAAATTTTACACAATGTATACGAGACAGTCAATGGAGAAGCCCTGCCCGGACGTGGTGTTGTCATCGGCAGCTATTATTGTATCGGAAGATATCAGAATGTGATTGTGCTTACCGATAAGGGCGGGGCCCGCCTGTCGGCCATCACCATGCAAAAAACATTTGATATGTCCACCCTGGTACTTGACCTATCATCCTGGAAACCGGAAAGTTACATTTTCTGGCAATATTACTGGAGCCCGGGAAGATTTGGCTACGATGCGATCGTGTCGAACGGTCGTTTTTATGAATACAGTGCGATCAGGAGTACGGGATTTACAACTTATACCGAACCGATCCTGAAAGACGGCCTGACTTATAAAGCATCGCCTTATGCCCCTAAATGGTTTGATTATTATCAGGGTATTCTTTATGATGAAATCGGCGGACGTTTTCTGGGAATCGAGAAGAATACATGGATTTTGAAAGAATTGGCAGTGGCCACGACAACCCAGCCTTTCGATTGGGGAAATATGCATGCCAGCCTCCGTTATATGGAAACAGGATACAATAATTACGAATACGGATTATTCGAGGATTGGGATACGAAAAAAATGACATTATGCGTTTTCAATTTTGACACAAAGCCCAATATCGGTGTAGGGAAATACCCGGCAGACAATTGTCCGGAACTGGAGAAAGCGAAATATTTCGCAGTAGGTTCACTCGGTCCTGTTTTTTTATATGCTACCGACCGGGATATTTACCGGTATGATTACAATGGAACGAATACCGGTGAAAAACTTTACACTTTGGCCCAAGCTGATGAAAAAATAACGGGAATGAAAATATTCAAACCCTGTATCCATCGTTTTATTCCGAATCATCCCTATAACAATAAAGTGCTGATTCTTTCCACTTACAATGAGAGTAAGAAAGAAGGGAAAATTTATATGTACTATATCAATGAGGTGAACGGAATGATCGATATTGCTTCGGAAAAAGTATTCGAAGGTTTCGGAGAAATCCTGGATATGGAATATAATTACCCGAAATACGGTACTTAAAATGAGCAGAGGTTTGAAAATAGTTTTTGTGCTTTCCTGCTGTTTTTTGTGGGAAGCACAAGCCTTTTCCCAGGTAAGAGTCCGCTTCGACGCCACTTTCGGGCAAGAGGAAATCCGGATCGGGTTCCGGGAACAAACTTATAAAGTGAAACTAGATGAATCAGGCATAGGGAAGATAACTATTCCGGATTCACTGGTTCCCGGATATGCAGTTTTATATGGTCCGCGCAACGCTTATTCGTTTTATCTTGTACCGGGACAACAACAGGAAATTACTCGGCTGAACGGACAAGAGATTAAATTTGCCGGAGCGGCTAAAGCGATCAATATCTATCTGAACAGTCCGTTTTTGAATAACCGGGATCCGGGGTATGAAAAAGGGGAAGAAGAATTTTTGAAAGCATGGGCACTGATGCCCGGCAGATTACAATCACATCTTGATTCTTTACCTCTGCCGGCGGATTTTAAAAAATCGGAGCGTAAACGGCTTTATTATGTGGCTTGCCATTCATTATTGGATTATCCCCTTCGTCATGCCAGATTATTACGCCTGAAAAGTTATTCCCCGGGAGAAAGGTATTACCGGAAAGTATCGGAATTGCTTCAGGAGGATCCTTCAGCTCATGAATTCTGGGAATACCGCCAGTTTTTCAGGAATGGTATACAATTGCTGGGAGAAAGAAAAAAACTGAAACAGGTAAACCGTTGGATAAGTTAAAGTGTGAACTGGATTATATATGCAATCACATTAAGGATGAAGAACTGGCGGGTTATTTAGTCGACGAAAGCATGTCCGGATATATCAGGTACTTCGGATCAGAAGGAATGGAAGCGTTTTTACCCCTTTATCGGGAAAAGGTAAAGGATGAAAAACAAAAAGCAGCATTTTTCCGGTCGTATGAACAATATACCCGTTTGGAAAAAGGTAGAAAAGCACCCCATTTTTCCCTTTTGGATAAAGACGGTAACCGGAAGAATTTATCTGACTGGCTGGGCAATTACGTTTATATCGATGTCTGGGCAACCTGGTGCGGACCGTGTTGCCGCGAACTCCCGGCATTTCATAAATTAAAAGAGGAGTTCAAGGATAAGCCTATTTGTTTTGTAAGTATCTCTATCGATGCGGATGAAGCTGCCTGGCGGGCCAAGATAGAAAAGGACAGCCTGGATGGTATCCAATTGAGGGTAAACGAAGAAGATACTTTTAAAAAGGATTATAAGATTTCATGGATTCCCCGTTTTCTATTGATAGATCGGGAGGGAAAAGTACTGGATGCCAATATGACACGTCCTTCGGGATATTCAGTAAATGTCCCCACAAAATACCATGGCCAATGAAAATGATAGAGTATAATCACTTCATCTGCCATTATTATTTTCATTTTTCTGTATATTCCCATATACTCTTATCTGGTAAAACATGAAGTTCCGGAAGAAGTCTTCTGACCTCTTCTGCTTCTTCCAGTAAACTCATATCATGCAGCTTTCCCCGTTCTGTTCCTGACCTTGTCAATCATCAGTATGGCATTTGCCGTATGTATCCCGAAGAAAATCCACAGGATTTCCGTCTTCCTGTTCCGTGCCTTTATCCTTGAGAGTGAGTAATGTTGCTTTTGAGTGCCGAAGCTGCCTTCAAGCCTGGTGGCCCTTTCTTTGGAGAGTTCGCTTCTAAGCACCTTCCTCAAAGGCTCATCCCTGGCCGCCCTTCCCTTGCGTACAAAGGATGTGGATATTCCATATTTTGTACAGAACTTTCTGTTGGCATTATTGGCATATATGGAATCGGCAGCCACGCATCTTACCCTCACATTCATGAGCTTCTGCTGCATGCGGATACAGTCCTTCAGGCGTATACCTTCGTTGAAAGCCTTGAACGAGAGGTGTTCGATGAACGATATGCCGTCTATCTGTATGTTGTTGACCTTCGCACCGAACTCGACGGACCTGGTTTCCTTGCCTCTTACAATGGGACGTACATAATGACGGTCAATGCTGACGATGCGGTCCCTGACCTTCCTCCCTTCAAACATTTCCTTTTCCTGTACAAGAACCTTTCTGATGATGGAAAGACGCTTCTGGTAATCCTGGGTATACCGGAGTAAAGCACCGTACTCACTATGGATCCCATCCCTTTGACTGAGGAGCTTTTCAAGAAGCTTGATCATACGGCGCTTAAGCATTCTTGTCCTTGAAGTTCTCCTCTTTCTTTTCTTGCAGCAGGACAGATAGGATTCCGCCACATTCCTGTATTTGTTGCGCGGACGCCTTATGCCCAGATCCATGCAATGCCGGCATATATGGCTGTTGAGCCATTCGAGGCTTTCCCAAAGGAGTTTCATATCCGTAGGAAAACGCATATGGCTCTCATAGCATGTGG
This sequence comes from Odoribacter splanchnicus DSM 20712, assembly GCF_000190535.1. GTDB lineage: Bacteria > Bacteroidota > Bacteroidia > Bacteroidales > Marinifilaceae > Odoribacter > Odoribacter splanchnicus. Next base: position 1,379,873 of record NC_015160.1, read on the forward strand.
CATCGGTCATGCACACGTGAAGGTTTGCAAGATAAGGTTTCCAGTGTGAAGCCAGGATCTCCTGGAAGGAATCAATGTCAAGGCGGGAGGCTATCTCATTACGGATAGCACTGACTATCTTGAAGTTGGTTATGGGAAGGGACGGGGGGATCATGATTCCACAGAAAATCTGGTAGTGTATGTTCCCGTTCAGATGTTCCACCAGCTGCCTGTCAGAGAATCCGGTGTATGCCTTCAGGACCATAAGGGCGATCTTTGCACAAGGACTGAATATGTTCCTGCGGCCCAGGCGCCGCTCCGACAGGCCTGCGGCTTTTGCCATACATTCAAACGGAAACAACGAATGAAGCCTGCCAAGCTCACTCTCATGAAAACTCTTGCGGTATTTTTCCAGAATATCAAATTCTGTAAAACCCAAAGTAGGGTGAATTTCTGAAATATTTTGTATCTTAGCCATATCTTAGTTTGGGTATTTCCCCCGTTTGGGCCGTCAAACCTTGTTTTCGGGGGAATACCTAAAGATACAAAAAGCCAACTAATTCGCAATAATTTGTGTATGAATTAGTTGGCTGATTTTATAATATTTAATGAATGTCCCTATTTAAGTTTAAAGTAAACTTTTTCAGGATAATACAGTTTTTACGATATACCTTCGACGATTAATAGAGTCCTATTTCGGCCAATGTCACCTCATAAGCCTGCACATAAAGCGGCGTAGTGACCCTTACCCGTACATAGCGTGCCTGTTTCTCACCGGCAAACGGGATAATGTTGGTCTCACCCGTACTGTTTCCTATCTCCAACTCTTCCAACCAAGTGGCGTATTGCCAGCTATTCCCATCCGTAGAGACATAAATCTTGACGGTATTGGGAGCTTTGGCGCGCTTCTCTGCGTTCAGACTGCTGAAATAGGTTTGTACCAATTTTAGCCCACGGAGTGTTTTTTCAGAACCCAAGTCCAAATCGAGGTCGTAAGTGGTCGACTCCTTCATGGCATACGGTTCCCAACAGCTGTATGGGTCATTATCGGTAAGGTATTCCAAATGCGAATTGGCACCGCCTTCATCTGCGGGGTTAGATGTAAACTTCTGACCGCTTAGGTTGAGGTAATCGTATTCCGGCAGTTCCGGTTCTCCCATTTCGGTAATGAGTGAAGCCATCAAGTCTTTATAGTGCTGATTGTAACGCTCTATGGTCAACCCATTCAACTCTTTCAGCGTCTTGAGCACGAAATTACTCATTTTTACGTCATACACTTTGCTCTGGCTGCGTTCGATGTCGTCCACCATCTCTTCAAGAATGTAACGGTGCTTACCCAGAACCAATGTTTTCAGGTTGGGGAAGTTCAGCAAATCGGCGAAATTGCTGAACGAGCGGTCCAATTCCAGTGTCTCTACCGTGTTGGCCCATTCTTCCGGAATAGACTCGTATCCATATTGCCGCAGCATGTCTTGTCTGAAGTCGGCATTGTAGATTTTGTTGTGTTCCAATTCGATGGGTTGGAATACAATCTCATCGGTGCAGCCGCTGATATAGCCTTTCCGGTAAAACTCCACAGGTTTAGAGAGGTCTATCTCTTCCGGTACCATATAGTAGAGGCTGTTGACAATCTTCTTGGTCAAATCCAGCCGCCCGGTGGTTCCGTCCTTTTTGGTATAGGTCAGGTATGCCTCGTTCACATTGTCTTCCCAGCCAAGAAAGAAGAGTATCAGACGATCTTGAAAGAAAAAGTGTCTGGAAATGACACGCGTGAAAGCCTGCACCATTTCGTGGTTTTCGGTGTAAGGACGCCCGTAGTCGGTGCTTTCCAGAGAAGTGTTCCCATTTTTATCGACAGCACATATCGTCACTTCATAGCTACCGTCTTCCAAGTCCGTGATGTCGTACTCGGATGTTTCCCGGTCCACTAATTCCTCTTTCACCATAGCGTCTTTCGACCAGGTTATCCTGATGTGCCTGATGACTGGGTCCGGACTGTTCGTCCATCTTACTTGCAGACGGTTCCATCCCGGTTGAATGGTGAGGTCCGTACATTTTCCCAAGTACCGGACAGGTCCGTTACCGGCAAAATCCTCATAGGTATCTTCTAACGATTCGCAAGATACCATCACCAACATGGCGAATAATAATCCTATATATTTTTTCATGTTCATGTTCCTCCTTTAGTCTTTATCAGCGTATACTTCCAATTCGTGTAAAGTCAGATATTTCTTTATCTTGTTCGTCGTTTCGTCCCGTTCGTAGATGCTTTCCAGATTGAACGCACTGTTGAATTTGATTTTCAGGTAGCGGAACCCTTCCCTTTGTTTGGTGATATCGACGGAGAGGGCCCGATAAATCGGGTCGACAGCCTGTAATTTTTGCAGAGAGGTGCAACTATGTTTCCCGGACGTACCGCTACATGTTGCCGCATGATAGGTCCAGCGGTCTCTGTAGTCAGCATCCGGATCATCTTCGAAAGAAGCCAGCTCCTCCCATTGCAGGGCATCCCAATTGTGGCTATCCGTATTCTCCCTGCAACCATAAATGGTGACGGAGGAGGGTAGTTTGTTGGCAAAGAAGCGACTGAAGTACTGCGGTCCGATGTAAGGGGTATTGTCCGGTGCAGTTTGAGGGCAGTTGCTACCAAGGTGTCGCATGGCGTAGAAACGCAGTTCCGAAATGGGACGCAGTTTCTTCAAATCGATATACATCGGTTCCGAGTTTTCTCCCACACCGTTCTCTTTCGAGATAAAAGTGTAATAGAAATGCCTGTTTCTTTCCTCGAACCAGGTAGCACCGTTTACATCGCCGTCTTTCAGGTACTGGAGTCCGAGTTTCTCTTCCGGCACTTCCCAGGAGTTCGCATAGAAAATGTCGAACAAGGCGGGGTCAAGACGTTCGGTGTTGAAAGCCTGTATGTTCTCCCATACCCTTTCTTTCACCATATATCCCCGATAGTCCTCCACCCGTACGATAATGGTGTGGAAGGCGCTTTTCTGTTTCGGAGTATAATGTTTGACATCTGCTCCGGCACTCAGCGGGAACGATTCAATCAGGATAGTGTCCGGTTGTTGGTCGATAGGATTACTCCCCAAATAGAACACGTGGGCCATGCCTGTTGTGCCTTCCGGATTGTCGAAACTCAATGTGCAACCGTTCCATCCGGATTGGACTTCCGCATTATTGATAAAACAAATAGGCGAGGAATCCAGCGTGCCGAACTGTATGTCAATAGGCTGAGACTCTGTATAATCTTGCCTCAAGAAAGTAATTTGGGCGGGAATATTGTTAACCGACTCATTGAATCCCGTCAAAGTCAGCTTGTCGGTTGAGTTACTTCCTGTTTTCAGAATAGGATTTCCGTATACGTCCTGATAGCGTACATTGATGGCTATGATTTCCGGGTCGTCCGGCAATGTGTATTGTAACAAGGCCCCACCCATAATCGGAGTGAAATGAAATCCTTCGGCCGATATTTCTACCGTAAAGGCCTCATCGCTATCATTACAGGAGGTGAATGCCCAAACGGCCATAATCAGATAAATCAATTTCTTCATAGGTTCTATATTTTTTAATCTATACTAATTACCAATCGGGATTCTGCACACATCCCGAAATCATTACTTCTTCACTTCCGATGGGGAAGAGATAATCGCGCGGAGCGGTAAAGCTGCGTTTCTTCCATACCACAATCGGCTTGGTATAATTGTTGAAGAAACGTTCCTCCGTGTCACCCAAGATATTCCAGCCGTACAGAGGAGTGTTCAGCTCTTCGTGGGCTGTCATCCAGCGACGCAGATTATAGAAACGGCGTCCCTCAAACGCAAACTCGATGTTCCATTCCTGACGGATGATTTCACGCATACCGGCTTGCGTCGTTACTTTCTGGGGATTTCGCGCATAATTATTCCAAGCGTCACGCACTTTGTCGATGCCGGCGCGGACACGTACCCGGTCCAATGGAGCATACACCCGGTCGTCCGGTTTATCCAAATATTCGTTCCAAGCTTCGGCTGAGGCCAACAACAAGTCCGGCAAACGAAGCAGAATATCGCCCGACTCGGAAGTACTATTGGAGTAGTAGTCTTTGAACGCCACATCCGCATTGTCGAACTTCTTGATATAGTAACCGGTAAGGTTCTGCGGAGTCTGGATATCGTAATTTTTGGAGGAAGTTCCCATCCGTTGTCCTTGCAGACAATTGCAGTAGAGGGGTTCGTTACCGCCACCTACAGTTTTCTTATACCAGTAGGTGCCATGGGCCGCGATATCTGCATAAAATCGGGGTTCGCGACGCAGATGCAGGCTCAGAACCTCTTCGTTCAACGGGACGACATTCCGGTAGCGTTCATCATTTTCCCTGCTCTTTTCGTAGCGGGAGGCAACCCATTGCTTGTCTTCCGAGAGAGGAAGACCGTGTTCGGTATAGAACATTTCCACCATCTTCATGGAGGCGCCAAAACCACCTATCCGAAACTGATCGTAATAGTCCTGATCTTCTTCAGGAACGCGGAAATGATAGAATACAGGCGGTGTGAATCTCTGGTGACGCACACAGAGCAGCGCTTCCTTATTGGCATAGTCATAGTCGAGGCACGACTGTTGAATATTCCGGATGGTATTCAGCATAGAAGTAGGCCATACAGTACTGCCCTGTACGAGTTCCTTACCTCCTTCTTCAGCTATTTTCAACGCTTCATCGGCAGCTTCGGCAGCGGTTTTCCATTTATTTCGGTCATATTCGGGGAATAGTCGTTCGCCCTGCTTATTCTTCATATCTGCCATCATTTTATTCCCGTTAAACAACGGTGAGGCGGCATAGAGCAAAGCCATGGCTTTCAGAGCCGCAGCTCCCTCTTTGGAGAAGTAGGCGTAGTGGTTTTGTTCTTGTTCCCTGTAATAAGGAAGTTTGGGAATGGCCAAATCGCATAGGTCGACAATAGCTTTCACCACCTCATCGATGGGACGGCGGGGTTGTTGCATCACTTCGATAGATGCGGCGGCATCAATGTTCTCGGGCACCAGAATGATGGGGCCGTAGCGGCGCATCAGTTCGAAATAATACTGTGCTTTCAACGCTTGTATTTCGGCTTTCCACAAATCTTTTTCTTTCTGTTGCATGTTATACACCCCGTCGATATGGTCAAGAAACAGGTTGCAATAACGTATACCTCCGTAAAATTTGGTGCTTTTCCACACATTGCCATAAGGAGACTGAGCCATTTGCAGGCCGTCGGCAATCATGATACCTGGCATGACAGTGGGGTTATTCAAACGTATATAATCGTCGGCCACCACTTCATCGGTACCCCAATAGGCCGGACAAGTCATGATGTCCGAAATATCCATGGTAATCATTGAATAACAGGTCTTGAACCAACTGTAAGCGCCTTCACGCTTTTCAAAAGTGGTTTCGATGGTCTCTATGTCATTGTCGGGCACTACATCCAAGTAGTTGGAGCAACCACTAATGACAGAGAATAAAAGAACCGAAACACCGGATAATATAATATGCTGTATTTTCATCATCATACGTTTTAGAAACTAATATTGAATCCTAAAGAATAAGTTCTTTGAATAGGATAATTGAATCCGTTCTCTCCCAACTCAACATCCCACAGTTTGAAATTGGTGAAACAAAAAGGGTTGTTGGTGCTGACAAAGAACTTCATATTTTGCATTCTCCATTTATTCAACAACTTTCGCGGCATGTTGTAAGCCAACTGGATGGAGGTGCAACGCAAGAAACTGCATTCACGCATAAAATAAGTACTTTTGCGGGTTTCAGCTCCGGCGTACCAGTTCTCTTGCGGATTGTGTGCCGTGATATTCTGCGGAGAAAGACGGGGCCAAAACGGACGGGTGGCCATGTTATCCTCTGACCAGTGATCGTTATAGATAGCCGTCAGCATGGCATGATTGCCAACAAAGGGCGAGATGGCGCTGGGATTGACAAAAAACGTGCGCTTGCCGGAGCCTTGGAAAGAGAAACTGAATTCGAATCTCTTGTAATTAATGAATCCGCTAAAGCCATATATCAATCTTGGCGTTTCCGGATAGCCGATATAGGTGGCATCGGCCACTGTAATGCTTCCATCACCATTCAAGTCGCGATACTTGATATCGCCGGGCATCACATCACCGTCCTGGCGGGGCGAGTTGGCGATTTCGGCTTCGTCGCGGAACAGTCCCTCGGCAATGTAGCCAATCGCCTGACTGATTTCTTTGCCTTTCATGCGTTGCCAGGATGGTTTGTTGGTAGCCTCCTCTATTTCTTCATACTTCACCTTATTATAAGTAAGTGTTCCGTTCAGAATCACCCAAAAGTCATTGCTGAACTGATGTTGTATTTTAGCAGAGAGGTCAATGCCTCGCGAGCGGGTTTTACCGATATTGTCCAACGGTGCCACCTCTATACCCACATTGGCCGGGATGACATAACGTTTGGAGAGGATGTTATGACGGAATTCCTGATAAATGTCAGCCTGTATCTCCAACAGTCCTTTGAACAGCTTAGTCTCAACACCTAAATTGGCCTGTTCGGCAATTTCCCACTGGATATCCTCATCACCGTAAAAGTTGATGATTCTACGGTTGAAACCGCCTGTTCTGTAGGCTTCCACATCTTTGGTCGTTCCCGAACTTGTAGATCCGATGTCCTGCAAATACACATAGCGCGGCGTAGAAATAATGCCGTCATTACCTACTTTTCCCCAAGAAAAACGGAACTTCAGAAATGAAAGCCAGTCGGAAGTACGCTGCATCCACTTCTCGTTCGATGCAACCCAAGCGGCACCGAATGCCGGAAAGACTCCCATTCGGTTGCCTTTGGCAAAACGTTCGGAACCATTGTATCCTACACTTACCTCACCGAAATAGCGGTCTTTGTATCCATAAGAGCCCCTTACGGAATAGGTCAGGTTACGCTGTGGCATGCCGTTCAGCACAGACTGGATCGGGGTGAAAGTACGTTCGTATGCCTGGACTACACCGGTGAGAGAGGTTTGATGGTTACCCCATGCGGCAGTGTGATAAAGACGCCCCTCATACGTTACACGCGTGTCGGTAGTGTTGCCTCCTCTTCCGGCTCGCAGAGTCTTGGAAGCCAAAGCATTATCTTTTCCGGCTAGGGTATGTTCTCCCGTTTCAAAATCGTAGCTTTTTAGATAATATTTGTATGGAGTGGTTGTAAAGGTGTTATCATAGTAACCCGATTGAACATAAGAAACGCTCAGCCGTGCCTCCAAACCTCTTACTAAAGAACTGAGATTATGAATATATTCCGCTTTGTTGGTAGTGGAATAGCGTGTCCGTTCCTTGTATCCTTTTTGGTTTTCCATATAAGGGTTGGCCGCTCCGTCCGAAGTCGTACCAAAACGGATATGAGGCCAGTTATAGGTCGCGTCCGCCGGATATATCGGAGCGAAATCGACAGGCGATGCGTTAAATGCGTATTGATAAGCCGAAGTCTGGTTATTGTCCGGTCCATGATACTTGTCGATGTTGGTGGACGAGTTGATGACCAAACGGATACCAGAAGTCAGGTTGATGTTCAGATTCGTACGGAAACCCACCTGATGATTACTGATATTGCAGTCGTAATCATTCAGCTTATCCGATTTCAACATCCCCTGATCGTAGTTGTAATTTACCGACGCATAGTATTGAATCACTTTGGAACCGCCACGGATGGTTACACCTGCCCGATGGTTAATGCTCTGGTCTTTGAATAAAAGTTTGTACCAGTCGTTTGTGGGATACACCCAAGACGGGTATCTACCGGAAGCGGTACGGTTGATGTACTCGACACTATATTTGGGTACTCCTGCATTGGAACGTCCCATAATGGCCTGGTTGTACATTTTCATGTATGTAATAGGGTCTACCACATCGATTTCTTTTGTCGGGCGGCTTACTACCACTTCATATCGGGCTGTGGTATACACACTGCCTTCTTCTCCTTTTTTAGTGGTCACCAGAATCACTCCATTTGCACCACGCGCACCGTACATGGCGGTAGCGGACGCGTCTTTCAGTACGCTGAACGATTCGATGTCTTCTACGACCAAGCGGGAGAGTTCCAGTTTGGAGGATTCTACTCCGTCAATCAAGATTAGTGGATCGGAATTGGCGCTGGATTGGAAAGAGGTGATACCCCGTATGTAGAATTTGGTATTCATTTCGTCTTCGGTGAGCGCTCCGGGAAGCCCGCCTGTTTGCCAGGCAATCATACCGGGAATCTTTCCGGCGAAACTGGTGGTAAGATCGGAACTGGCACTTTTCAAATCACCCGGGCGGACAGTAGTGATGGACGAGACAACGCTCTCTTTTTTCTGCTCTCCGAAAGCGACTACTGTTACTTCTTGCAAGTTTTTGCTTTCTGGTTCCATCTCCACTTTGATGTAATCCCTACCTTTTATAGGAATCTGATCGGTTTTGTAGCCGATAAAGGTGAAATTGAGCACATCATTGGGTTGTACTTTCAGACTGAACTCTCCATCGAGGTCAGACACAGTTCCCGTATGGGTGCCGTGGATAATGACGTTCGCACCCGGTAGCGGCAGACCGTTTTCATCCACCACCTTTCCTTTCAGTCTAATGGGTTCTTTTGTGGCAGAGTCCGATTTGTCTTTTCCTTTTGCAGTGACAGTGATAAACTGACGATCGATGGTGTAGGTCAGCGGATAGCTGCCTATGATTTGTTTTAGGGCTTCATGAATGTCCTTGGTGCGGACAGTTCCCTGAAACTCATATTGGTTCACCTCTTCTGTGATGAACATGATTTTAAAATTTGAAGCCTTCTCCAAAAGCTTAAACACTTGGGAGAGTTTTTCTCTCTTCTCAATTTCCAATACAATCTCTTTCTGATTGCTTTGCGCGACGATTATGCTGGGAAAAAGCAATGCAGTGAGTTGTATCAGAACAAAGACACCTAAAAGTTTTTTCATAATTAGTATTAATAAAGGTTTTCAATTATATATCGTAATATCCCGTTTTTAAGGTACCCCTTATTAAAGTGTTTTTTAATAAAGATTAAAAAAATATCTCTTTTTCCTGTCTCTGACACTGCTGTTTCAGGGAGCAAGGAAAAAGAGATTGCTTTTGTTTAGAGACAAGCCTTTCGGTGTCTTACCGAAGATATACCGTATTTCCGCTAATGGAAACCTTGATTTTCTTCATGTGATTCAATAATGTAACGGCCCGTTCCAAGGTTTCGTTACGGACACAGAAGTAGCGGATTTTTAAATCCATCAGTTCTTTGTTCTCAAAAATAACGTTGATATTATACCAGCGTCCCAATTCTTTCATAACGGCAGAAAGTGGCGTATTGTCGAAGTAGAAATAGCCTTCTTTCCAATAGATAAACGGATCCAAGTCGACATTTTTTATAACCCATTTACTGTTTTCTGTCCAAGTGGCCTCTTCACCGGGATTCAAGCAGACGGCCCCGTCCTCAGATTCATGACAAACTTCTACTTTTCCATTGATAAGGGTTACATGGACTTCACCATGCACATAATGACGTACATTAAGTTCCGTGCCTAATACCCTGGCTTGCAGTCCGTCGGTTTGCACGACGAACGGGTGACTGTGGTCTTTGGTTACCTGAAAGTATGCTTCACCACTTAGCTGCACAATCCGTTCGTTACCTGTGAAGCGTGACGGATAAGTCAAACGGCTTTCGGCATTCATCCATACGTTGGTTCCATCGGGCAGCACCAGTTTGAAGTTTTGTCCCCGAGGAACAGAAAGTACATGCATTTCTATCTTTTCCTTTATGGCAATTTGAGTGTTTACCGGGACATCATGATAAGTAAGTTCGGCGGAATCGGCCTTATCCAGGGAAGTGCTGATGGCATGCAACTCTTCTTTAAGGGGCACTTTAGTAAGAGCGATATGTTTGCCCGTACTGGTCTGAAGTGTCACTTGCTGCTGACTCTCGGTCGCTTGAAATACCATATAGGGATTTTCATGGACAGGATAGCCCCTATACCATGTATAAAGAAAAACAATCAGAAACGAAGCCGCCACGCCCGTCGTGATTCCCCATAGAAAACGGTGATTCGCCGTGAGACGTGAAGGAGCCGTCTTTTTGGAGGAAGCTGCATTTTTCTGCCGTGCGTGAAACCGTTCCCATTCAGCTTCGGAATTGGGAGCACATTTCTCGAACCTACGTGCCACAGCGTTTTTGCAACGCAATAGTTCTTTGCATACATCGAGTGCTTCAGGGTCGTTGCTCCACTGTTCCAACTCTTCCTCGGATAGATAATGTCCTTCTTCGCATAACTCGACTATCTTTTCCCATTTATCTTCTTGCCTGTTCCGTTCGTTCATTACTGTTCTCTTTTTAATGTAAAAACATAAAGGTATGGTATCTGTTCCCCCCTTATTTCATTTTTTAGCATTTTTAAGATTACGGCTCTTTGAGGCGTGTTCTAAAAGCCTTCAGAGCACCCACAATATGCTTCTTCACAGCACTGGCGCTGATATGAAGTTCCTCGGCCGCTTCGTTATATGTTTTTTTCTGAAAATAACACAATTCCAATATTCGTGCGGTTTGTGGCGTGAACTCCGACAGCATGTGGTACATGATTTCGATTTGCCGTTCAGTCTCATCGTCGGTTTCCTCCTCTTCCTCATTGCCGAACATGTGCAGATAGAAATCGGCATAACGCCCTTTAGCCGTCTCGTGGCGGATGTAATCCACACATTTGTTGCGTACGAGCGAATACATGTACTTGCTCCAGTTGAGTTCCCGTTCTTTATTTCCGGACAAGATAACGCTCCATATCGATTCGAATGAGTCGGACACGATGTCGCGGCATATTTCTCTTTCACCGATCATCTGATAGGCGAAAAAGTAAAAGCGGGAATAATTCTCTTTAAAGAACAACTCAAAGTCTCTATATATACTCAACGTTCGTGTATTTTAATAGTAATAGGATGTCCGCTAACCGGATATGTCTGCAAAAATAAAATAATTATTGATTTTTCCCGGTCAGATCTTTTCCAGATCTCCTTTTGCTACCCATCCTTCATTGCCGTCTGCCATCCGGATATTGTACCAATCCCCCAATTGGCCTACGACACGGACTTTCAGCCCTTCGTGAATCAAAAACAGGCTCGTACCGCTATTATCCGGCGCACCTTTTACCGTCACACTCGGAGTTGTAATAATCGCATACTCTCTGTCGGTGACTTTCTTATCCTGCTGCATAGCAAAAAACATCGTCCCGACAGTCAGGAAAAAGGCTATAATCCCCACGACAAAACCAGTCTTTTTGATACCGACCGAAGGAGAATAGAAAAATAAAGCTGCCATTACCAAAAAGAGGATAAAGAGAGTAACCGAGATATATCCCCACTGATCGGCGGAAAAATAACCGACAAACCCTTTGTACCACCTCACCAGAAACAATTCGGGCAACACTTCGATTTTGTCTACGATAGCTTGCTGGGCCATTTTCAGGTTGTAGCGGGCAGAAGCATCCGAGGGGTCTAATAATAAGGCCCGTTCATAATTCAATATGGCCTGCGTATTCTCTCCCAGTTTATAATAACAATTACCCAGATTATAATATAAGATAGCCGATTCCATGCCACCGGCCCTCAATTTCCGGTATATTTCAGCTGCTTCATTGTATTTTCCCTCCCGGTAAAATTCCTCTGCCTGTTTCTCCGATTGCGGATCAATAGCGGCTAAGGCACACAAACTTATCAGTAAAACCGGCAATATCAACAATATCTTTTTCATAGTTTCTAATCTTTAATCACCGGATGGCTTTATCCAGCTTTGTAATCACATCAATACTATCTGTATATACTTTCCCCATTTCCTGATCGGAATTACTTCCGGGAGCATAACGGGCATATTCACAAGTATCCAATACAGCGATAAATTCCTTGATTCTGTCTTCCTCTACTCCTTTCGACTGGAGAATTTCACTGATATTATCCCGGTTCAGTTCGGCACGGTCGATATTCAGTTTATAACTCATATATCCCCAAAGGGCTTTCAATACTTCATCGTAGAATTGCTCTGCATTGTGATTTTTCATCGCGCTGGCAGCCACTTTGAGGCGTTTGCGGGCCATCTTGTTGGCCGCTTTATTCTTCACCCGGACTATATCGGCATTCGCTTTGATTCTCCGGCGGTTCAAGACTGCACCGACAACGAACAATACGAACGGAATCAATAAAGCCAACCAGTATAAGGTAGTTCCGAAGAAACGTACCCCGGCAGCCTTCAGATTCAATCCCTCCGTTTTCAGGTAACGGATATCTTCACCCACTTTACGGACATCTTCTTTCTTGAACGACTTTACCTGATTACCGGTCGAAGTTTCCACCTGCCCTTTATCGGCTCCTTTTCTGACATGGATATTGTATTCAGCCCCCGCAATGGTCTTGTAAGTGTTCGATTGTGAATCGAAATAAGAAAACCGAATGGCCGGAATCTTATAGTCTCCGGAATAACGGGGGATGATCAGGTATTCAAAAGAAACACTACCCGCCATGCCATTTTCCGTAATATTCAGATCTCTGGATTCTTTCGGATCATACACTTCGAAATCCAGGGGGAAATTAATCGTCGGTGCTTTTAATAACTTCAGGTTGCCCGTTCCGCGGAAAGTCACTTTATAAGTGATCGCATCATTGGCATTCACCGTATCCGCCGAAAGGGAGGTGGCCATCGTTACATTCCCTACCGTTCCGCCAAAACCGGCAGGTTTCCCAAGCTGAGGAAGTTCTTTCACCTGAATAGTGACCGGTTTACTTCTCCGCATCGCCCGGACATCTTTGTAATTACCGAAAAACTCGTCGAAGAAACTACGGCCTCCGTTAGCTAAACGCTGACGGACAATACATTCCAACTCGAAAGGCTCGATCGTAATCTCTCCGGTATGTTGCGGATACAACAATACTTTCCGGATAGTTCCGACATTGTAAATCTGCCCGTCCACCGCTTCCCGAACCAATTCGATACGTTGCGGCGTGGGTACTTCTTCGGCCAGAAATCCGTTGAAATCCGGAAATTTAGTTCTGCCCAGATTGACCAGATCGACCTTTGTATACACTTTAATCGTAGCCATCAGACTTTCTCCCATATACAGGCTACGCCGACTGACCTCGACTTTAACGAACAGGTTATTGTCATTGACCGTAGCATTGGCATCCGGCTGCACCGGCCGGTTTGTCGCCGCCTGATTACCGTTTGAATTACGACTACCTTCGACGACCTCTATTTTCAGAGCATTGGATGTATATTCTTTTCCATCGATAATCACTGTCGCTCCGGGAATCTGAAAAGTACCTTTTTTAGTTCCTTCCAAAATATAGGTATAGGAGAAAGTGACATTCTGCGTCATTTTCCCATTGATATTCGATGAATAAAAAGATTGTCCTACGGAAGGTCCCATCAGCAGGTCGAATCCTTCCAGGGTAGGCACTTTAAGATTGTCCCCTTCTTTATTCAGGGTATATTCCAACTTAAACTGCTCACCGACGGCAACTACAGAAGGAGCAGAAGCCTTGAATTCTACATTTTGGGCGTAAGCCAGTGAAGTGAAAAATAACAATATGATTAATCCGATTTGTCTCATTGCCATATTTATTTAAGCCGCAAAATTACCAATCTTTTTCGATTTTCATTTTCTTTGCTTTCTGTTCCTGTGCTTTTTGTTTCTGCACTTTTTCCTGAACATTCTTTTCATCGTTCTGCAAAGCCTCTAACAAACGTTCCGCATCCTCCTTAGAAATCTTACCCTGCTGTTGCTGAGGGTGTTGTTGTTGCTGGTCTTTATTCTGATCATTTTTATTCTGCTGGTCTTTATTCTGATCTTGACGGTCTTTATTTTGCTGGTCTTTGTTCTGATCTTGCTGATCCTTATTTTGTTGATCTTTGTTCTGATCTTGACGGTCTTTATTCTGATCCTGTTGATCTTTATTCTGATCTTGCTGATCCTGGTTTTGGTCCTTATTTTGGTCTTGATTATCCTTGTTCTGATCTTTGTTTTGATCTTTATTCTGGTCCTTGTTCTGATCCTGATTCTGTTGATCCTGTTGTTGTTTATGGCGTGCAAATTCCAGGTTATATTTCGTTTGTTCAGAAGCCGGACGATTCCTTAATGAGTTTTTATACGCTTCGATGCTCTCGTCGGTTTTCTCCATCGCTAACAAAGTATTCCCGATATTATGATAAATTTCGCCCAACCGTTCTTTATCGGTTTCTTGTTTTGCCAAAGCAGAAAACTGTTCCAGAGCTTCATCGTACTTTTTCTGCTTATATAAAGCATCGGCCATATTAAAAGCCGCTTCAAATGAATTTGCCTTTTTATCGGCAGCTTTACGATATTCCACCTCAGCCTTTTCGAAATCCTGTTTTTCGAATAATTCGTTTCCTTCCCGGATAAATTTCCGTTCTTGCTGAGCAATAGCGGGCCATGCAGCCAACAAGGTCACCACCGTTATTATCATAGACTTTACCATAACATTCATCATTTTTCGTACATTATTATCGTCAATCCGATTCTCTGTCTTTTCTTTTAGCGTTTGAAAAGATTGATCTTCATAAAATGTTTATTCTTTCTGCCCAGAATCATAAACTCCACAAAGATGAAAAACAACCCCACCAACAGGAAGTACTGGTACTTCTCGGCATAATCACTATATACCCGCTCTTCAAGCAAGCTTTTCTCCATACGATTGACTTCGTCCAGGAGCCGGTTAAGTCCGACTTCGGTATTGCTGGCCCGGATATACAGCCCCTCTCCGGCTTTAGCTATATCCTGCAAAGTTTGTTCGTCCAGTTTGGAGATGACTACATTCCCCTGTGCGTCCTGCATAAATTGTCCGGGTTTTCCTTTCTCCGGGATCGGAGCACCCTGTTCCAATCCCATCCCTATGGTATGGATTACGATTCCTTTTTCATGGGCTTGCTTAGCAGCCGCAACCGCATCATCCTGATGGTTTTCTCCGTCCGTGATGACAATAATCGCTTTGGACGTCTCGGTTTCCGGTGTAAACGACCGGGCGGCCAGATCGATCGCACTCCCGATAGCCGTCCCCTGTACCGGTACGATATCCGTACTGATATTCGACAGGAAAAGCTTGGCCGAAGAATAATCGGTAGTAATAGGTAATTGCACATAAGCATCCCCCGCAAATACAATCAAACCGATCTTATCGTTCGATAATTTCTCTACCATCCGGGAAATGGCCATCTTAGCTTTTTCCAAACGACTGGGTTTGATATCCTGTGCCATCATCGAATTGGAAACGTCGAGAGCGATCATCAACTCTACACCTTTTTTCTTCACCTGCTGCAGTTTCGAACCGAACTGAGGGCCTGCCACTCCGACAATGACAAACAATAAGGCCAGCATCAGCATAACGAACTTCCACGTGCCCCGCTTGAACGATAAAAGAGGCATCAAAGGCCCGAGTAATTCCGGATTACCGAATTCTGCTATCGCCTTCTTTTTTCGTCGGATCATCACCACATAAAAAACAATCAACAGTGGGATAACAATCAAGAGATATAATAATTCAGGATGTGCAAATCTAAACATAGCCAAATAATTTTACGGTATTTTCCTTAAAAGAGTATACTTCAGAACTGCCTGTGCAATCAGTAAACACATACCCAGCAAACCGAAAATAAAATACTGTTCATTCTTTTTACTGAAATGTTTCACTTCTATCTTACTTTTCTCCAACTGATCGATCTCGGAATAGATCTGCTGTAATTTATCGTTATCCGTCGCCCGGAAATATTTACCGCCGGTCACGTTAGCAATCTGTTGTAATACCCCTTCGTCGATTTCCACAGGCATATTCTGCAATTGCACGCCGAAGGGAGTGGGAACAGGATAAGGAGCTTCGCCATAGGTTCCGACTCCGATCGTATATACCCGGATACCGAAAGCTTTAGCTAATTCGGCAGCCGTGACAGGTGCTATCGCTCCCTGATTATTGATACCGTCTGTCAACAAAATCACCACTTTCGATTTACCGGGGCTATCTTTCAACCGGTTGACCGCATTAGCCAAACCCAGACCGATCGCCGTTCCATCCTGGATCATACCGCTTTTCACCTCCCGGAGTAGATTGACCAATACAGCCTGATCGGTAGTCAACGGACACTGAGTAAAGCTCTCGCCGGCAAAAACCACCAATCCGATTTTATCCTGAGGACGTTCGAGGATAAATTTCGTAGCCACCTCTTTAGCCGCCTCTAAACGGTCGGGCGTAAAGTCACGGGCCAGCATACTCGTGGAAACGTCCAGAGCCAGTGCGATATCGATACCTTCACTGGTATAAGTTTGCCAGCTATTACTGGACTGCGGACGAGCCAAGGCCGTCACCAATAAGATAATGGCAAGCAATTCCAATACGAACAAAACATGCCGCCACCAGATCCGGCCGGAATGTTTGATCCCCTTAAACGCCTGTAATGAAGAAAACTGTAAATCAGCATGCGACTTTTTTTCCTTCAGGATATACCAGACGATCATTGGTACTAAAAGTATCAATAACAGGAAATATTTCGGGTTTGCAAATTCGAATCCAAACATTTTATTTCAGTTTACAAATTAACTCATACACTCTTTTCAAAGTGCCTGATCGCCTCATTTATCTTTTACGTCTTCGGGAGTTTCGCTTTTTTCAGCTTCTTTTCGCTGTTGTTCTTCTTCCTGACGTTTTCTTTCTTCTTCCTGTTTCTGCTGCTGAGCAATTTCAGCCTCTACCCGTTGGTGAGTGTTATTGACAAATTCGTAAGCGGCATCCAGATAACGGGAATTTTCATCCTGCAAGGGAGTAAACTTAGCGAATTTCACATAATCGGCCGTCGTCAACATCTCTGCTATTCTCTCCCGTTCTTTGGCTTCTACCTCTTTACAATTTACCAAGGCCTGCATTGTTTCGGAGGAGGTCTGTTCCATGGCAGGTATAGCGAACTCTCCGTCAAGGTATTGGCGTACGGTATCCGTCAATCGGGTATAATATTCCTTTTCTTTTCCGGCCTGCCAAAGCTTATTGCCCTTGATTTCATCCAAGGAACGGATAGCCATGACATAAGGCGGAATCTCTTCTTTCTTCGGCGTAAACAAGGGTTTGTTCTTCCGCCTCCGGTCCCAATACAGCCAGAAGATCAGAATAAGGGCAATCCCTAACAAAACCCACAACAGATAAGGCAAAATCTCGGCAAAAGTCCAGGGTGCGGCATAAGGCATAACGATATCGTAATTCCCCTTTTGCGGATCTACCTGGAAAGTATTCACCACCAATCCTACGGGATCGGTCCGAACAATATTATTATATTCCTGACTTTCGATCGTAATGGGCTGAGGAGGCACAACATATACTCCTGTATCGAAAGCAGTGACGACATATTTTTCCTCCAAAAGCCATCTTCCATCCTTTTCTTTTACAGAATCCCGTACAGGACCGGAGATAATCTCCAATCCATGGACAACCGTATCCTGTAACCGAGGGAACACAATCCGGACTCCCGGGTCTACCTTCGCTTTAAAAGTAAGATGTTGTTGATCTCCAATCATCATATAATTGGTGTCAAGCGCCACCCCATATTCTACATGCTGAGCTTTCAGGGTCGCCACCCCTAAAAACAAGCACAGATATAATAATATTTGTTTCAAAACACTCCTCATAGTTACGATCTTTGATCAAAATCCATAATAATTAAGCCCTTTTCTTAAACAAAGTGATTAAAGCCCTGACGTAGTCTTCGTCGGAACGGATATTAGCGACATCGACTCCCGAACGTTTGAAGATTGCATCCAGTTCCTTTTCGCGGACAAAAGCATATTTTTCATACGCTTCCCTCAGCTTTTTATCGGAAGTATCCACCCACATCTGTTCTCCGGTTTCGGCATCCCTCAGGTACATCATCCCGACCGGAGGCAATTGATTTTCCCGGGGGTCGTATACCCTCAGGGCGACAACATCGTGTTTCCGGTTAGCGATAGCCAAAGCATGGGCAAAATCGTGCTCGTCGATAAAATCGGAAATAACAAAACAGGTACACCGTTTCTTGATCGAATTGGTCATATATTCCAATGCCTGTTCGATATCGGTCTGTTTATCTTCCGGATAGAAATCGATCAGTTCGCGAATAATATGCAAGATATGTGTTCTTCCCTTCTTCGGAGGAATAAATTTCTCGATCTTATCCGAGAAGAAAATCACCCCGATCTTATCGTTATTCTGGATTGCAGAAAAAGCAAGCACTGCAGCAATTTCGGTAATCTGGTTTTTCTTCAGTTTCGAAATAGTCCCGAAATTACGGGAGGCACTTACATCGATCATCAACATGACCGTCAACTCCCGTTCTTCCTCGAAGATCTTCACATAAGGACGGTTGTGGCGGGCAGTCACATTCCAGTCGATATTCCGGATATCGTCGCCGTACTGATATTCTCTTACCTCACTGAAAGTCATACCTCTCCCCTTAAAGGCAGAATGATATTCGCCGGCAAAAATATTTTTGGACAAGCCCCGGGTTTTAATCTCTATCTTCCGGACCCGCTTTAACAATTCAGAAGTTTCCATATCTAAAAGTAAAAGGTTAAAAGTAAAAGGTTAAAAACGACCTTCCGACTATGGAACCTCTACGGCATTCAGGATCTCGTTGATAATATCCTCACTGGTAATGTTATTGGCTTCAGCCTCATAAGTCAGGCCGATACGGTGACGCAAAACATCATGACATACCGCCCGTACATCTTCGGGGATGACATAACCACGACGTTTGATGAAAGCGTACGCTTTGGCAGCCTTGGCCAAACTGATGCTGGCACGCGGCGAACCTCCGTAAGCGATCATGCTGACAAACTTGTCGAGCCCGGCTTCCTGCGGAAAACGGGTGGCAAAAACAATATCGATGATGTATTTTTCAATTTTCTCATCCATGTATACATCCTTCACTACTTCACGGGCACGAATGATATCTTCGGGTTTCAGAATAGTAGATGCCTTAGGGAAGGCTTTCTCCATATTCTGACGAACGATCAGCTTTTCTTCTTCTTTTTTGGGGTAATCGATCACTACTTTCAGCATAAAACGGTCGACCTGGGCTTCAGGTAACGGATAGGTACCTTCCTGTTCGATCGGATTCTGGGTGGCCATAACCAGGAAAGGCTCGGGCAAACGATAGGTCATATCTCCGATCGTCACCTGACGTTCCTGCATCGCTTCCAATAAAGCAGACTGTACTTTTGCCGGAGCACGGTTGATTTCATCCGCCAGAATGAAGTTCGCAAAAATCGGTCCTTGTTTTACCACAAACTCTTCTCTCTTCTGAGAATAAATCATCGTACCGATCACATCGGCAGGCAAAAGATCGGGGGTAAACTGAATACGACTGAATTTCGCATCAATCGTAGTTGCCAGCGTATTGATGGCCAAGGTTTTTGCCAGGCCGGGAACACCTTCCAATAAAATGTGCCCGTTGGAAAGCATCCCGATCAGAAGTCCTTCAACCAAATGTTTCTGACCAACGATGACTTTGTTCATCTCCATGTTGATCATGTCCACAAAAGAGCTTTCCTGCTGTATGCGTTCATTCAATGCTTTGATATCAACAGTATCCATAGATTCAAATTTAAAGTTGTTATATCTTATAAAATTCTATTACGAACCAGAAAAAAATGTGTTACTTTCAAGCCCACATTTCTATCGAATCTCTATTTTTGTCAAATGTTAAAATTTTGAGTACTCCAAAATTAGTCAATCTAAGTTCAAATGTTAAATTCCTAGCCTTAAAAAAAGTTAACCCTCCGTTTAAGGTTTTGCAAAAAAAATATCAGGCTATCCGTCGACCCTGATATTTACACCTTCTTATTTCTTCTTATTCCCTTTAACACGCTGCCTGAGTAAATCACGTCCCCGGGAAATGAATATATAAATAGTGAATACAAAAATCAAACAACGTAAAATAAACCCAGCATTCAGTACCGGCTCAGCTCCCTTAAAATCACGGATTAACCAGGAAAGCATATAAATCAGTAAACCTCCTAACACAATCACCTGAATCAGAATAAAGTAACGCCTCCGGCTTTTCGCCGGCAAGGGGACCGCTTCATCTGCAATACTCCGATCTGCCTCCGTTCTTTCCGTCCGCTCCCTGAGCTGCTGCCAAAACCGTACCCCCAATAAGAGTATGAACACACAAAATGCTATAAATATAAGTGTATCTCTATCCATCGTTTATTTCAGATTAAACTTTTTTTAGCTACAGAGATTTCAAGTTATAAAAGTGCCAGCCCCCCCGGAAAGGGCCGTAAACAAAACGAGGCACTCCCCCTATGCCTGCAAATGTAGGATAAATAGTCGAAAGTTCATAAAAACAAAATGAAATCCAGACTTTAGAAGTGGAGAATTTCCTCATAATTATGGAGAATATTTCCGATTCAGTCGAGACTAAATCTTTGGGATTTTCTGTTTAACGTTTTTTGCTGAAAAATCAGACTCAGACAACAGTGTTTTTTCAAAGCAGAGCCTAAGGCCCTCCCTACAGGCACGAAGCAAGCCTCGACAAACGGAAAGTTTCTTCACTTTCAAAGCCTAAATCAAACTGGTTTATACTCACTTCGACTCTGATCAGCTTCATCCTTTCAAGTCCCTTGACCAGCATCCCCCCCCCTTTTTAATCGGTAAACTTTCGGTTCAGAGTTGAATAATTAATTCCGGACCTAGTTTCGCTAATAATCAGCTTCGAAGCCACCCTATGTCCAATTTACAGGCTGCACCTGCTAATCCGATACCCCGGTTGCAACGCAAGTATTCCTGACAAAATCGAACTTAATCGGCTGTTCGTTCCGAGATACAAATATTAATGGCATTCATACCTCTTTTACCACGCTCCAAGTCGAAAATAACGATGGCATTTTCTACAAGTTCGGAAAGAGCGTTGCTCACATGAAAAAAATATTTTTCAGTTCCTGACAGATCCTTAATAAAACCATACCCCTTCGAAACATTAAAATACTCTACCCGCCCTTTACGGACCTCAGGAGATTCTTGTCTGGGAGTCGAGATCACAATTTCTTCATGGTTTATCTCTTCCTTTTTATGATTCGTTTCCGGAGGTGTCGAAGTAATCCGGCCATTTTCATCGACATAGGCTATCATATCTTCAAAACTATTCGTATTACCGGATAGTTTTCTTTCTTCTTTCCGGTTTTGTTTTTCTAATCTCCGGGCTTGTTTTTTCTTCTCGTTTTCTTTCTTACTGAATGTCTGTGGTCTTGCCATTTAACTGTATGAATTGTTTATAAATAAAAAATAAAATTTATCACCTAATCGAATCGTAAGATTATTCCGACACCTATTCGTCTCCGGTGTTCGTGTTTGAAGACCATCGGAGTTCTGCCGAGTATCATCATGCTTTTTCTGAACGACCGAGCGATAGTGTCTGAGAGAAACGTAACGTAAAGTTTTTGCGCAGCAAGGAGTTCCACCGGGCAGGAGAAAAACCGATGAAATCGACAAAAGCCTTAACGGAGCGGTCCAGACGAACCGGTCTGACGACACAGCAACCGAAATCGGAATAGAAAAACTAAATCCCAGGAATTTTCCATCTACTCAGGCCGAAACTTCAGCCCTACAGAGTTTTTTTCCGGTCAATTTCTGGATATTATCTACTAGTTTTCGTTCTTCCTGAGAACAAAATGTAAAGGCCGTTCCTGCATTCCCAGCCCTTCCGGTCCGTCCGATGCGATGTACATAAGTTTCAGGGACATCAGGCAGATCATAATTGATCACTAACGGCAACTCATTGATATCGATACCCCGGGCCGCAATATCGGTAGCCACCATCACCCGGGTCTTTCCTGATTTAAAATTTCCTAAAGCCGACTGACGGGCAGCTTGACTCTTGTTTCCGTGAATAGCCTGACTTCCGATTCCGGCTTTGCCCAATACCCGGACAATCCGGTCGGCATTATGTTTCGTACGGGAGAAAACCAATACCGATTGATTTTCAGCTTTCCGTAAAAGGGATATCAATAAACGTCCTTTCTCGGCTTTCTCGACGAAATAAACGAACTGTTCGATAGCATCGACAGTCGGAGATTCAGGAGTAATGGTGATTTTCACAGGATTTTTCAATAAAGCAGAAGCCAGCGTAACAATCGAATCGGGCATCGTCGCCGAAAAAAACAAGGTCTGTTTTTCTTTCGGAAGCTTCGGTAATATCCGCTTAATATCGTGAATAAACCCCATATCGAGCATACGGTCCGCTTCGTCGAGCACGAAATATTTCACCTGATCCAGGCTGAGAAACCCCTGACTCATCAAGTCGAGCAAACGCCCCGGAGTCGCAACCAGAATATCGATACCTTTTTGCAACATAGTAACCTGCGGACGTTGGTTTACTCCTCCAAACATCACACCATGACGAACCGGGGTATACCTGGCATACTCGTCTAAACATTCACTGATTTGTAAGGCCAGTTCGCGGGTCGGCGTCAGGATCAAAGCTTTGACTCCCTTGCGTTTCGTTATAATCGGATCTGCCTGTAAAAGCTGGATGATAGGAATAGCGAACGAAGCCGTTTTTCCGGTTCCTGTCTGTGCACATCCCAATATATCTTTTCGGGACAAGGCTACAGGGATTGCTTGCTGCTGAATCGGTGTCGGCCTGTTATATCCTTTTTCCTCAATAGCCTTTAAAATCGGCTGGATTATATTTAATTCTTTAAATGTCATATATTATTATTTTGCTGTACGTCAAAACAGCATTTATTTTCACTATTTAATTTTCTCTGCTGTATCGGATCTATATAGAACATACAACAGAAATGCCGGGGTAACATTAATATGTTTTAATGGGGCAGAAAGGTCATCCGAATAAATAGGCTGGGAAAAAACGTTTTAACAAACGATCAGCCTTATTGAATAACTAGTTAAACTTTCAACACTCATTTCTCAAAGGAAAAAGAACAAAAAAGTTTAATAAATCTGTTTCAGAAACGGAACACTTCAGGACTGAAAACTCCTGATCTCACATCGAAAAGAAAGAATAAATCGAACTTCATTGTTGAGTGTTATAAGACACCCGAAATAAAACTTATAGAAGAGGTTAGCTGGAAAGCCGAATAGTTGATTTTTCAGCCAACCCCTTATCTGATCACCTGATCAATATCGCCTGGAATTACTGTTTCTGTCACGATATCCACCGTTAGACTGTCTTTCAGTGCGAGGACGTGCAATACTTACCGCAATCACTTTATGGTCATATTCTGCACCATTCAATTCATCGATCGCTTTTTGTCCTTCTGTATCGTTAGTCATCTCGACAAATCCGAATCCTCTGGATCTTCCGGTTTCTCTGTCCGAAATAATTTTTGCAGAAGAAATTTCTCCATACTCTGAAAATAATTCGTTTAAGTCTGCATCGGTCGTGCCATAGCTTAAACCTGAAATGTAAATGTTCATTTGAAATTAAAATAAAATTAATACTAATTAGAGAGCAGGATAATTAAAGAAGAGACTTACTTATTTTGAAGAAGAACTTTGACGATAACGATTCATAAACTCTAACTGTCCACAAAGGTAATGCAATAAATCGGATAAACAACCTTTTGTTCCTTACTTATTTATGAACCAACCGGTGAAAATTATGCTTTATTAACGATCACGGGGACGGGGTAATTGTGCGAAAGTTTCGCACAATTGCCCCGTCCCCGTGATTACAATAAACTATTTACCAAGGATTGATTTTTTCATCCGGGCAATATCGGTCAGATAGTCCTGAAGATCCTGTTCATGCTCTTCCTCCTCGGCCAGAATTTTTTTCGCCATATCACAGGTCGTAAAATCTTTACCATTTGTAAAGTCGGCAATTTCCTGATACCTCAATATGGCACAACGCTCGGAAGCCACATTGTCATTCAGCAGACAAACAGAATCAAAGTCTTGTGGAGTATCGTATTTGCATCTTGCCAGTTCCGACCACTTTTGGGGATCCAAAACAGGAACGCCTTCCAGTTCGATGATACGTTTAGCAATCATTTCGGCATGCTTGCGTTCTTCATTGGCGTGTTCTTCAAACTCACTCTGTACATTCGGACGCATAGCACCTTCGACAACCAAAGCACCGATCCAATACTGATAGTATGCCAACCATTCTTCAGCCAATGCTGCGTTTAACTGTGAAATCAAGCTTTCCACATCCAATTTTCCTTGCAGGATTTTTACACTCTCTTTAGCCATAATTTTAGTGTTTAGTTCATTTTGTTCTTTTTATACGTACTACGGCCAAAGAAGTTGTTTGTCGTCCGATAGACCGGGAGATCTATTCGGAAACCTTCATCAAAATATTCAGGATCGTTATAATGAGGCAGGTATAGAAATCATATCCCCGCATTACAGCTATGCAGGAGGGCAACGAATCTACCCTCCCTAAATCCGGTCAGTTGTAATACCCTAATTGTTCCAATACTTTTTCAGCCTTTTCCAGCTTCTTTTTTTGCTGTAAATGATCCGGCAGGCCTGAGGTTACATTCGACTTCAGATATTTTGCGGGCAACGTTTCCTGATAAAACCGGATAGTCATATCCGACTTATTGGTAAACATTCCATCGGCCCAGTTTTGTGCCGGCTGTCCGGCTTTCAATCCGGTATATTCCTCCATCTGCTCCACCGTATCGAAACTATAGGGATGAATGGCCATACCCGAACGGTAAATCAATTCACCGTTTCCGGGAGACAAAAGTTCATCATAATGATTAGGTGCCCCTGCAATACTAGGCCCCATAATCACAGCCCCGTTTTCTATACCGAAATTGATTTTGGCAGCATATTGCTCGGGGGTATTTTGTTTTAAGTCAGAAACGTCATTCCTTAACCACAATAAAAAGCAGGTAGGAATCCGTCGTGGGAAAGCTTCTTTCAGTTTTACCAGGCTCTCGTCCGAAAAAGTCTGCAAAATCACCCGGGCCGACGAATTTGCAATAGCTACTTTGCCCGCGGTTACCGGAATTTGTTTCATTTGTCCGGCATCCGGATGATACCAACCCAGTCTTTGTAATTCTATCACCAAATCTTTTTCCATACCCGGAAACAAATGAGGTTCTTTGGTTTCGGGATAAATACCGGGACGATTACCGTTATCGTCAGGATCTTTTTCGTAACGGGTGTGCTTTCTCCCCTGCCCGTCGATATCGTACACTCTTTTTCCTGCCCGGTCTCTGACTATGCGATAGCCCTCGGCTATACGCACGACATCTTCCAAGGTCAGTATGTCTAAGCCTTCGAATGCTTTTCTGGCCCGATCCGGATTCGCTTTGTTAAACCACGAACCGGCATCCAGTTGTCTCAGCTCTTCCAGGGTAAACTCCGAAACAGGCGAGTCGGCCCGATCCGGAAATACGGTTTCAACATTCGTCGTACGCCTCAGATTGACATCGTGCAGAGCAATCAATACCCCATCTTTCGTTCGTTGTAAATCCAGTTCCAGGTAATCGGCTCCGATATTACGGGCCCAACGCATGGCGGCTTCGGTTTCCTCCGGAGCCCAATACGTCGTACCCCGATGGGCTATAACAATATTCCGGGGTAAATAATCCAAAACTTCACGGGATTCAGGAGGTAAAGTCTTTACTTTTACCTCTCCGGGCAATATCGTTTTCCCGGTCGCCAGCATCAACAATACGGGTAAGAGCATTTTCATCGGTATTATTCTTTTATTAATAAGGCAAAAATAAAGAATAAAGCTGATATCCCCTCATTAAAAGCCCACGGGTTTGTTACAAAACCATGAAGATTTGGCAGACCTCCAAACAGATTTTATGACAATTTTTCCTTTATTCTGCCAAAACAACATAACACACTCATTACAAGCAATTTAACACACAAAGCATCTCTTTCTTCTTTCTTATTTATTATCAATAAATTACACATAATCTACAAAAAAAATACGTATTTCCCCACAAATTGCGGCATACCGATTGCAATCTCCTAAAACGAACACGGTTTAAAATACCGGTTCTACCCAATGAATATGTTAAACTTAAATAATAGGAGGATTAAATTATGGTACCTGTAAGAAGAACACAGACTTGGTTACCGGATATCTTCAATGATTTCTTCGATAACACGTGGATGGAAAAAACCAATGCTACTGCACCGGCAATCAATATTCGGGAAACCGAAACAAATTACGAAATCGAAGTTGCTGCACCGGGTATGACCCGTGAGGATTTTACCATCAAAATCGAAAACAACAACCAGTTGGTGGTCAGTATGGAAAAGAAACACGAACAGAAAGAAGATAAAAAAGAAGAGGGACGCTATCTGAGACGTGAATTTTCATATACCCGCTTCCAGCAAGCGATGATCTTGCCCGATGATGTGGTAAAAGAGAAGATTCAGGCCAGGATGGAACACGGTGTATTGACCATCGATATCCCGAAACAAACGGTAATTCCGGAAGAAAAAAACGGACGAACGATTGAAATCAAATAATAAAAAATCCCGGATTGTTTCCGGGATTTTTTATTACAAATATTCTTTGATATCCTGCAACTCCACCAATTTATTTACAATCGCATAAATAGTCAGGCCTGCCGGACTATGAATCTGTAACTTACGGGCTATATTCCGTCGGTGAGTAATCACCGTATGGGCCGACAAATACAAGGCATCTGCAATTTCTTTATTAGTCATCCCTTTGACGACACAAGTAATAATTTCTTTTTCCCGGCTACTCAACACTTCCTGTCCGGCTAATTCTTCTTCTGTCTCTTCCCCGGGAACATTCAACAGGCGATTCAATTTTTCCCTGATCGTATCCGCATCGTCATATATCGTCAGAGACTCATCGTAATTCCGCAACACACCCTGATCGGCCACCGAACACATCAAAGCAATACATTTCACACCCGCATTCTGAGGCGTTTCTTTAAATTTACGCACATCGAAATATCCGGTAAACGACGGATTTACAATCAGAATTTCAGGCTTATGAAATCGTACACATTCATCCAACGATTCTTCGGAGACTAACTCTATCGGAAGAATTTTCAATCCCTGAATCCGCTTCAAGACCAATGCCAATCCACTACGGACGATCATCGATGTCTCGGCTATAGCAATCTTTAAAACTTCATCTTCCTGCATTTTCCTGTACTTTCTTTTCCAATTCTGCAATCAGAGGAACAAACATATAATCTTCTACCCGGCAATGTGAACACAAATCTTTTTCACAAGAATAAATATCGAACAATACGGTATTCAACAGATTATTATTCGCCCTGGAAGGATAATATTTGACAATAATATTCTTGAGTTCGGTCAGTTTAGTCTCGATCTGGTTATGACGTGCAACAAAAACACCGATATTATATCGCCCGGTATCCTCACCCTGCAATAGTGCATTCACATATTTAAAAACCACCTCATTCTCATATCCCATATGTGCCCGCACCTCGTTGACATATTCATCGTAAAATTTCAAAATCAGAAAAGCAACGTCATCCTGCGAACAATCGATGGCATCTATTAACCTCCGCCGGATCACCGGCAGATTATAATCCAGAAAATAAGAATGAGCCTGCTTCAAATATTCCATCAGGGCTTCAACCGATATCTGGTCATGAAACTCTTCGGACACACAACATTCCCCATCCATAAAATTCACAACAGCCAGAAAAGTACCCGTATGCACCCCCTGACGTTCACATACCTGCTGTACAGTCTGGTCACCGAATCCCAAGGATAACCCGAACCGACTCATCACCAGTAACAGGTTATAATTCTCACAAATCAGATCACTCATCTTATCTGTACCGGAATATTTTAAACGCTTATTCATTCTAAATAAATTTAATCATGCAAAATAAACATTTTATCCGATTCCAACCAATCCCTATTTTTAGGTATTTTTCAATAATCAGCCCATTAGTTTAACCACAATTAAAATTTTTTCGACATAATAAGCCACCCCATTTCTCTTCCGCTCCGTAAACAGAACAGTGATCTGCACAGAATAGATAAGCAGTTGACTTATAATAACTTTAAATCACTATTTTTATGAAAAAAACAGGTATTTTTTACGGTTCCACCAACGGTGATACCGAATCTGTAGCGAATAAAATCGCTATTCAATTGGGGATCGGGAAAGAAGATGTACACAATGTCGCCGATACAACGCCCCATGCCGTACAACCCTACGAAGTATTGTTATTAGGTTGTTCGACCTGGGGAGTCGGGGAAATGCAGGACGACTGGAATGATTTCCTTTTCAAACTCAAAGATATGGATCTGAAAAACAAAACCGTCGCCTTGTTCGGATGCGGAGATTCGGTCAGTTTTAGTTCCAGTTTTTGTGATGCTTTGGGTGTCATCTATCACGAGCTTCAACACACCGGTTGTACTTTTACGGGAGAAGTAGACCCCTCTGAATATCGTTTCGATGGTTCCGGTGGAGTTATCGACGGTAAATTTGTCGGGCTCCCGATCGACGATAATAATGAATCGGACCGAACCGATACCAGAATAAAAAAATGGACAGACCGCTTAAAAGTAACGGTTTTATCCTGAAGTCAGCCTGCTATGAGGCTACGATCGGTCGCTTTCCGAAGTCACCGATCGTATATGTTCCAATTCCGTACACCAAAATCTTTTTTTACAGGCTGTGTGAAAACAATCTTTAAAACAACTTAAAGTGTCAAGTATATAAAGTCTTTTTTATACATTTGCATTCAATAAAAAAGATTCCGATGAAAATACAACGACTTATATTTCTGATTTTCACAACGATCGCAGTGTTCGCCTGTGTGACCGACCATCCTTCACCCCAGGTATTGAAAATTTCCGAAAACACCCTCCGGTTTTCCGGTAACGGCGGTGCATGGAAACTAACGGTCAACAGTAACTGTGAATGGAAAATCACAGGAGGGGATACCTGGTGTAAAACCGATAAACTGGAAGGCAGTAAAACGGCCGAAATATTAATTCAGGTAGATACCAACGACACCAAAGCCGAAAGAGATACCCGTTTTACTTTTACCTGTGACCAGAAAGAGGCTGAAGTACATGTATATCAGGATACAAGCGGCAACAACTATTATTATGAACTGCCCGTTATTTTTCATTTATTCTATGCGGATGAAACCGACAGTTTGCAAAATGCTTCCGGAGAATTCTTCACCAAAATGATCGACGAATGTAACCGTTTATACAACACAGGTACCAATAGTATTCCTATGAACCTGAAATTGGTGGCGGCTACCGAAGATCCTGCCGGTAATCCCCTGGCCGAACCCGGCATCGAACGCATCCTGAAAACCCCGGCAGCAGTCATGAGCTGTGAGGATTTCATGGCTCAAAGCAATACTTCGTTCAATTCATTCGTTTGGGACCTGAATAAATACATCAATGTATTTGTATATACCTTTAAAGAGGAGACCACGGCAGGCATCTCCCACCTCCCATACACCCCCCGTGAAAACAGTCTTCCGGGCCTGACTGCGAATAACCACTATTTCTCGAACATGCCTTCCTATACCCACTGTATTTCTATCAACAATACCTATATCACCGAGGATGACGTTTATACGACTTTAGCCCATGAGCTGGGCCACTATTTGGGGTTATTTCACGTATTCTCCGAACAAGAGTGCAACGAAACGGATTATTGTGAGGATACTCCCAATTACGACCGCAATGCCTATACCGAATGGCTGAGTACACTCACGCCTCCTTACAATTTTCAGGAAGTGGTCAAAAGAAACGGATGTGAAGGAGAAAGCTTTATATCTACCAACGTCATGGACTATTTCTATTCATACCAAAACCGGTTTACCGCCAATCAATACAGCCGGGTACGCCATGTATTGGAAAATAGTCCCCTGATCCCCGGACCAAAAAACATCATTACAACGAAAGTGGCGCGGGAAGATATCGTTCCTGCAGCCAGAGCAATAGAGTAGCCTTCTGTTCTTATTTTCCTTTTTTCCACAACTGCCAGCTATTGATCATATTTTGCCACATATTATATATCAATCAGTATATTAATTTGATTATCAATAAATAAGCCCACCTATCACTAATAGTGGGTAACAAAATAGTAACAAAAAAAACGAAGAAATCGCTTTGCGGTGGGCTTCATGTGCAAAGGTAACAAAAGGCAGAATATCCGCAAAAATAAAGCTGGCGAAAAGAGAAACAATCTTTTTCTTTTCGCCAGCACCTATCTTGCTGTCGGTACAAATAAGTTTAGTCCGTTTTGGATATATAGACAAAGGAACGTACTAAACTAATCTGTAACCTTTTTATTATAATACTCCAAAAATGCCACTTCGCCTATTTCACTTAACAGTTTCTGATTCTCAATAAAATTCTGTCCATACTTTAGCCAACGCTTGGTAAAACCTTTGAATTTGGTACATGGAAAGCTGCTGCATTGGAAACAATGTGTTATCTCTTTCTCCAAACAGCATAAATGAAATGTTTTGCATTTTTCACAGCGAGAACTATTTAGCTCGGCTCCTTTGCAAGGTCTTTTTTCTCTCGTATATGTGGGACACCCCCCACAAAAAACACCACAAGCAGGAATACGACCATTATAAGGCTTGACTTTAGTTATTCCCTTTGCCATCCAAAAATTAGTAAGAGAAAGCTGATTCGCTTTGCGCTTTTGTTCTTCCTCTACTATATAGCCTCTTTTTTCAAAGAAAGGACGGGCTGTTAAGCTCACTTCAGACGTAATCCGCATAATCCCGGATGTAATTGCATACCGTTCTATTTCTTCCAAAAGCATCGTAGCAATACCTTTACCTTGAAAGTCCTTGTGAACAAACATAGAATGTAAATAGCCTTGGGGCGTAATAGATGAAAAACCAACGATTTGTGAGCGTTGATTAACAGCTACAATAAAATAGTGAGTCTTTATCATATCTTCTATTTCAGAGAGATTATCTCCGCACGATGCCCAGTCTTCAACTTCGGATTGTGAATAATCACGTCTGTTTATCACAAGAACAGTATTTTGAAATAACTCTTTCAGCACAACAGCATCCGACTGCTGAGCTTCCCTGATTGTAAAGTCCTCCTTCATATCTATTATATTAAATTCTTTCCAGTCTTTTTTATTTTGTAGCTATTATAGAATAGACCATCGGAATATTATTACTTAAATGCTTTATCCTATATTTGTTAGGTTCACATTCAACTGTTTGGGAAAAACAATTATAGGGTGAATAATCAAATTCATCAAAAGAAGATATTGTGAGCCCACTTTGTATAAGGCTATTTAGAACCTCACTCAAACTATGATTCCACATCACACATTCTTGCAACAAATCGTTTTCTCCGTCCGTATAGGTTCCATCTTGAATTTCTCTAATTGCACCGGAATTAAAGTAATTATATTCAATCCTTTTAAAGTCATCATCAAACACCCACAAAATCGGATGAAACTCCACAAATATAAACTTCCCATTTGGTTTTAGATAATTTGAAATAATCTTAGCCCACTTACCCATATCAGGTAACCAGCCAATCACTCCATAGCTTGTAAATACAATGTCGAATTGTTCATTCAAGTAAGTAGGTAAATCATAAATATCACAGCAAATAAAAGTTGTATTAACATTTGCTTTCTTGGCTAATATTTTTGCATTATCAATCGCTTTATCCGATAAATCAACACCTGTAACATTTGCCCCAAGTCTGCCCAACGAAATAGTATCTTGTCCGAAATGGCATTGTAAATGCAGAATAGATTTACCCTTTATATCTCCAAGTAAATCAAGTTCTATATCATTGAGAGATGATTCCCCTTTCAAAAAGCCTTTGACATCGTAAAAGTCAGATTTCAGATGCACATCTACCCTGCTGTTCCAAGACTTCCGGTTTATTTCTAAATAATCAAAATCCGCATTCATTCTTTTAATATTAAATGGATTATGTGCAAATATAGCAAAAGGTACAGTATATCATTCATTGTGAATTGCACTTTTTACTGTATTTCAGCAAAATACCTCTCTTTACAGGCTAAAACCTTTGCTCCTTTTCTGCCCCTCTTTCGGTTGTATCCTTTGATAGAGTTTGCAAAACTGCTCCCTGAACCAATCGGATACATTTTTTTGATTGATGATTAGCATTAATTTGTTCTTTCCAACAGTTGAATCTGTTACTATTTGTGCAGTCACCTGTAAAGTATCAATAGATACGCTACACTTTTTCTTTTCGTAGGCAAATCCAAAATCTGTATCTTCGTAGCCTGAAAGAAGCTATACGGAAAATACGGATGCGCCAAAAATGGCTTGAGCTATACGCCGAAACGGGTTCTGTGACAAAAAGTGCCCTTCGGTGCGGGATTGCCCGTTCCACGTTATACCGTTGGATAAATCGCGGGAAAGAAGAAGGCAAGTCGGAATTGTCCGACAAGTCTAAACGTCCATCAAGACTTGCCAATATGAAGATAACACCTGAAATTGAAACCATTATCCTTAATCTGCGTGAGACGAGAATATGGGGAGCACAACGGATTGCCAACAATCTGCTTAGGAAGAAAATAAAGTTCTCAGCCATGACGGTGTGGCGTATGTAAAAAAGCATCAGGTCAAAGCTGTTGTGAAACGGCGTAAAAAGTCAGACTATATCCGATATAGTAAAGAAATTCCCGGGGAAAGGGTTCAGCTGGATGTAATGAAAGTACGAAACGGAGCATACCGGTTCACGGCCATAGATGATTGTACCCGTTTGAGAACCATTCGTGTATATCCCGATAAAAAAGCGGAAAGTACAATTCATTTTTTAGGAGAGATACTGAACACTTTTCCTTTTCCCGTTCAGCGGATACAAACTGATTGGGGAACAGAATTTTTCAATTATGACTTCCAATATGAACTGCATGACCATTTTATCAAATTCAGACCAATCAAACCAAGGACTCCGCATCTGAATGGCAAAGTTGAAAGGTCTCAGCAGACCGATAAGACAGAGTTTTGGAATCTTATAGATTTGTCGGACAAGACACTTGATTTGAATGTGATGGCTATGGAATGGCAGGAGTTCTACAATAAGAAACGACCACATTCCTCACTGAACGGCAAGACTCCGATGCAAAAACTCAAGTCTGTCAAGCACCTTGTTCCGATCCAGCCCGATGTGAGTGAAAAATTCTGGGAGTCAAACGAAGAAATTCTTCCACGTAATTACAAGTATCCTAAATTCATTAAACATCGAAATAAGAAAACTGTTATTCGATAAATCATGGAGAATCAAAATATATCGCAGATTATTTTACGCTTTTAAACTCATCGGTCGGGGAACGGCCAGTGCCAAGGGGCGGGACCACCCATCCAAACAAGCGTAAAAATCCAGTAAGCTAATGTAGCGAATCTATTGTTATAGCACAAGTCACCTTATCCGTTGCGAAATTCCGTTTGTACTCTTCGGAATAGAGTGTGCCGTTATGCTCTATCTTTTCCCCTAACATCAGTTTTGCTGTTTGTTCAGTTGAGAAACCGACAATATGACATAGCCTTTCCATTCGGAAAAGTTCTTTTAGTAGTGGAAGCCACGCACAAGCCTTTTTAATCATCTGTGACAGCCGTGATATCTCCTTTCGGGCTTCGTCTAGTTCCTTGATATGCTTACCCCGCGCTTTCATCAATTCCCTGCTGTGCTGTTCCCGTTGCTCTTGCATCATAATTTGCAATCTTTCGATGATTTCGTCACGAGTGGCAACTTCCTCATATAACTGCCTGTTCTCCTGTTTCAACTCCTTAATTTCACCACTCCCTAAAAAAGAACCCACCTTTGCTATAATGGCGGTTTTCGCTTCGGTCTTAACGGCTTCCAGCTTGTCGGTCTTGATTTCTTTCTTAACCTGCTTTAGCTGTTTTTCCGCTTCGTCCTTCTCACTTTGGAGTTGCTGCACGTCTGTTTCGAGTTCTCCCGTCTGCCGTTTCAAATCACGGTAATATTGGGCAGTGGTGACGTGCCTTGCTTCCGACCCACGCACACCACGCTGCAACCCGTATTTATCCATGATTTTGGCGTAGTCGTCATGGTAGCCTATCAACTTGTCACGGTTCAATACATCATCAGCACATAGCCGGGCTGCATTCGTTTTCTTTCGGTAGGAACGCTTACCCTCCGTTTGCTTCTGTTTTGCTTTCCTGCGCTCTCCCGTTACTATCGGTACGATGGTAGCGTGTATGTGAGGTGTGGTTTCGTCCATGTGCAGAACTGCTGAAACGGTATTCTCCCGTCCGAAAGTCTTGTGCAACCATTCCATACTGTCGTTGCACCATTCGTCCATACGCCCGTCTTGCTGTATCTTCATCATATCCTCGTGTGTTCCCGACATCATAACACGGATAGCCCTTACTTGGTCGGGGGTAATCTTCCGTTTGATGCCTGCCGACTTGATGCGATGTGCTATCGCTTCATCACGTACCGTCACACCTTCGGGAAGTTCCACCAGTTCCCGATTGAGATGTGTACGTGTAGGATCCACATTCGGAGCTATCACCCTGCGCTCGATATGGTCGGACATACGAGCGTCGGATGCTCCCTTTGCTTTCTTGAAATCAAGGGTGAAATATCCCATATTGAATATTGGTTTTTCGTTAGACAATTCCGCTTGCCTTGCACATTCGCCGCATGGCTCACGGGGTTTCAAAAGGGGCGATGCCCCTTTGCTCGATAGGGTGTTTTTAGCGGTGCTTGCACTGCGTGAAGAAAACGCCCTATTGAGCTATGGCTTTTCTTACTCAAAAGCCTGTGGAAAGCGTGCGGTAACTACATTCTGAACCCTCTGCTTTTCTTTTTGGCTGGTTGTTGTTCCTGCCTGTCGGCTTGTTTGACTGTCTGTGATTGTTTGGTCTGCTGTGTCAAGTCTGCCGACTGTATCAACCGTTTTCCACACAAATAATCATTCAAATCTTTATAGCCACTATAAATGCGTGAGGAATCACGGACACGGAAACTGTACTCTTTATAAAGTTCCTGTACGGCTCTTATCCCTGCCGTATCATTGTCGAAAAAACAATGTATTTTCTCATAATTCCCCAACGGGTACAAGGCTTTGGAAAGATTGGAAACGGAGTTCAGAATAAGATAGTCCTGCTTGTCGAAGTCGGGATAATCAGGACAATTTTTCTGTCGCAAGGTCAGAAAAGAAAGATAGTCCATAAACCCCTCGAACACATAGCAGGTTTCTTTAGGTTCTCCAGTCTGCCGTATATGGGTGATGTCTTTAGGAGCTATGCAGCCTTTAAAATATTTATTGCGTACCTCATAACCTCCCGATGCATTAGGAAAGCCGATGGCAAAGTTCCATTTACCGTTAAGCGAGAAACGGACTTCCATACATTCTTTTTTCGCAAGTGCTGTATTTATGCCTCTATCCTGCAAGTATGCAAACAAGGCAGGAGAAGAAAGCGGTACTGTTTCCAAATGTTGGAAACTCGGTTGTGTTGATGACTGCTGGCGAAAGGAAAAAGAAACGGGACGGATAGAGGGGCTTTGCTCCGCTATACGGTCTAAAAGGTAAGGTAAACTGTCGGATGCGTAAAGTTCCTGTGCCAATGCAAGGATGTTGCCGCCTTTACCGGCTCCAAAGTCGTACCATAAATTGCGGTCTGTGTTCACTTTGAAAGAAGGCTCTTGTTCCTCTCTCAACGGTGATTTATACCAAAGACTATTACCCTGTTGCTTTATCGGATTATAGCCTAAACTGTGCAGATAGTCTGCCAACTTTATATTTTTGGATTCTTCGATTGTCATAATCTGAATGTATTGGTGAATGAATAATTGAATCAGTTCCGTTTAGTCCGCTATATATACACCCGAACTGTACTAAACTTATCTTGTACTTAATCGTACAATGAAAAGAAGTCCATTCCTTCTTTATATACACACGGACTAAACCAAACTTGCTTTTAGTAGTGGAAATCAGAATTGAACTTGTAGCCTTTTCCCTCTTTTATTATCATGCGCTTGTTTACAAGGAATTTGTTCAAGTCCACGAGAATATTGCGCCCAC
This sequence comes from Odoribacter splanchnicus DSM 20712, assembly GCF_000190535.1. Lineage (GTDB taxonomy): Bacteria > Bacteroidota > Bacteroidia > Bacteroidales > Marinifilaceae > Odoribacter > Odoribacter splanchnicus. Next base: position 1,415,886 of record NC_015160.1, read on the forward strand.
GTTCAAAACCGATACTTGCGTAACCTTTTTTCAAGGCTGCGATAACATTGGGATAGCCTTGTACTACATCCTTTCCAAATCCGTTTTCCAACGCTTCACGGTGCTGTTGCTCCGTAAGTTCCGTAAGCGGAAAGTTGCGGTTCTGCTTGGGTTGTTCAAAAACATAGTCTTTCACAACTTCGGGCAATGCAGTTTCATTAATGCGAAATGCAAACGGTTCAAAGTCCTTGTCCCGTATGTGCATCGCCTTTACCTCGCTAATATCCACATCCTGCGTGCTTTTGGTTATCTGTAAAACGGTTTCAGCCTTGTTGTTAAGTTCCGTTCCTATATGCCCACGTGTATTATCATCCGCTTTATTCAAGTGTAGTACAGTGTGAATATGCAAATTATACTCACTTGACCACCGCATTAAAAGATTGATGAGGTCGGATGATTCGCTGGGGCTATTGATGTCGTACATCAAATCACGGATGCCGTCTATAATGACAAGACCAATTCCCTCCATATTAGCAAGCATATAGTCTATTATCTGCTTTCGCTTGTCGGGTGTGTATTCCCTCAACACGACAAAGATAAAGTCCTCTCTATCCTTATCGGTAGGAAGTCCAGCCAAACGCATGATGCGTTCCATCACCTTATGGCAGTGGTATTTGCTCTGCTCTGTGTCCACATATAGAATTTTACGCTTATTGTCAGGTAAGTATGCTGAATAGTGCAAAACTTCGTCATTCTTCAACGCTGCCGCCACAATAGCGGAAATATTGAACGTCTTTTTACTTTTGGCTTTACCTGTGGATGCGCTAAAATTTCCCAATGTACCGATAGTAGAACCATTTACCCAAAGGATTTCGGGCGGTACATCGTAGGTGTCAGTAATCTTTAAATGAATAGTTTTCCATAGGACTGCAAAATCTTCTCTTGTCATTGCAGCTTCTTTCTTATTTTCCGTCACTTTCTTGTTTTCCATAGCTTTACTTCTTTAAAGGACGGTTACTACTAAGGATATACTTCTGCGCTTCCTGCTCTATCTGCGCCTGTGTCTTGATGGGATTTTGGCGTAGCCATGCCTCCAAATCTGCCCGTTCAAAAAACAGCATCTTACCCTGCGGTTTATAATGGGGTATCAAGTTACCCGAAGTCAGTTTGTACAGGTAGCTTTTGGAAAGATTAAGAAACTTGCTCGCTTCATCAAAGCTAAGCACATTCTTAGTTAAAAACAGCATCTGTTCGAGTTCCTCAACTCGCATCTCTAATGTCTTATCCATATTGCTTTTTTGGATTAAGTGAAACAATATGAAGGTGCGCACCCTCGTTTTCTTTTCGTTAACGAGTGCAAAGGTATTGAGGATTAGCTTGATAGTGGATTAAGCTATGTTTGAGGTCTTAACCTATTCTTAAAGTCTTTTCAGTTGTTTGATATAGTTGTATATGGTTGCAAATCCTTTCTCATGGGAGATGCCTTTCACGTAGTTGGTTGCTGTGGCTAAATCCCCTTGATTGAGATATTTATCCCTACTTTTGTCTTTGGAAAGAAATAGTTTATTGTTAGCAATGACCGATTGCCAATTAGCGGTAATCAAGGACCTATTACTTAATTCCGAAAAAAGGAAAGCTACATATCTATTATTGTTTGACCTTAATATTGCATTAGGCTTACAGGAGAGTATCGCTTTCAAGTCATCAACAGTTACAGAAGCATTGAACATCTTAACCTCGTTTATGCAATCCACAATTAATTCAATCTGTCTATCATTAAGAATTGAATCAAAAGGATTTTCAGTTTCAGCAATAGGGGGTATGGCTTTTATCGGAAATTCGACGTTTGTTATTGGCTTCTGTACTTCCTGCTCCTGCTGTGGTTGCGTTTCTATCTGCACTCTGCTTTCTTTCTTTTTTCGTAAATATGCCAAATATCTTTCCAGCACAACGGCTCTAACAACTACGGAAAAATAAGGCAGTTCTTCATCGTAAGTCGCATTATCTTGTTCATATCTGGAGTAATCAAATGAAGTGACAGAAAACGTAAGGTATTTCCTTTTTTCATCAGGTTTCATTGATTCATAAAAGCTGCTCTCCCAAAAAAAATCAGAGGAGCTAAAATAATTGGATATCTCAGATAAGACAGCATTATGCATATACAACTGCATAAGTTCATCCGAAATCCGCAAATATTCTTGCTTTTCCAACTCTTCTAATAGTACAGTATCTAAATAACTAAATTTGGTAGACAGACCGTTCACTAAGATTATATAAGAATAATTGATACAACGATTAAATACACCTTGTATGTTATCAAATGTTTCTTTCAGATTTTCGCTCATAACTTGCAATATATCATTAGACTGAACAAAAATACAGAAAAGAATAATTTGGGATATTCAGTAAATAGTATAAAATTAGCCAACTAATTCATACACAAAATGTTGCGAATTAGTTGGCTTTTTTGTATCTTTAGGTATTCCCCCGCAAATAAGGTTTGGAATCCAAAACGGGGGAAATTCCCCAACAAAGATATGGCTAAGATACAAAATATTTCGGAAATTCACCCTACTTTGGGCTTTACAGAATTTGATATTATAGAAAAATATCGCAAGAGTTTTCATGAGAGTGAGCTTGGCAGGCTTCATTCGGTGTTTCCGTTTGAGCGTATGGCAAAGACCATGGGCCTGTCGGAACAGCGACTGGGACGCAGGAACATCTTCAGTCCTTCGGCGAAGATCGCCCTTATGGTCCTGAAGGCGTACACCGGATTCTCTGACAGGCAGCTGGTGGAACATCTTAACGGGAACATACACTACCAGATGTTCTGCGGGATTATGATAAATCCGTCCTTTCCCATAACCAACTACAAGATAGTCAGTGCCATCCGCAATGAGATAGCGTCCCGTCTTGATGTTGATTCCCTCCAGGAAGTGCTGGCTTCACACTGGAAACCCTATCTTGACAGCCTTCACGTCTGTATGACCGATGCCACATGCTATGAGAGCCATATGCGTTTTCCTACGGATATGAAACTCCTTTGGGAAAGTCTGGAATGGCTCTACAGGCAAATCTGCCTTCATTGCAGAGATTTGGGTATAAGGCGTCCGCGCAACAAGTATGCGGATGTGGCGAAGTCCTATCTGTCCTACTGCAAGAAGAGAAAGAGGAAGGCTTCAAGGACAAGGATGCTCAAGCGTCGTATGATCAGACTCCTTGAAAAGCTCCTCATACAGAGGGATGAAATCCATAGAGAACATGGAACCTCACTCCGATATACCCAGGATTACCAGAAGCGTCTTTCCATCATCAGAAAGGTTCTTGTACAGGAAAAGGAGTTGTTTGAAGGCAGGAAGGTCAGGGACCGCATCGTCAGCATTGACCGCCATTATGTACGTCCCATTGTAAGAGGCAAGGAAACAAAGTCCGTCGAGTTCGGTGCGAAGGTCAACAACATACAGATAGACGGCATATCGTTCATCGAACACCTCTCGTTCAAGGCTTTCAACGAAGGTATACGCCTGAAGGACTGTATCCGCATGCAGCAGAAGCTCATGAATGTGAGGGTAAGATGCGTGGCTGCCGATTCCATATATGCCAATAATGCCAACAGAAAGTTCTGTACAAAATATGGAATATCCACATCCTTTGTACGCAAGGGAAGGGCGGCCAGGGATGAATCCTTGAGAAAGGTTCTCAGAAGTGAACTCTCCAAAGAAAGGGCCACCCGACTTGAAGGCAGCTTCGGCACACAGAAGCAGCATTACTCACTCTCAAGGATAAAGGCACGGAACAGGAAGACGGAAATCCTATGGATTTTCTTTGGAATACATACGGCAAATGCCATACTGATGATAGATAAAATCAGGAACCGGGCGGATAAAGCGGCATGACATAAATTTACCGACAGAACCAGAAGGGGTCATCAGACCTCTTCCGAAGCGTCGTGTCTAACAAGATAGGATTATGTGAAAAAACACAGAAAAAGGGCAATAATAATGGCATATAAAGTGATTATACTCTATCAACTTTATATGCCATCTTACTTTTTAGGGACATTTACTGAATATCCCTAATTTAAAAAGAAAGGAAATACAAGAAACTTATTCTGTTTCCTATATTTCCTCTATAAATTCGTAGATTGTAAGCTATAGATAAATTACTCCTGCTTTTTTACTTCTTCAATATCTGTCAAAATCAGAGTCGTTTTCTCTTTAGAACTCACATTATTCTGCTCTAAAATTTCTTCACAAGTTATTTTATATCTAACCTCACCTGAAACTACACCATATAATAAATCAGGAACTCTCACTTTTCCTGAAACTTCTTCTCCAGAATCTAGTTTTAAAGACCATTTACAACTAGACATCCAAAAGCCAGTCAAATAACCTTCAAAAGATTTCACCTCTTTATCTAATTCAGAAGATTCACTTAAAACCTCATAAATTTCCTTCAATTTAGGTAATCCTACTTTATTAGCAACAACTTTACCTTCCGAAATAGATGACACCCATTTATATTTTACAGCGATTTTATTATCGATTAATTCCTTGATAAAGTTTTTATAACTCCTTATTGTATGCCCCTTTAATGGAATTAGGAATTCTCTTAATTGTTCATTCGTTGTACATTTTAAAAGAGAATCCAATTTATACAATGTTTTATCAATTCGAGAAGAACCAAACAAATCTAAATCAGATTCTGCATACATATGCACATTAAAAGAAGCTGCAGAATACGCAAACACTCTCAACCTAAAATCTCTATCATCTTTTGTTCCATCTATTTTCTTAAAACAATTAGCAACCATTGATTGGTATTGAGTTGTCAGAACAGATAATGTCGAAACTGGGATTGAATGAGAATTCATTACATCCTCAAAACCTAAATGAATAACAGGATGTTTATGCTCTATTGCTTCACATATTATTGAAGTATCATCATTTTCTCCATCAAAAAAATAGCCTTCATCTGGTAGCATATCCTCAGGTAAAGCACCTACATGTATATATTTCTCCAAATGATAATAATCATCATAATATGAAACAATATAATAGTCATCACTTATTTCAGGGGCAATGAGTAAAGAACGCAAATCTATTGCTTTAGCTAAAAAAGTCTTTAATCGCTCACTAGAGATACGTATTGCAACATAACGGCAACAGTCTTCATCATTGTACAACAGACACAAATATTTAGTTCCTACAACATCCCGTCCTAAAAACAGTTGAGGGACATCATAGAAATCTAAAATTCTTTCTATTTCAAGTTTTGTAATCATAACTGTACAATTTTTGAATTCGTATAATCAAAAGATTGTGCACGCCACCATGAATAATGAGACTGTTTAAAAGTTTTCTTCACAACTCCATCACTTACATTTAGAACAATCTCAGCAATACACCCTCCTCTAAATTTGGGAAGTTTTAATTTTTTTTTCGCATCCTCCACATCACTAAAGACAGAAATAGCTCTTGCAATACATTCATCAATTCCATCTCCTGCAAACACCTTTTCTGGAGCCATTTTTCTTTGGGAAAAGAAATCCGAATCCTCAACTGGATTACCTTGAGATATACGATAAAAATGTTCACCAGAAGGAGCATAAGCATCTTCTGGTGGACACCTATCTGGTAAAGTCTCAACCCATTTTATATCCATGCGTTTTAAAATTTGTTTGCAATTTTAGACAAAAATCACGATATTACCTAATTTTTGAAGTATGAAAAATGAGATTTAACATATCGCATCAATCGCAATTACAGAATTAGTTATACTTATGCATCCATTTCAAAGTTCAATTCTGCAAACATATAAACACTAATCCATTAAATTGGGTATCAAGCTAATAGCTTCTTCCTTTTTCTTATCTACAATCTGTAGGCTCGGTAAACAACGCCTTTCCGCTTTACAGCGGTAGGTTTTCGTTTATCTGCCCCCGAACCGTACTTACACGTCTCCATGTATACGGCTCTCCATCTGTAACATCATTTTACTTATCACAGCTCTGGATTTTTGCGTTACACTCCGCACATACGACCAAAGTCTTTCTGTGCATATAGAGCATTTTGCGTTCCCAGTCATTTTTACCTTTTAACTCTTTGAGAGTGCGGACATGGTGCATTACCACTTCTCCGTGCTTGCCACATAGTTCGCACGTTTTTGTTGTAAGCCTTTCTATCAAACTTAACGATGGTGTTTTGAACATATACGGCAGATTGTCACTTGGGGCTGTTTCACAATCCGTTTTACGGGCGTAACCCTCATTGTAGAATACCCTGTACTTGGTTTCTCCTCCCTTGTTTACAAAAGGCACGGCAAAGAGATTGTCCTTGCGGTATGTTTCAATGACTTTTCTCACTGACATATTCAGCTTTTGAGCAAGAGTTTTGTACATGGAGAACTTCATAATACAGCCGAAAGAGCGTCCCAAAGCCGATGCATTGTTTGCTATTGAGTAATAGTTGTAGAACCCTCGTATTTCGGTATTAAACTGAGATACAATCTCGTGCGCTTCATTGTCAATCATATAAGTCCTGCCTTTTGACACCCATGTTTCCTTGCCGCGTTTGGTGACAACTTTCATGGCTTCGAGGCTGAGCAGTTTATTCTTGATTACTTCTCTTGAAACGTGCAATATCACGTTCCCGTTGAAGTATCTGCGCACTGTTCCGTTACTGTTTCTCTTTGTGGCATAGTCTTTACGGACATATATTTCGTAACCCAAAAATTTTGCGCTGTCTTGTGCATTTGTAATCAAAGTCTTTTCCTGTGACATCTCCAGCCTTAACTTTTCCTGCATAAACTTGGTGATGTCAGCTTTGATTGTCTCACATTCGTTTTTCGTTCCGATAACCCCGATTAGAAAATCATCGGCGTAGCGCAGATATCTCAGTCTGCGAAAATTTCTGTCCATATCGTTGCCACTTGGCATTGTTAGTATCCGCTTCTGCTTTTCGTGCAGTTCTTCTACCATCCTTGTTCTTACGTTTACATCCTCTACTTCATTTATCCTACGTTTTAGGTAGTGTACTCTGCTGTTGAGTTTGCAAATATCCTTGTTGCGGCTTCTTACTGTCCCTTTATTGAATTTGTTGGCATATTCATTCATGTACTTATCGAACTTGTCAAGGTATATATTTGCCAAAACAGGGCTTATGATACCACCTTGCGGTGTCCCTGAATAAGTCTTGTTGAATTGCCACTCTTCCATGTACCCTGCATTGAGGAATTTCCGTATCAGACGAAGAAATCTGTCATCTGCTATTCTGCCTTTCATTATTTCTATCAGCACATCATGGTCTATGTTGTCAAAGAAGCCTTTTATATCTCCCTCGATGAACCATTTTGCACCGTTGAAATTATTTTGTAGACTTTTCAGTGCTGTGTGGCAGCTTCTGTTTGGTCTGAAGCCGTGCGATGTCCACTCAAAGTGTCCCTCATATATAGCTTCAAGCACCATTCTTACTGCCTCTTGAACCAATTTGTCTTCAAAAGACGGTATTCCTAACGGACGCATCTTCCCATTCTTTTTCGGAATGTAAATTCTCTTTGCAGGATTGGGACTATAAGTCTCATCCTTTATACTCTCTATGAGTTTGTTTATCCTATCAATGCTCATTTCATCCTCTGTTTTGCCATCAGTGCCGGGTGTCATGTTTCCCGGCTTTGCATACATACGTTGGTAGGCGGCAAAGAACATCTGTTCATTGAATAGAATACGGTAGAGCCTTTCGTATTTATACTCAGGCTCGTTGCTGTGTCCAGCTAAAATGTTTAATACTTGCTCTGGATTTCTCATACGTCTCTCACGTTTTCCGTTGTTCGTATTAAAGTTACAGACTACTTCCCTTCGCCATGTACAAGGCTTTCCCTTGCTCGGACTACTACGGAAGTTCCGTTACCATATCGGATATTCAAAAGCTTTCTTTATAGCTGTTTATTCCAGCGTTCCGACTTAGGTAATCCCCAGTTAGTTCTCTTAATAACTATTAGCACGGCATACTGTCGGATGCGACTTTCGTTCTTGTCCGCTTATTGCGGCTGTGTCATAGTCGGTTCTTTATGCTCTGCACTAACGCACAAAATAGGCAGAGTACTATGAAACAACGTATGTATAATAGTCTTCCGTTGTTGCAAGATTTGGTACCACTGAACTATCGTTCAACCAATCAAGGCTTCATCCTTATGTATGCCTTTTCGTCTTGCCCCTCAGTCGCCACTTGACTATTAGTGGACTTGGAGCTTTAATCAGTATGCTACACTCCCCATCGGGTTTCCCCTTTGGATAAACTGATTGACGATAGGATTATATCGAACCCAATCCTAACTTCTTGCTAAAGAAGTATTTATTAAGCGACCATTCTGGGCGCACTTGCATATATTTGAGTAGTCGCAATATTTTTATGCCCCAACAGTTTACTAACGGTATATAAATCAGCCCCTAATGTAAGCATCATGGTTGCATGGGTATGACGCGAGACATGAAAGGAGATATGTTTGGTAACTCCTGCCGCTTTAGCCCATTGTTGAAGTATCTTATTTATTGTCCCCTCATGTGTTAAAGGGAAAATTAAATCGCTGTCTGCAGCTTCCCCTCTTTGCGGCAACCACTTCAACGCTTCATCGGATATGGGAAGATAAAGCGGTTCTTTAGTCTTTTGCATTTTTATCTCAATTCTAATTCTATCACCGCTTTTCTGTAAATCATTCCATTTTAATTTTCTTAAATCGCTTATTCGCAATCCACATAAGCAGCTAAAAAGAAAAGCCTGTTTCATTATCTCATATTTACATTCCGTATTTATCAAGAGTTTCAATTCTTCAATAGTTAGATACTCCCTACGGCTGGCTTCTGCCTTCACTTTATCGGCAAAATCAAACTCTTTTGTTGGGTTTACTGTTATAATGCCATCTTTATAAGCCCTATTTATAGCAGTTCGTAATACTCCATAATAAGCAACTACCGAATTATTGCTTAATAATCCGCCTGCTTTAGTTACTCCGTATTTACTCGATTTCTTTGCCTGCTTTAAGAAATCCACAAAACTACTAAGGAAATCTTTATCAATATCACGAAAAGCGATATAATCCCCTCTAAACAATTTCAATTCACGGATAGTGTTACCAATAGTCTTTTCATAATTCAGACTGCCACGCTCTTTAGATTGCGCTCTCATATCCAACAAATAGTCAAGTACGTTTGCTTTGGATTTATTGGTATTCTGAAATCCGTGCGCATCATTCTGTAACTCAACAATCCGTTTGCTCTGAATAGCTTTGGCAAGTGCCAAAGTAGCTTCATTCTTAGTCTTATCCTCCCTCGTCTTTTCCGGAATAAGATATAACTTCAAAAAACTCGTATTGGCGTTTACCACCAACATAGTTTTCTTTTCTAATCACGTCACCAGTGTAATAATCCAAATAAATGGATTGATTACCATTGGCAAGCTGCTTAAATCTGATTCTTACAGGTTCTTTCAGTTTGACCTCTTGTTTCTTCTTCGCCATACTTATGTTTTTATTTTGTTACCGATGGCAAATATAGATATTTTTTTTGTTACCCAATAGCATTTGAGTAACAAACTGGTAACAAAATAAAGGAATTTATAGGCAAGCACAGGAAAGCAAGCAAAACAAAAGAGACAAGACAAACAAAAGATAATCAACTATATTTCAGTTATTTATATTTGATTTCCCAGCTATTTCTTTCTCTTCTTCCACAACTGCCAGCTATTGATCATATTTTGCCACAGCACATACGAAGCAGGAGCGATGGAGGAAAGAGGGTTCAGATATACCTGTGCCATCCAGATAGCCAGGATGGTATTTTTCTGTCCGAGTCCCTGCCCTCCCGAAACAGGATCGCCATACCGCCGTCCGATACGCCTGCCCAGGATAAACTGCAGGACACAAATCACCAATGCTAATGCGGCCATCCACCACTCTTCCGTAATATCGGCATTCTCCTGATACACGATAAAATAAACCGTTTTCCCGGTTACAATAGTCAATCCCAACGCCCAAAGATAAAAAGAAAGAATTTGCAGTTTTTTCAACTGCCGGTGGAGAGACGGCAAAGCTTTCTCCAAAAACAGGGCCAATGCAAAAGGTAATATCAGGACAGGCATGACTTGCCGGCAAATGAAAAGTACGGAATTCCAGAAGGTCATATCGCTATGTTCTCCCAACAGAGTAAAGATCAAGGGAGATACGACAGCTACCACCAAACTACTCATCAAAGTATATGCCGCCAGACAGGCGACACTTCCTCCGAGCATTCCCGTGATCACTGCAGCAGCCGTTGCGGTCGGTGCCAAAACACAAATCAGACCTCCCTGTGCCACGACCGGATCGAACCACACCAATCCACCGTAAACCACCAAACACCCGACAACCTGAACAGCCAGCAACCACAGATGCAAACCACTGAACTTCAAATCGCGAAAAGACAATTTACAATATGTAATAAACAACATACTGAAAATCAGGTAGGGCGTTAAAAAAGCCAACTGTTGAAAGAATTCATAAAAAAATGCTCCCGACAACATGGCCAGCGGAAGCATCCAGGTCTTTATCTTTTGTAACACGACAAACGGATTTAGGAATTAAACCTTTTCTCATACCATTCCACAAAAGCCCCGTTCACCAGACGGTTTCCGCCCGGAGTGGGATAATCACCCGAAAAATACCAATCCCCGGAATGATTCGGACAAGCCTGGTGTAAATGATCTATCGTCTGATATACCACAGCTATTTCCGAAGGGCAATTCTCAGGGGTGATCATTTCGGCAATCTTAGCAGAAATCTCTTCGTCTGTAAAAGGAGCATAAATTTCTTTGACATAATTCACGACCTTTTCTTTGGGTAATGCTATCTGAGCCTTACTTTTGGTATACACCTCATCGATCACCCGTTCTAATCTCCTCTCTTTCAGCAAAGCGATAGCAGCATGAAAAGCGATAAACTCTCCCATCTTCGACATATCGATGCCATAACAATCCGGATAACGGATTTGAGGCGAAGAGGAGACAATCACAATCTTTTTGGGTTTCTGCCGGCAAAGGATTTTGATTATACTTTGCCTCAAGGTAGTACCCCGGACAATACTATCGTCGATAACGACGATAGAATCCACCCCTTCCCGTACTGTCCCATAAGTGGTGTCGTACACGTGGGCGGCTAAATCATTCCGGCTATTTCCTTCAGCGATAAAAGTCCTCAGTTTGATATCCTTGATGGCCAACTTCTCGGTCCGGATCTGCCGCGACAGGATTTCCCGGATCTGCGCGCTGCTCAGTTGTCCGTTCCGGGCACAGATCTCTTCACTCTTCTGCCGGTCCAACCAGGCTTCCAAGCCCTGCATCATCCCATAATAAGCGATTTCTGCCGTATTAGGGATAAAAGAAAAGATAGTGTGATCCACATCATATCCGACACTTTTCAAAATATTTTCGGTCAGCAGACGCCCCAGTTCCTTCCGTTCGTTATAAATATCGCAATCACTTCCCCGGGAGAAATAAATCCGTTCAAAAGAACAGGGAGTTACTTCAACGGCCGGATGGATCGTACTTACTTTCATATTACCGTTCCGTTTCACAACGATACTCTGTCCGGGCATCAATTCTTTCACCTCTGTTACCGGCAAATCGAAAACCGTCTGAATAACCGGACGCTCGGAAGCAACGACGATCACCTCATCGCTGGCATAATAAAAAGCAGGCCGGATTCCATGAGGATCCCGGAAAGCGAAAAGATCCCCGCTTCCCAACAAACCGGTAATGACATATCCTCCGTCCCAGCGTGCCGAAGCTTCCTGCAAAATATGTTCGATATCGATATTCTCTTCGATCGCATCGTTCATCGCCTGACCGGCCAGGCCCTCGGCCTTGAATCTCCGGTAGAGGTGTTCCACCTCATAATCCAGTAAATACCCTAATTGCTCCAGTATAATAAAAGTATCCGCATTATGCCGGGGATGTTGTCCCCGTTCCACGATATACTGCAATATTTCGTCCACATTGGTCAGGTTGAAATTTCCGGCCAACGAAAGATTCCGGCTCCGCCAATTATTACGACGCAAAAAAGGATGCAGGTATGAAATCCCCGAACGCCCCGTTGTACTGTAACGCAAATGCCCCATGTACATCTCGCCGATAAAAGGCAACTCCTCGTCGGGCACCTCCGGTTCTATCCTCCGGCATTCGGTAATCGCCCGGTGGACAGCAGAAAAAATATCCTGAATAGCCCCCGTTCCTTCTGCCCTCTCCCGGAAGATATATTCTTCGCCCGGACGGGCATTCAACTTTACCGAAGCCATTCCGGCTCCTTCCTGTCCACGGTTGTGCTGTTTTTCCATCAGCAGGTAAAGCTTATTCATCCCCCAAAAAACATCTCCGTATTTTTTCCGGTAGTATTCCAAAGGTTTCAACAACCTCACCATGGCAATCCCACATTCATGTTTAATTGCGTCACTCATAACATTTCCATTCCTGTTCGTTATCTCAAAAACAAAAGTTCCCGATATTTCGGCAACGTCCACATTTCATTATCGACAATCAATTCCAATTTATCGATATGAGCCCGGATCTCATCGAAGGTCGGGGCTATCCGGTCGTGATAAGCAATCGCTTTTTCCCGTATATCCCCCATCTTATTGATCACTTTCCGGGTTTCCACCATTGCCTCCACCTGGGTCTGAATACAGGTCATATGCCGGGCTATCTTCTCTATCAATTCTAAGTCTTGTTCGGCCAAAACCCTGGCTTTCTCTTTCGGGAAAATCGCCATAAACTTGCTTACCTTATCCAGCAACATACTCTGGTAACGCGAAGCCACCGGTAAGATATGATTCATAGCCAAATCTCCCAATATACGGGCTTCGATCTGTACCTTTTTGGTATATGTCTCCCATTTCACTTCAGCCCGGGCATGCAGTTCCACTTCGTTCAATACACCGGTTTCTCCGAACATCCGGATGTTCTCCTGGGCTAACAGACGGTCGAAGATCAGGGGAACGCTGGTCTCACAATCCAACCCACGCCGGGTAGCTTCAGCCTTCCATTCATCACTATATCCATTCCCCTCGAACCGAATCGGCTTGCATGCCACCGTATACCGTTTTAACACCGTAAAGATAGCATTTTCTTTCGTATGTCCTTCAGCGATGAGTTTATCAATATCAGCTTTAAACTCTTTTAACTGATAAGCCACTGCCGTATTCAAAGTGATCATGGCATCGGCACAATTATCCGAGGAACCGACGGCACGGAATTCGAACCGGTTGCCGGTAAATGCAAACGGTGATGTCCGGTTACGATCGGTCGTATCCCTGAATAGTTCAGGGATATGCGTAATCCCGTCCATCCTGAACCCGGTCTTTTTATCCAACTGAATCGCTTCATCCGATTGGCTGAATTCGATTTTATCCAGAATAGCCGACAACTGAGTCCCCAGGAATACCGACAAAATAGCAGGAGGAGCTTCGTTAGCTCCTAAACGATGGGCATTGCCTGCACTCATCACAGAGGCTTTCAATAAGCCATTCCGTCGATAGACCGCCATCAGTATATTCACCAGAAAGGTGATAAATTGCAGATTCTCTGTAGCAGAACGTCCCGGAGATAACAGATTCACTCCCGTATCGGTACCCAAAGACCAGTTGTTGTGCTTGCCCGAACCGTTGATCCCCTTGAAAGGTTTTTCGTGCAAAAGTACCCGGAAACAATGACGCCTCGCCACCACTTTCATGGTAGACATCAACAACTGATTGTGGTCATTAGCCAGATTGGTCTCTTCGAAAACCGGAGCAAGTTCGAACTGGTTCGGAGCCACCTCATTGTGGCGGGTTTTTACCGGGATTCCCAATTGCTGACATTCGTATTCCAGATCCTTCATAAAAGCAATCACCCGAGTCGGTATAGAACCGAAATAATGATCATCCAGCTGTTGATTTTTAGCACTTTCATGTCCCATCATCGTCCGGCCGGTAAGTACCAGATCAGGACGGGCCGCCCACAGGCTTTCGTCTACCAAAAAATATTCCTGCTCCCATCCCAGATAAGAGAACACTTTTTCCACCTTCGGGTCGAAATACCGGCAAATATCCACAGCCGCACGGTTTACTGCCTCGAGAGCCCTCAAAAGAGGGGCCTTGAAATCCAGGGCCTCCCCCGTATAAGCAATAAAGATAGTCGGTATACAAAGGGTCGTATCGACAATAAAGGCCGGAGAACTAGGATCCCAGGCACTATATCCCCGGGCTTCAAATGTATTGCGAAGACCACCGCTCGGAAAACTGGAAGCATCCGGTTCTTGTTGTATCAGCAACTTTCCTGTGAACTCTTCCAACACTCCTCCTTCGTGATCGGCCTCGATAAAAGCATCGTGTTTCTCCGCAGTTCCTCCCGTCAAGGGTTGAAACCAATGCGTATAGTGAGTAGCTCCCATATCCTGAGCCCACTGTTTCATTCCGGCAGCCACACAATCGGCTGTTTCCCGATCCAACGGGCTCCCGTTCTTCATCGTATTCATCAACGTTTCGAAACAAGCTTTCGGCAAATATTTCCGCATTTTGTCCCGATCAAAAACATATTTTCCGAAATACTCTGCCGGACGTTCGGCAGGTGCTTTTACTTCTACGGCTTTTCTTCCGATCGCCTCTTCAACCATTTTAAATCTAAGTGTTGTCATAATATTTATTGTTTAGGTGGTTCTTTATCTCTGTATACATCATCGGCCAACGGCATCTTACACCCTTCCCACAGCAGACAGGACCATTTCGCCGGGTAACGCCGGATCTGCACCACTATCCGCAGCCTCGTCAATATAGTCTATGTTCTTACTTTTATTCGAGAGAATATCTCCGACCATAACGTTCAACTGTGATAGTGTAATCTTCATAAGCCTGAAATTTTAAATCAAACGATAAGTGCCGGAAGTCTTTTCCCGGCAGAAGGAAATTGAAAAGTGTCTTTAGCCGTTCCCACAATCTGACATTCCGGGAAAAAAGAGACGATTTGCCGATATTGTTTCAATAAAAACATCTGTTTTCAATATTCAATCTAAAAAAACAAGGGGATATATACGCTACAAAAAGTATTTTTCCAAACCCATTTCTTATTTTCATTAAAACCAAGACAAAAATACATATTTAGAACAATAATCAAATAAAATTTGAATTATTTTTCCACATACCCCCCAAAAAATACATATATATCAAAATAAAATACAAATAATTCAATACATACCCCCCAATTTTACACACACCTACAATAAAAATAGATTTTACTATAAAATCGATAGTTTCCAAAATAATCAGTAGGATCACTTTAGATTTTAATCTCCAAAACATTCTTTGTATCCGGTATTTTATGCCTACCAGAGTTTACGTCAAATGTTGCCCGTAACAGTCGAGGAAGATGAACCTTTACAAGAAATCCATATACAAAATGCAAATTTATGACGAAACTATTGAAAAATAATGACGTATTTGTTACATATCCGCAGGGACAAAATCAAAGAAAAACCAAAAAATATGCAGGAAAATATACAAGAAATAAATATCTTTACAGAGTATTTGCAGCAAGTTTTATATTGTTAATATCCGGTAACAAACCAATAAGTATACCCTTATGAAAAAAATAAGAGTGATACAATTATTGTTCCTATCCTTATTTCTGATCGGGACCTACCTCCCAACTCAAGCCCAGAAAATAGACACGATCTCGGTTTACAGTACGTCCATGAAAAAACAAATTAAAAATATCATTATCCTGCCTGCCAGCTATACCCAAAATACACAGAAAAAATACCCGGTAGCCTATCTGCTCCACGGTTATGGAGGATGTTTACGATACGTGGGCCACCTATACAAAACCCGATCTGGCTCAAATGGCTTCTAATTTCGATATGATCATCGTATGTCCCGACGGCCTGAACAGTTGGTATTGGGATAGCCCCATCAATCCTTCCTACCGCTATGAAACTTATGTGAGCAAAGAGCTGATCAACTATATCGATTCCCAATACCGCACTTATAATAACCGCAAAGGAAGAGCTATCACCGGTTTCAGTATGGGCGGGCACGGTGCTTTATGGCTGGCTTTCCGTCACCCGGACACTTACGGAGCCTGTGGCTCGATAAGCGGAGGTGTCGATATCCGGCCTTTCCCCGAAAATTGGGAAATGAAGCAATTGCTGGGCCCCTATTCCGAGAATCCCCAGCGTTGGAACGAATATACCGTAATCAACCAATCGCCCTACAACAGCAAGTCGGGACCTTTAGCCATCATTATCGATTGCGGATATTACGACTTCTTCTATACCGTAAATCAGAAATTACATGAAAAACTCCGGTATTACAATATTCCCCACGATTTCCTCACCCGTCCGGGCGGGCATACACACGAATATTGGAATAATGCAATAGATTATCAACTGCTGTTTTTTTATAAATATTTCCACCCTAATTGACCGAAAATCTTCGATAGATAAAAGGCATTTCAAGCCCGCTAAGCATTTCTATCAGGTAGTGATATACATATTTACAACTTATAAACGTAGGTTTATTTTTTTCTTTCTATTCCGATTCCGGGTTTTATCCCGTCAGACCGGTTCGCCTGGAACGATCCGCTAAGGCTTTCCTTCACTGACCGGCGGAACTCCTCACTTCGTTCGTCAGACACCACCGGTCGGGCGTTCGGAAAACCTAACCGGCTCCTCATTCCCGCTCCAATGGTCTTCCGCCATAAAACCCTCCATCTAACGGCAGAGCTAACCGGTAAAGGAAATACAAGCGGAAATTTACGAAAATAGGAAAAACGGACTATCCGGCTTATTTCCAGGGAGAATGATCTTTCTTAAATCAAGACCGGTCTGCAATTCAGTGATAACGTAAGTCGGAGGTGTTCGTGTTCGGGGACCATTGGAGCTCTGGCGAGTGTCGTCTTGCTTTTTCTGAACGCCCGACCGGTGGTGTCTGACGAACGAAGTGAGGAGTTCCGCCGGTCAGTGAAAGAAAAAGTTAGACGACCGACAGAAGCGACCGGGTCCCCAAACACGATCACCGAAGACGAATAAATAACAAAATAAACCTACATTTAGGGTAAACATGTATATAAGCACCTTTCATTATTAGGTCCGGTAGAAAATTTTCCGACCATCAAGGCAACGAGAAATCCGGTCATTTATGTAATCCACATTCTTTGTGTTCAGGCGACTCCCACCACCAACGTCCGGCCCGGATATCTTCGCCGGGCTTAACAGCCCGGGTACAAGGCTGACAACCGATACTCGGAAATCCCTGATCATGCAATTTATTATAAGGTACGCCGTGCTCACGGATATACTCCCATACCTCGGTTTCTGTCCAATCGATCAAAGGATTCACTTTTATCAATCCGTTCATCCCGTCCCACTCTACCAACTGATTTCCTGTACGGGTAACCGATTGTTCGTGCCGCAATCCGCAAATCCACACTTTCATTCCCTGGAAAGCACGTTTCAGAGGTTCCAGTTTACGGATATGACAACATAACCTCCTGTATTCAATGCTATCGTAAAACAAATTCACCCCATGTTCCGCCACCATTTTTTCCACTTCGTGATAGTCCGGGAAAAATACCTGAATCCGGATTCCATATGTCATATTTGTCCGCCCGATCAGACTATATGTTTCAGGAAACAACCGCCCGGTGTCCAAAGTAAAAATACGGGTAGTCGCATCGATCCCGCAAATCATAGCAGTCAACACCTGGTCTTCAATCCCCAGACTCGACGCCAGAGCAATATGTCCCTGGTATTTTTCCAAAAAATAATCCAATACCTCTTCCGCCTTCTTGCCTTTCAGCTGCTCATTCAACCGTATTACATCCTCTTTCATCATATCCCAATCGATTTTTACTTTCCTCCCCAGCTCCAAGCCCTTAGCTTATAGCTTTTTCCCACTTTTTACTTTTTCTAACTAAATACCCCGGCCAAATATTTCTGTGTCAACTCCTTTTGTGGATTTTTAAAGATTTGTTCTGCCGGTCCGGCCTCGATGATCTCTCCCATATACATAAAGATCACATAATCGGCAATTCGTAAGGCCTGACGCAACGTATGCGTCACCAATACGATAGCATATTCCTCTTTAAGTTTTAAAAACAGATCCTCGATGGTTTTACTCGATATAGGATCCAAAGCCGAAGTCGCTTCGTCTGCCAGGATAAACTGGGGTTCGACAGCTAATCCCCGGGCCAGACAGAGGCGTTGTTGCTGTCCGATAGACATCCGACCTGCCGGAGTATGCAAACGATCTTTCACCTCTTCCCATAATCCCACAGCCTGCAGGTAATGGCGTACGATCATATTCAGCTTCTTCCGGTTAC
The DNA here is from genome assembly GCF_000190535.1 of Odoribacter splanchnicus DSM 20712. Classification (GTDB taxonomy): domain Bacteria; phylum Bacteroidota; class Bacteroidia; order Bacteroidales; family Marinifilaceae; genus Odoribacter; species Odoribacter splanchnicus. Next base: position 1,434,239 of record NC_015160.1, read on the forward strand.
GTATACCATGAATCCGGCAACCGTAAGCGATATTATCATAAACAGACATCGGTAGCGGACAGGGACGTTGCGACAACAATCCCATCTTACGCCGTATATGTGTAATCTCTACTCCCGGAGCATACAATTCTTCCCCGTCTACCAACACACTACCCGAAATATGAACCTCTTCATTCGTATCCAACAGACGGTTCAAGCTCTTGAGCAAAGTCGACTTTCCACAACCCGAAGGACCGATAATACAGGTAATCTTCCGGTCCGGAATAACTGCCGACACCTCTTTCAGAATATGATTGTGCTGGATAGTGACATTCAAATGGTCTACGACAATGTTCGATCTTTTGGAATCATCGGTACAAAATTTCTGATTCGGACGAAAAAAACCTTTTTTCAATTCTGTTTCATTCAAATCGGACATATTATACCATTTGATTTTCTTACCTAAAAACGGAATATTCATATATAGTTACCAGATTACTAAGTTACTCAATTATTTTAATCACGATGATTACTGAATTTTATTCCTGGAGAAACGGTTCGTAATAATCCGTCCCAGGATACTCAATATCAAAACAATAATAGTCAATATCAAAGCGGCGGCATACGCCCTTTCCTGAACTGCGGGTATAGGGCTGCTCAGCTGAAAAAATACGGCCAGAGGCAAAGTGGCTGCCGGCTGTCCCAGGGAAGTCGGGATATTATCCGTATACCCGGCAGTGAACAACACCGCAGCAGCATCTCCGATCGCCCGGCCGATAGACAACAAAGTAGCTGTAGCGATACCCGGAGCGATCTGCCGGACAACCACTTTGATCGTTTCGTAACGCGTAGCTCCCAGGGAATAAGAAGCATTCAGCATATCCTGCGGCAATTCCCGGGCAATCTCGTCCATCGAACGGATAAAAATCGGAATGATCAATAGCGTTATGACAATAATACCACCGGCCAAAGAAGTCTTCAACCCCAAATAGATCATGATGGTAAAAGCAAAAGCCCCGTATACGATCGAAGGGATTCCGAAAAGCACATCATACGCCAGTCGGGCGAACGAACCCCGTTTCGAATTTTTTTTCAGATATACATTCAGATAAAACACGACAGGAATACTCACCGCCAGCCCCAATACCGTAGAAGCTCCCACAATATACAACGAACCGACGATAGCATTCAGCAACCCTCCTTCTTTGCCGATGTAAAACCCGCCTCCCGGCAAAGAGGAAATCATTTCCCAATTCATGGCTCCCCAGCCGTTTTTGACGATGGTATATAAAATACTGCCTACAAACAAAAATACCAGTAATGTTGTCACCAACATCACCACTTTCATAGCCTTCTCTTCAATAAATTTCAATTTCATGACATCGGTTTTTCGATCATACCAAATTCCGTTCCAGCTTTCTAAGGATCAGGCGGGAAGCGATATTAAAGACAAATACGACCACAAACAAAATCAAAGCGGCAAACATCAATGCCGATTCATAAAGCGGCAATGACAACATTTCCCCGTAGTTATTGGCGATCAATGCCGGCAACGGATAACAACCGTCGAATAACGAGTCGGGAAGTTGTACAATATTTCCACACACCATCAACACGGCGATCGTCTCCCCCATAGCCCTCGAAATAGCCAGGGTCACCGAAGCTACTATCCCCGGGAAAGTCTTCTTCAGCAATACATATTTCGTCGTCTGCCAACGGGTTGCTCCCAAGGATAAGGAAGCTTCCCGGTATTCCTTAGGAACAGAAGAAAATAATTCCACAAACAAACTGATCAGCAAAGGCAGGATCATGATCCCCAATACAATACCGGCAGCCAGTGTGGAATAACCTGTAGAATATTCCACAAAGTGTGGAGCCAACCGATCGGAAATCCAGGGGACTACGACTAAAATACCCCACACTCCATAGACGACCGAAGGCAGACCGGCCAAAATATCGAGAGCCGGAAACACCACCCTTTTCACCCAACTCTTAGAATTTTCCGTCAGGAAAATAGCGGTAAATAACGAAACCGGTAAAGTCCAAAGGATAGCGATAGCCGTCACCCAAAGGGTACCCATAATAAACGGCAGGAAACCGAAATCCCCGCGCATCGGTTTCCATTTCGCTCCACTAAGTAACTCCCACAGGGATTTGTCGTGTAAAATAGGCAAAGATTTCAGCACCAGACCAATACCGATCAGCACGACCAACAACACAGACACTAACGTAAAAGTCAACATCATTGATCCGGCCATCTTATCTTTGATCAGGCGGATCCTGGAAGTTTTTTGTACAATCTTATCTTCTTCCTCCATCATTATTCCTGCAATTTGAATAATTCTTCTTCCAATATATCGGATGAAAGCCCGATATATCCCACTTCAGGAGCATATTGCTGCCCATCTGTCAAAATAAATTCGAGAAAAGCAAGCACTTCCGGTTTCATCGGTTTTCCATTCGAAACCAAAAACAGGTTCCGGGCCGGTGGGCTGGGATATTTCCCTTCTGCAATAGCAGCATTCAATTCTGTACTAGTGGCATAAAAATCTTCTTCCGGATCGATCTTTCCATTGCCGTTCAAATCCAAGGGAATCACTGCGATATGCCGATAAGGCTTTTTAGAATTGATATCGTAAGCATAGGCAATATTATTAAATCCGATCCCTACTTTGTCACGTTGCACCACAGAAGTGACTCCGGGATCTCCGAATACAGCGGTTCCTTCCAGATCCTCTTGTTTAGCTCCTAACCAGGCAGCAAAAGTTTCTGCAGCACCGCAAGCATCCGAGCGGGTATACACATGTACCGGTATCGTACTGCCCGTCCCCAGCACATCGCCCCAGGTCCGGGCTGTGGTATGAATCCACAGATCCTGAGCCACCTGTTGCTTTAAACCAGTCGCTAATATCTGATCGATCAAAGGATTATTCGAATTAATAGTAGGTACGACGGCATCCTTCACCACCGCTATCGGGAAAGCCCCTTTTTCCAGTTCCTGCGGATAAATATCCCGGGAGACCATTCCAAGGTCTACCACCTTAGCCAAAGCATCGGTAATTCCTTTACCAGCCCCACCGGCAGAAATATCGATCCTCACTTTAGGATGGATCTTACGAAACTCTTCCGCCCATTTCACAGCCATAGGATAAAGAGCAAAAGCTCCGGATAATTGAATCTCACCTTGCAACTCCCGACGTAATTCCCGCCTGTATCTCAATCGTTTAATCCATCCCTGTCTTTTCTCCTGTGCCTGTAATTCATCTGCAACTCCGGCAACCAATACAACAGATAAAGACAAAACTGCAAAAACTACACGTATATTCCGCATCATATTTTATTTAAAATACCAAATCTTCAACAATTTATATGCCAAACCACTATTATTCATTTACTTGGCATATTTATCGAAAAGCTATGCAAAGCTATTCATATTCTGTTAAATAACAATACCTATCCAACGCTATTTTAATAAGCTTTTTTACTTATTTCACACAAAAATAGCTCCCTTTCGGGGAGCTATATCCATGTATTATTTCTAACACATTCAATGAGGGATTGCCGACCTCTTGTATCTTTATGACTTTAACCGCCAAACGACCAGGTTACTAAATTTGAAATAACATGAAATAAAAACTATTTCAAGCCACAAAGTAAACACTATTTATTTACAATCCAAAATTATTCTTCATAGGGTTCGAATTCATCTTTACCGACCCCACACAAGGGACAGACCCAATCATCAGGCAAATCTTCGAAAGCTGTTCCCGGTTCGATACCAGCATCCGGATCACCTTGTACCGGATCATAAACGTAATCACATACAGTGCAAATGTACTTTTTCATGGTTCTATGATTTAGTGATAAAACTATATTTCCTATATTATACGATCTATCGGTTAAAAAGATATATTTTGTCGTCTAACATCATACAAATATGCAAATTTCAATTGAAGAAAAACACAAAAAACGAAAAAGTTTCGAGCCTCACGGCGGGAAACTTTTCACTACTAACTAACCTAATACAAACTTATGAAAAAAAAATGTCTTCTAAATCTTAACGCCACAAAAGTAAGCTTGCAATATGACAAGTTCGTGACAAACTCATGACGTTACTGTTAAATGTTAAAACAAAAAGGATGCCGCAAAAGCATCCTTTTTTCAATTTCGCCGAAATATTACTACTTATTCACATCATTTACAAATTGTAAATCTACGGGAGTAAATTCGCCTGCAATTTTAACAATTCATTAATAAGAGGTATGTTGCGGATCAAAATTCGTCCAACCGCTCATCCAATTGTCCGCCTCCTTGTCACTGGCAAAAGCACCGATATAAGACACTTTGTCAAAACCACTGCTCAGCAAAACATCGGTAAAATCGGCAGCTCCCAGTAACGGACTTCCAGTCAGAGGGCCGTAATTCGGAGAAGCTGCCATACTATTGGGTTGGCTCAACTTCAGATCGGCAATAGCCGGATAAGCGACATTCCCCGTAGCTGTATTAAAATAAGTCTCAGAAAATGCCGTCTGTGTGGCATCGATATTCGTACCGTCCGTACACAAACCTCCTTGCAGGCTCTTATTTTTATCACTTCCTAAAATTCCCATTCCTGCAAAAACGATATGATTCAGTTTAAAAACCTCGTTTTTAGCTGCCTCCTGAGTCTGAGAACCTTTATCGTTCTCGATCAAAAGTCCGACCGGATACCCCATAGCGACCGAATTAAAACAACTCAGATGAGAGTTGCGGCGAATTTGTATCGCAGCCTGGAATTGCCCTAACCGTGAACCGTTATTGGGGTTCAGGCCATTTCCTTTGATATACTCTGTGGTATTTTGAAAAGCAGGATCCTGCCCGACCGGTCCGACAAAAGTCACATTACTGAAAACTGTTTTTGTAAAAGGTTCCTGAGTCGTTCCATTTCCATTATTATCACTCTCGAAACCATTGGAAATAGACTGATCGGCAATACCCGGATTCCGTACTCCCAGACAAAACTGCACTTTCCCTGAAAAACCGTTATCGGTATCGAAATCATCATCCCATCCGTGATAGGCCACCAGATATTTACAATTTACCGATCCGCCGAACCATTCGAAGGAATCATCGTTCGAATAAGACACCTGTACATGGTCGACCTGCGTCCCCGATCCGACACTTCCGAAAGTCACCCCGTTGATTTCCTGGTCCGTATCAAAAGGATTACCTGCAAATTCGACCCGCACATAACTCAATACTCCTGAATTATCCGCATTGTCATTTCCTCCGTGCTCGGTACGCAATCCTCCTTCAATAGTCATTTTTCCCTGATTATTCACCGCTTTTCCGCACAGGATAATACCTCCCCAATCTCCGGGTTTACGCGAACCGACAGGTTCGTTGGAAGTAAACACAATAGGAGCATCCTGTCTACCCCTGGCAATCAGTTTACCTCCAGGCTCGGCAATAATCGCTGCTTTGGTGGCTTTATCCCCTTTTATGACCGTACCTGCTTCTATTTCGAGCGACGAACCATCGGTAATATACAACCACCCTTTCATCACATATACTCCCTTGGGCAACTTATAGTTTCCGTTTATCTCCATCTCATCCGCCCCATTGCCCAGCTGAGTACCGTTTTCAAACAGAATATCACTCAGATTATCTCCATCATCATCGCCGTTATCCCCATTACCGCCGTTATCATCACTACAAGCAGTAATTCCAAGGGTTAAGACAAGCATTAAAAGCATCTGCCATTTCTTCAAAATTGTTTTCATAACGATTAAAATTAACTTTTATAGATTACAAATGAATACTCACACTTAAGGTAAAGGATCTCCCCGGTGCAAAACGCTTTGTGGTTTGTTCCCTTTCCACGATCTGTCCATTCGCGTCTTCAAACCTGGGAAATTGTTTAAACACAGCATCCTGCCCGATGACGTCCTTCGCATTTAGTTTCACCTCTACTTGTTTTCCGAACTTTTTGCTCAATACAATATCGAGTGCATCATGAGGCATTTCGTACATATCCGGGATATCGTTATTGATAGATCCTCCCACACTCATATCCGACCGCCCGATTCCGACAATCCTTTTTCCTATCCGGTTATAAAGCACTCCGGCCATCACGCCTGCTTTTTCCGTCTGGTAAAACAACCCTGCATTCACCAGGTAAGGCGATTGGCCCTGCATCGGCCGGTCATGCTCCAGGCTATTCTCACTATCGAAAGAAACTTTACTCTTTATCCACGACCCATTCAGGTTCAACATAAAATTCCGCAAACCGATAAATTCCAAATCTTTACGAATATCTACCTCCACACCATAATTCCGGGCCTTATCGGCATTTTCAAAAGTATAGGTATAACTTCCGCCACCATCCCGGAAAGTCCATTCGATCGGATGCCGGAAATGCTTGTAAAACAAAGCTACAGATACCGATTCGCCACTAGCCGGATACCATTCGTAACGTAAATCCAGATTATGAATATAGGCCGGTTTCAAATCCGGATTTCCTTTTACATCACTGAACAATTCGAAATCTTCGTACACAGACGACGAAACTTCCCGAAATTCCTGCCGGTTCACCGACTTACCGTAAGCAAAACGGATCAATTGTTTATCTGTCAGATTATAACTGACATTCACAGAAGGGAAAAAATCGGTATTGTCAAAGTCAGTGTCTTTAGAAATCCAGGCATTCGAACTGATATAATTGGTCAGTGTCATATTCCTGTTTTCCAGCCGTACCCCTGCATAAACATTAAAACGCTGCCAGGGGATATTCAAAGCCAGATAAGCCGCATACAACAGATTATTCCCTTTATAACTATTTTTATTATCCGTATCATCATAGAGATAAAGCTTGTCAGCTCCGAAATTTTCTGCCTGCAAAATATTTTCCACCACCGGCTCATAAGCGAATCCTGCAGGCATATGATCTTCATAAAACCGGTAATAATAGGCCCGGTTTTTATAATCTCTCTTACAATACTCTCCATATACCCCCGCTTTCAGGGTCGGCGTAAATCCTCCGCTTTCATTGAAAAGATAATTGTAATTCGCACCGAAAGATACAATGTGTTCATCCAAACGCAGGAAATCCCTATAGATATCGTTTTGGTCGATCCTCATTTTTCCATAGTTCACATCCCCTACGATATCGTTTTGCTGACGCTCGATAATCCGCCTGTCCGGCTGGTTTTTATTTGCATACGAATAACCCAGATTCCAATCCAGTGTCCCTGCCGGCAAATCGTGGACTCCCGAAAATTGCCCACAATAGGTACTGCGGCTGCCATAAATATATTCTGCTTTTTCCTGAATATATAAAGAGCTGATATTCTGCCAACCACGACGTTCGGTATATCGGTTACTTCCCAATTGGTTAAAAATATTCCGGAAATAAAAACGGCTTTTACTCCCCGTAAAGGCCAGATTCAGCATCGCCCCCAACCTGGCGTTCCGGGTATATTGGTTATCGGTATATTTATACTGATAAATCGGCTCATCCTTTACTTTGTTATACACACCGAAACGGGAGTTTTCCATGCCGATATAACTTTTACCGGTATTGCTATAATTCAAGGCTCCGGTTAAAGCCAGTTTCCTGTCTTCTCCTCCCTTGAACACCTGGCCGAACATGAAAGAGAAACGCTGGTCGGGAAAGGGCTTTTTATGCCTCACTTTCCAATCATTGTTAAACCCCTGTTTTGTCATCTCTTCCACCGAAGCCGCATCTTCATTATCGAACACTCCTTTTATCCCCCCTTTTACCATTCGCATCCCATTGTCAAATCCAAGCCAATCGGTTGCACTTCCCTTATTGTATTTGAAATTCCTGAAATGAGTCCGATCATTCACACTAACCCCATAACTCAGCATATATTGATTTTTTTCAGGAGTATCTTTCGTACTGATTTTGATAAAACCTCCGGTAAAATCGGCCGGAATCTCCGGAGAAGGCGACTTCATGATCATAATATTCTCGATCTGGGCACTAGGAACGATATCGAAAGAAAAAGCCCTCGAATCCGCCTCCGAACTAGGAACAGCACTATTATTGATCCATACATTATTGTATCGCTGGGATAATCCCCGGGCAATAACGAACTTATCGTCGATAATCGATATTCCCGGAATACGTTTTACAACCTCCGAAGCATCCCGATCCTGGCTTTTGGTGATCAGCTGACTGGAAACCGCACTCATCACTACAGGCGAAGCCTTAACAGCATTCACCATGGCCACCTCGCTGTTCATCTTACGGACAGCCCGCACAGTCACTTCCTCCAATGCTTCGGTAGCAGCTTCCAGCACGATCTTCAGTTCCACGGTACGATCGTCCGTTATTTCAACCCCTTCCACCTTCAAAGTAGTATAAGACAGACAAGAAACATGCAGATTATATTTCCCTGCCGGTATCCCGGAAATCGAAAAGCTACCATCCAGATCGGTAGCAGCCCCTTTCAGCGTCTGCTCGAGCATAACAGCAGCACCGATCACCGGTTCCCCACTGTTTTTATCCAATACTGTCCCTTTTATAATCCCTTCAGCTTTCAACAATGCTGTGGGACAGGCCAACCCGATAAAACCAAACAAACAGACCTTAAAAAACACACTTGACATCCAATTCATCATTTGCAATATTATATCTTAAATTCCATTGCAAAGATGAAAAGAGGATGTTACAGACTTGTAACGAAGCTGTTAAGTAAAAATGAATAGAAAAACAGGATTTTTCCGATTGGTCACATAAAAACGACATGCCGTTGTAGTATCGAAGTAATCTTCGGCCGTAGCTGACCGGCATTTATAGGCTTAGACATATAGGCATTAAAACCGTTGTCCATAGCCTTCTGTTCATCCGATGCATAAGCAAAAGCAGTCACCGCAATAATCGGCACTTGCAAAGAGAACTTCCGGATCTCACGGGTGGCTTCATAACCGTCCATCACCGGCATATTGATATCCATCAAAATCAACTGCGGTTCGTATTCCCGGTATAACTCAATAGCTTCCTTCCCGTTCCAGGCATGCAAAAGATGGTAATCCTTTCCCAATATCGATTCGATCAGTTTAAAATTACTCCCGTTATCCTCAGCCACCAAAATAGTCAGGGTCTTTTGTTCGATCCGCATAGGCTCGATCTTTTTTTCCGCCTGAAATTTTTCTGCCGGAGCAATAAAAGGCAGGGTAAACCAAAATGTCGCCCCTTCACCGGTTTCTGACTGTAAGCCGATTTCTCCCCCCATATGCTCTACCAACATTTGGCAAATCGAAAGCCCGAGGCCTGTCCCCTGAGCAAAGCTGTTCAGCTTGACAAAACGTCCGAAAACAGCATCCTGCTTATCCCGGGGTATCCCACAACCGGTATCCCTGACGTAAAAATACAACTGCCCACTCTCCCACAGTTGATAGCCGAAGCGGATACTTCCCTCTTCTGTAAACTTAATGGCATTGGTCACCAGATTGATGATCAGTTGGGACAAGCGGTTTCGTTCCAAATGGACATAACATTCCTGTAAGCCGGGTTCGAAACAAAGTTGCACTTCTTTGGCCGGATCTAATTTTAAACGCAGGGAATTTTCCAGTTCGTCCATCACTTTATTCAGCTCAAAATCAGAATAAACAAACTCCATCGTTCCTGCTTCGATCTTTGATAGGTCCAAAATATCACTGATCAGTTGCAACAACAAAGCATTGTTGTTCTCGATGATACTCACATACTCTTGTTTTTCCTGTCCCTCTTCAGCAGAAGCCAAAATTCCTGAAAAACCGACAATGGCATTCAATGGAGTCCGGATCTCATGACTCATATTGGCCAGGAAGGCCGATTTCAAACGGTTCGATTCCTCTGCCCGTTCCTTAGCCGACAATAATTCGGCTTCTATTCTTTTCCGCTCGGTAATGATCAGCGAAGAGCCAACCAAAGTCAGAGGCTTCCCATATTCATCACGGGTTTCGACTGCCGCCTGAGCTTCAACCCAATCTATCCGGTAATGGTCATTCACTTTGTCGATCACCCGGTATTCCTCTTTCACTTTTGCAATACGCCCTTCGATCAGGTCGGCATAAGCTTTCTTCACTTTCTCCAGATCTTCCTTATGGATTTTTGAAAAATATTGCCAGTCCGGCACAAAAAGTTGCTCTTCATCCACCTCCGTCTCCTCCCTGCTTAATTCGATTGGCCGGTTGACATCACAGAGAATCGTATGAGCCTGTAAATCCCACTTCCAGGGCACAATATTCGCAACATCCAATGCCATGGAAAGCTTTTGGTTGGTCAAGCCCAACTGTTTCTGGGCATGATGAAGCTCCGTACTATCCACGCAGAATATATCTACCCCATGGCCGTCTTCTGTGACATTTACTACGACGTCGTAAAAAATATCGATTTTTTTATAGTAATAGGGGAAAGTCACCGACCGTTTCTCCCAAAGAGCTATATTCACAAAATGCAGAAATTACGGCATCGACTCCGGAAAGACCTCACTCCCCAGTTTCCCGATAATCTCTTCCCGTTTGAAAAAATTATTTTCAAAATAACGATTTATATCTAAATATCTCGTATCGACAACCTTTCCTTCTGCATCCTTAATCAGCTCTTCATGCATATAAAGGATCGGCATATTATCGATCAGATCCAAGTACCTCTCATTGGCCTGCAATTCTCTGCGTTGTATCATTTTTATCTTTTCCAGTACCCGCAAACGATGATATTGGAAAATTAGCAATACCCCCACTAAAAGAAAACCGATCCCGATCAGTATATACTTATATTTCTCCCAAAAGGTAGGCGGCATATTGTAAAAAACAGTTCCCGGCGGACACAACTCAGGATCGAGGTTACGCTGCAACAACGATTGATAATTAAACACAGGCGTCCCTTTCGGGCCATAGTAAAAAGGGATATCACGTGCCTGACGCCCACCGATAATCTCCCTGATCGTTTCGCAAAGATGAGCGACATAATCTGTTTTATTATAAATAAAACCTCCGATAATTCCTCCTTCCTCTTCGATTCCGACATTCTTAAAAGAAAACAACGGCACCGAAGAAGTGGCTATAATCCGATGGCTGTTAGCATACAACACGGTATTGCCGGCATAAACTCTTTTTTGAAACCAGGATGAAAATAAAATACCCGTTGTCCGGACATCTATCTGATTTAAAATAGTGAAAAGACTATCGATACCGATATCCCTGGAACATAGAAAACGGTATTTCAATTCAGGATATCCGGACTCCATCAAATGTTTCAGATCATAATCATTCTGCTGACAAATATAAGTTTCATCACCGATATACAATACTTCCTTCATACCGGGAATCAACCGTTTCATCAAATCCAGGTTTTCTTCGAAATAGACCTGGATCGGCATAGAGGTCATATTATATTTACCCTGCCAAGCGGTCAAGGGCATACGCTCTTCCGGAGTCAGCGGTTGTTTCTTCAACACCATATCCTTATTTCCGGCATAATCCCGCTCTCCACACAATATGATCGGGATATCCGGCCACTGACGATCCAAATCCTCACACAGAATAAAACTGGCTGTCCCCAATAATACAATCAGTTTCGGAGGACGGGTCTCAAAATCCTTAAAAATATTTTTCTCAAATGCAGCCAATTCCTCTTCACCATCCATCATCAACATATTCATATGCTCGGTATATACCCCCAATTTTTCATCTTGTGAAGCCATACTGACAATCGGATAAATCATGCTGTTACTCCAAGGAGTCGATTCCGTATAAGTATTGATTATCAAGACATAGTTAACATCTCCCTCAACATTTTTACCACACAAGGTATGCACACAACACAAAAGGCAGGCAATCCAACATGCCGTCCTGTAAATATTTTTCATAAAAATTTTAAATTTTCACCCTATTTTATATATCAGGATGCGTAAAAGTAAGGAGAAATAACCATACAGGCAAGAAAATACCCCAATATAAAAGTCCGGATACTTTAAAAAACAAGGACTTAAATGCTCGTCTTTCAAGTTACCCGAGGATTTAAAATTTTCATCGTATAAAATTAGTCATGACCCGAAGTTCCGGTTCCGGCCGTTCTTCCCGTTTCACTCCTTTCAGCAACCAAGCCATATTCCGGCCCAGCATACGCATAGTCTGAAGTCCTTCGGCATCCTCTGTTGCTTCTCCGGGCCGCATCCCATGAACGCTATTCCAGTATTGCGAAGAAACTACCGGCATATTCAGGATAGTAAAATATTTGTTCAACCGGTCGAAAGTGGCACTCGCCCCACCCCGGCGACAAACAGCCACCGAAGCTCCGGCTTTGTAAGCCAACAATTCCGAACAGGAATAAAACACCCGGTCGAGCAATGCACAGAGCGCCCCGTTCGGACCGGCATAATATACCGGCGAACCAACGACGATACCATCTGCTTCCTGCAATGCTTCTCTGACCTGATTATAAAGGGTGTCCTGAAATACACAATGTCCCAACTCTGCACACTTATTACAAGCAATACACCCTTGCACCGCTTTTATCCCAAGTTGGATTATCTCCGTTTGTACACCTTCTTTTTCAAGTGCCCCCGCTACTTCCGAAAGGGCGATAAACGTATTCCCTTTCCGGTGAGGACTTCCATTTATTAAGACGACTTTCATGGCTATTCATTTTTATACCTGCAACAAAATTAAAAAAGAATCATCGGTCTCTCCCATTTCAACCGAGATATTTACTCTATATACGCTTAAAAAAAGCCTCTACAGTAGGTGCCTGAAACTGAAATTCCTTTTCCAGCAAACGGGTAGGTTTCACACATTGGCCCTCGGTCAGCAAAACAGCCCCCTCCCCATAAAACAATCGAAAAAAAACAGTCGGGAGTTTTACGGTTAATCGGGCATGATACCGTCGGGCCAAAGCAGCGGTAAAAGCAGCGTTAGTCGTCTGCTCCGGCGTCACAAAATTAAAAACCCCACTCCATCCGGGCTGGTCGATCACAAATCCCATTGCCCCGATCAAATCAGTTAGAGCAATCCAGGTAAAAGGTTGATTCCCGGACCCGATCACCGTTGCCAATCTACTCTGCAAAGGACGGATAAGTTGCAGAAAAGCCCCACCCTCAGGGGATAATACCACCCCAAAACGCGTAATGATCAATCTGGCCGACTTCCGGATCAGTCCAGCCTCTGCTTCCCAAGCCCTACACAATCCGGCCAAAAAACCATCGCTTTTCACATGACTATATTCATCGTAACAGCCCCGGGAAGGGTAATATCCTACCGCCGAAGCCGAAATAAAAAGCCGAACCCGGTCAGTCCGGTTAATCGCATCGACCAGCATACGTGTAGGAATGATCCGGCTATCGTACAATTCCTGTTTATATGCCGTCGTCCAACGATGATTGACAGGGGCTCCTGCCAAATTAATAACGACATCCATTCCTTCCATCAACTTTGCCAAATGATCGGCATTTCCCCGACCGAACCATTTCCGTCCAAGTCCTGTCACTTCATGCCCCTGTCCCGATAAATAACGGGTTAAATGTGTACCGATAAAACCGGTCGCTCCACTAATTGCAATTTTCATCTGCTTGTTTTTCTGAGTTGAACGGAAATAACTCAGTAAAGTTTTTGAACAATCGTTATTCCGCAACTACAACCTCAAAAGAAATAAACAGACGAAAATATTTTTTATATTTTATCCATATGACCAACCTTGAAACACGCAAACCATCACAGTTCGTAACGGTATCTCCCGGAACAACAACAAAAGATCTTCGGGCACTTCATCAAACTCAATCATTTCTCACGCCACACCAGCCCCGGCCCCGCCGTTAGTCAGGGATTCTATTTATTCAGATAAGCATCCGCTTTCTCTTTCATCCGGGACGCCCGTTTGGCACTATCGGGATGACTAGAAAACATCTGCTGAAATTTAGATGCCTTTTGTCCCTCGGACAAATTATTCAACTTCTCCAGTGCATTAGCCATCCCATAAGGATCGAAACCATGTTTGATACAAAATTCAAACCCATATTCATCGGCTTCAGTTTCTTGTTTTTGTGAAAATTGAGCATTCGACAAGGCTTGGGCAATCTCCCCCAGTTGTGAATCGGTCAATTTTTCCAATACTCCTCCTGCAGCTCCTGCCGCGCTCTTTGCAGCAGCAGCCAAATAGGCATTTTTCATGGCATCCTTACTGTCGGTATGTACGACATGACCGATTTCATGACCGATAACTGCCATCAGTTCGTCGTCATCCATCAGGTCCATCAAGGCCGAAAATACCCGAATACTCCCGTCTCCGCAAGCAAACGCATTGATATCCACCACCTCATATACCTTATAGTTCAATTTCAAACCTTCTATCTCCCCTACTTTTTTCATCAGCGAATCCAAACGTTTAGAATAAGCCGATCCGGGGTCTGAAACCGGATTTTGCTCATCCATCCATTTCACCGACTCACGGCACAAAGCAGCTACATCCTCATCCGACAAGGTAATGGCAGAAGCCACTTCCGAAGCCGCATTCAACACTTTCTTCGTATTGATCGTACGGTTTCCGATTTTTATCTGAGCCTGTCCCCAGCTCACACTTCCGGCCAACACCAGAACCACTAACATCCATTTTTTCATTTCCTTCCTATTTTTCATATTAAACCGCACAAAAATATAAAATAGTTCTTATAATCAGAATCACCACTCGATTTCTGCCAATCCTTTACTCCGGAAATAGGCATTGGCTTTACTGAAATGCTTGCATCCGAAAAAGCCCCGGTCTGCAGACAGCGGGGAAGGATGGGGAGCCGTCAGTACACAATGCCGAGTACGGTCGATAAAAACCCCTTTTTTCTGAGCATACGCCCCCCACAACATAAACACGATATGCTCCCGTTCATCATTCAGTCGCCGGATCACGGCATCCGTAAACTCTTCCCAGCCTTTTCCCTGATGCGAACCGGCCTGATGTGCCCGTACGGTCAGAATGGCATTGATCAATAATACTCCCTGATCCGCCCAGCGCTCCAAACGTCCCGAACAGGGAATAGGCTTCCCCAGATCGTTCTGTATCTCTTTGAAAATATTTACCAACGAAGGCGGGAAAGGAACTCCGTCCATCACCGAAAAGCAAAGTCCGTAATACTGCCCCGGCTCGTGATAGGGATCCTGCCCCAGAATGACTACCTTTACCTTTTCAAAAGGACAAGTATTGTAAGCATGAAAAATCCGACTTCCCGGAGGGAAAACCGTATAACGCGCATATTCCTCTTTCACAAATCCCACTAAATGCTCAAAATAGGGTTTATCGAACTCTTCCTGTAATTGTCTCCGCCAGCTTTCTTCTATTTGTACTTTCATAGTAATTTGAAATCACAGACACCACTACATATTTCATTTATTTTTGCAAAAATAACATAATAACCACAAATAAAAAAATGAATACAGGGAATCGGATCTGCATTCCCTGATTCGGTTGAAAGATCACCTTTACAAAGAAAAAAATGCTCCATGCATATTTACACCAGGACCTCATACCTACGTTCCCTGGTCCTGAATTGTCTCATCCACCAGATAAACGATCGACTCATACGGTTGTTCGATATGGTCCTGCATCGCAATCTCACAGGTCCGTGCCAAAGAATAACAACCGTCGAACGATTCATGGCCAATTTCATCCCGTTCATCCCGGGTTGCCGAATCAGACAACTCCGGAAAAATGAAACCGCGGTCACCGGAAGCCCCGCAACATCCCCAATTGTCAGGTAATATAACTTCCCGGGCACATTTACGGGCAATATCGAGCAACACCGGAGTAAGTCCCATGATCTGACAGGAACAGGTCGGATGAAGTAAAATCCGATTTTTCGGGCGAATAACTTTGATTCGGGGTAAAACAACTTCTTTGAGCCATTGTGTGATATCCATGATTTTCAATTGCTTGTATTTCTCCCGGTTTTCGGGGGTAAGTATGTCCCCACCGGTTTCAAACAACAGTGTATGTGTACACGAAGTGGTATCACAGAATATCGGAATCCGTCCTCCGCCCGACCATTTATAAAAACTTTCTATCGTACGGTTGGCGGTCAACCGCTGTCCCGCAGGATTTCCCTTATGTTCCCAAATCTGTGAACAACACAACCCATGCGCCTCTTCTGGCAGACTTACCCGAATCCCGGCTTTACCGGCCAACCGCAGTACTACTGTGATCAAATCGTCTTTATGCAAACCCGAAGCACCGAAAATACGGGTGACACAAGCCGGGAAATAAACAAAATCGGGATTCGCTTCTTCCCGGTAATGTAATTTTCGGGGCATCGGAAAATGAGACGACCAATGAGGCACCTGATGCGATATCCTGTGTAAAAAATCGGTAGCCCAAAGCAGAGGATAAGGTGAAATAACCCGTTCCGTACCTACAGCCACCTTCAACATAGCACGCAGGTCGGTTTCCACCGCTCCGAAATGTTCTGCTCCGTAGTGCAGGATATCCGACTCTGCGGGAGTTGCCTTTTTAGCCCGGATAGCATCGGTGACCACAGCCGTGCTGATCCCCATAGGACAAGGCACCTGACACATCCCATCCGCCGCACAGGTCTGTTCGCCGATATAGTCATATTCTTTTTCCAGCTCCCTGCTACCGGTCCGTTCAATAATTCGTCGGGCCTGCAATCGCTGGCGAGGTGTTAGCGTAACATAACGAGAAGGACAAACATGCTCACAAAACCCACATTCGATACATGTATCGGCCTTTTTATAGTTCAACTCCCCGGCAAAAAGTGTCATCTTCTTGATCGAATGTAAATGGGCATCCGGATCTTCATTCAGGATCACTCCTTTATTCAGTATACCCTTCGGATCTGCCAGTCTTTTCAGTTCCTGCATCATAGCGTAAATTTCAGTTCCCCACTCCCGCTCGACAAAAGGGGCGACAGCACGCCCGGTACCGTGTTCACCTTTTAGCGAACCGTCGAGCGAAAGTACCAGTGTGACCATTCCTTCCATAAAGCGGGAAAAGTTATTGACCTCGGTTACAGTCTCCATCCCCGAAGTCACCAAGGGATGTACATTTCCATCGCGGGCATGTCCGAAAATAGAACCTTCATAACCATGTTTTCGGAATAACTGCTGTAATCCTCCAACCAGATCAGCCAGTTTTCCAACCGGAGCAGCCACATCTTCGAGTACCACGGCATTACCCGGAATACGAGCCCCTGCAACACAAGGAAAAATGCCGTTACGGACCTCCCACAGCTTTTCCCGCTCGCTCACCGTATGGGTGAACTCTTCCATATCGACCATACCATCCAATTTCTTCAGCCGGGGCTGTAGACGTTTTACCATATCCTGCATTTCTTCCGGCGACTGTGCACCATAATCGATCAGCATAGCTGTCGTCCCCCGGGGTAATTCCGGACGGTTTCCCAGGCTGCTGAGGGCAGCATAATCCATCATCTCTACCGATACCGCCCCACTTTCTCCGAGGAGAGCTGCAGAAGCCGCCGCTTGCGTAGCATCCTTGAAATAAAGCATCGCCGAACTATACACAGGCATCAGCGGCAAGGTGTTCAACTCCGCCGAAACGATAAATCCCAAAGTACCCTCCCCACCGATCAGCAGATGAGCGAAAATATCCATCGGGTGTTCGAAATCGACGAAAGCATTCATGCTGTACCCGGTTACATTCTTGATCTTATATTTTTCGATAATCCGGTTACGGATTTCATCGTTCTTCAGGATTTGTTCCCGTATCCGCAACAACCCCTGACATAACCATTCTTCCTCCTGCTCAAAGCGTTGCCGATCAGCAGCAACACTACTATTGTAGCGATGGCCGTTAGCCAACATAAACTCGATAGCACTTAAAGTATGGTAGGAATTATAACGCGTTCCGGTCTGCATCCCACTACTGTTGTTCGAAAGTATTCCCCCCATCATAGCCGCTATAGCCGAAGCAGGATCCGGCCCGATTCTTGTCTGGTATTTTTTCAATATCGTATTGATCTGATGAGCGGTCAACCCCGGCTCAAACCAGATTTTCCGTCCATGATCACGTACCTCGCTCTTCTTCCAGGCCGTACGCAATTCACAGATAATCCCTTCATTAACACTCTGTCCCGACAACGAAGTCCCTCCGGTACGGAAAGTGACGTTCACCCCGGCCTCCGAAGCGATAGCCAGCAACTGTTGTACCTGCTGCGGGGTATCGGGCCGAACGATGATTTCCGGTTTGATATCGAAGTAAGAACCGTCCCGGGAATAAATCTCCCGGTAAAGATCGGAAGCGAGAATCTGGTGGGTATCGAATATTCCACCCAAGCGATGTAAAAGTTGTCTGTTCATATCATCCCCGATTTTTACGCCTATACCACATTTCCCCATAAGCAGCTACCTGTAACGACCCGCCGATCAGCCCCAACACCGAAGCCATCGAAAGCCAAGAACTAACCCCATGGAAATCAGGCAAAATTGCAAAAAACAGAACAAAAAACAGCAAGACCGATGCCAGTACTCCGCTCAAACGCGTCAGAATATTGGTAAAAAAACTCAGTGCTACCGCCCACCAACAGATTCCGATCAAAATCACCCATACCACCGGACGTCCTACGCCCTGAGGTACCATAGCCGCATCTGCAGCAGTATGTGCAAAATGCAAATACCCATAAACAACATAGGCCAAACCTAACATAATCCGGCCAAAACTTAAAACAGGTTTCATCGATATCATATTTACTATTTACCGATTAAACCCATTCTCCTCCCGATTTGTTACAGCCCATCGTAAAAAAATACTCCAAATCCATCTACTTCGATTTCAATTTTCGGACAGACAATTTTACCTCCGTTAACGCAGATACCTCTCAAAGTTACCTGACTATCCTTCACATTCAAGTGAACCAGAACTCCATCAGCGGTGAGTCGGCAATCGGCCGACCAAGAAATAACCAAATCAGCTCCAGCCGCCTCTTCCGGAAAGAAAGCCATCTTCTCCCACTCACAACTATCGCAGATCGTCAATAAATCGGTTTAACATGATTATTTCCATCCCTTTGCCGATTAGAATTCACATTTACAAAAAACATATTCACCTATCGTGTGATGAAATTATATTCCTAAACCGAAGATGTCTTTCACTTATTTAAATCCCCCCTGAGGACCAGATTTAATAATCCAATTCCACCCTACCAAACTATAAAATAAGTCGCAATATCAAGAAAAGAAGGATCTATTTTATCACTTCCGATTTTTTTAATTTTAGGTTTTGTATAAAATCACAGGGACTGCATATATCATATTATAATCCCCTACCCCGACAAATCAAGGTTATTGGTACGTTTTAAAAGCGTCTAAACCAATCCCCTTCCCTAATCACAACCACCCCGGCAAACTTCTGAACCCCTTGCTTTCCCTGTAACTAAAAACCATACTTCTATCCACCATCCGGAGTATACCAAACACTTAGATACAACTTTATTTTTTGATATAGATCAAATTCTTCTGTAAAGAAACGTATTATTTTTGCACTCCGAAAATTTGATTACAATGAAAAAGAGTCTTATCGCTTTAGCTTTCGGCACATTAGGATTAGGGATTGCCGAATTTGTCATGATGGGCATTTTGCCCGATGTTGCCAAAGCTTTAAATATCAGTATCGCTACTGCAGGGCATCTGATATCGGCTTATGCGATCGGGGTATGTGTAGGCGCTCCGCTTCTGATCATCGCCCGCAAATATCCGTTGAAAAATATTCTATTGGTATTGGTGAGTATGATTATGCTGGGAAATATCATTGCAGCTTCTGCGCCCAACTATTGGATTTTGATGTTGGGGAGATTTATCTCAGGTTTACCCCACGGTGCTTATTTCGGTGTCGGTTCTATCGTTGCTGAAAAACTCGCCGACAAAGGAAAAGGATCGGAAGCCGTATCGATCATGATAGCCGGTATGACGGTGGCTAATTTATTCGGTGTACCCCTGGGCACTTCGCTGAGTGCAGCGATTTCCTGGAGGATGACTTTTTTATTGGTAGGCGTTTGGGGAGTGCTTATCCTCTACTATATCTGGCGCTGGGTGCCTCAGGTAGAAAAACTACCCGATACCGGTTTCAAGGGACAGTTCCGTTTTTTGAAATCACCGGCTCCCTGGTTAATCTTAGGAGCGACCATGCTCGGTAACGGAGGTGTATTTTGCTGGTATAGCTACATCAACCCCTTACTGACTCACGTGTCCGGCTTTCGTCCTGAGAGTATCACGCTATTGATGGTATTGGCCGGCTTCGGAATGGTCGTCGGCAACCTGGTCAGCGGCCGGCTTTCCGACCGTTTCACCCCGGGACGGGTAGCAGCTTTCACGCAGGGCTGTCTCTCCATTTTACTGTTACTGATCTATTTCCTCGCTTCTATCTCCTGGTTGTCGGTCATTTTAATGTGCCTCTGTACTGCCGGACTATTCGCCCTTTCGAGTCCTCAGCAAGTTTTACTCATCCGTTTCTCCCCCGGAGGAGAAATGTTAGGGGCAGCCAGCGTACAGGTCGCTTTTAATCTTGGAAACGCTATCGGAGCATATTGCGGAGGATTACCGTTACAAGCCGGTTTAAGTTACCGCTATCCGGCATTGCTCGGAACCTTCTTTGCCCTCGTCGGTTTTATACTACTGGTCCTTTTCTCCAGAAAATATGAAACTGCCCGGCAACATGTATAAAATAATTTCAACACACCATGAAAATTACACACATCGGAATCTGGACCAAACAATTAGAAGTATTGAGGAGTTTCTATACCACCTATTTTCAAGGGAAGTCCCATGCAAAGTATATAAATCCGAAAAAAGGTTTTGAATCTTACATGCTTCATTTCGAAGGAGGATGTACATTGGAAATCATGTCCCGGACAGATGTAGACCAGGTACGGAATAGTGAAGACCGGGAATTCATCGGTTTTGCCCATCTTGCCTTTTCAACGGGGAGTAAAGATCAGGTCGATCGACTGACAGAGCGTCTCCGGCAGGCAGGGTACAAGGTCATCGGTGAACCCCGCACAACCGGAGACGGTTTTTACGAAAGTGTGATTCTGGACCCGGACAACAACCGGATCGAAATCAGTGCTTAACTGATCAAATCCCGATAATTCGTATGCCTCAATAAAAAGGCTTGAGCAAAAGCACAGTTCGGGATCACACTATAATGGTGATCCCGGGCATAATCCAGTGCGTACTTCATCAAAGCCGATCCAACTCCCATACCTTCCATCGGTATCGGAACAAGGGTATGAAATATATCCATCACTCCATCCTCCAGGTCGTACTCTACAAAAGCCATCAAGCCGTTTCGGTCGTATTCGAAACGATGGCGCTTCTCATCATGCTTCACATTATATTCCATAGCTTCTCTTTTTAAATAAGTCACACTGATGATACGTTTTCTACCCTTTACTGTTACACGATATTCCGTCAAGAAACGCCGGCAACAGAAATGAAAGTTTTCCGTATAACAAAGAAAAAAGGATAAAACGAGACTATGAATCCAGGAATCGATATTGGGGAGAGAATACGGCTTGTGTTTAAAAAGACAGGGTGGTCTGTAGCTTATTTCGCTCAGCAAATTCAAAAAGACAGAACCATCGCATACAACATTTTTAAACGAAAAATCATAGATACGTCATTACTTTACGATATTTCCATGGCATTAAACACGGATTTCTTTCAATATTTTTCCGATTGCCTGGCAGAAAATAACAAACTTATCCGCATGGAAAAAGAAAAAAAATCTTCTCCTCATCCGGTAAAAAAGAAAAAAATCCTCTTAGAACTGGAAATCACGGAAGAAGAATACGGACATTTCATGAACCATATATTGAAAGCGGGACAAAATCCCGGTTCTGCCCAAGAACCTGATTCTTCTAATCGGTAAATTTGATCCGACCATCCACCCGGGGGATTATTTTTCCCTTCGTCTGAATATATTCGATCAGCACATCCGATAGAGAGCGGGAGGTATTTTCCCTCCCTGTAATATTTTCCAATCCAGCCTCATAGCCATCTTTCCCGGCCGCAACATAATCACAGGTAGCCATATAATACATTTTATCGTCTTCAATAGGCCGGCCGGCTATCGTCAATGTTCTCACCCGCCCGGAATCGTAAACCACCCGTACCTCACGGGACACCTGAGCAAAAGCTCCGTTGCCCAAAGGGATAGAGGCGATATAATCGAACAATCGCCGGACTTCACTACCGGATAAGGCTACCACCTCGAGGACGTTATCAAAAGGTAATACGGCCAAAACATCTCCTTTGGTTATTTTACCGGCAGGCAGGCTTTCCCGGATACCACCGGAATTAGTCAAAGCAAAATCGACCTTCAGATTCAACTTCCCGGCCTTCCATTTTAAAGCATCGGCTACCAGATCTCCCAAAGCCGTCTCGCCATAACGGGCCAGATTCTCTCCATCCTGAAAAAGGGAAAATTCTTCGGTAGCCTCCCCTACGACGGTTGCCAAATCCTTCTCCGCCGCTTCGACATAAGGCCGCAATTGCAGGCTCAAAACAGAATCCGGCTGAAATCCTTTTATCAATACCGGTTTCCAATAAAATCCTACAAAACGTCCTTTTTTCATTCTTATAATACCTTCACCGACGTATCTTCCACTCTGATTAGCCGTAACGATCGTCGTCTTATGGATATGCTCCGGCCGCTCGATAAAAGAATGTGAATGTCCGTCGACCAAAATATCGATACCGTCTACTTCCTGTGCCAATCGGTAAGAAGTGATAAAACCGGGTGCCGACTCGGTAAATCCGAGATGAACCAGACCGATAATCAGGTTTACCTGTTGCTTTTTCAATAACTTAACCACTTTCCGCGCCGCCATCACCTCATTTTCGAAAGTCACTTCCCCGGCATGGATACTGACATTTTCTGTATTCTTCGTAGTCAATCCAAAGATTCCTATTTTCACTCCTCCTATTTCTTTGATCAGATATTCTACTCCCAACGGAGTTCCATTCCGTTGGATATTAGACGTCACAAAAGGAAATTCGGCCCATTGCATCTGCTTCAACAAAACGTTCAGGGGTTTATCGAATTCATGATTCCCTACAGTAACAGCATCATATCCCATGTAATTGTAAGCCAAGATATCGGGCTTTGCATCCGCCCTATTCGAAATAGCTTGCCCGGTATTGATATCCCCGGCATCGACCAGGAGCACATAAGGATTCTTCTCTCTCACCATCCGGATAAAAGTAGCCCGCTCAGCCATTCCCCCCACACTATCCACAGGCAAAATGCTACCGTGACTATCATTGGTATTCAAGAGTATGATTTGATACTCCCGGTTATTTTGATAAATATACAGTCCTAAAACGGCAATGACTACCACCATAGTCATCCCCCATATCTTCAGCGCTCTCATTATTTTTACTTTAATCGGTCATTCGTCACACCAACCTTGTTCGGCAGCCAAAGATAGAATAATCTATCGAATATTTCTTTGATATTCTATTCACAATTTAATAACTTTACCCACGTGAACACAAAAACAATAAATGATGCAAGAACTAGCAATAAAAGATCTGACTGAAAATTTTTTTGAAGCGATCGGTAAAGAATGGATGTTGGTGACTTCCGGTTCAAAAGAAAAATTCAATACGATGACAGCCAGTTGGGGTGGTATCGGTTTTCTCTGGAACAAAGCAGTTGCTTTTATCTTTATCCGGCCCGAGCGTTACACTTACGAATTTATAGAAAAGAACGACATGCTGACACTTTCTTTCCTGGGTAGTGGTAACCGTTCTATATACAACATTTGTGGAAGTAAATCCGGGCGTGATACAGACAAAATCAAAGAGAGCGGACTGCTTCCCCTAACGACCCCGGATGGTAACGTGACCTTCGAACAAGCCCGTCTGACCCTCGAATGCCGCAAACTATACGGCCAATTGTTATCTCCCGAGCATTTTATCGATAAAAGTCTGCCAGACAAATGGTATGGAGCACAGGGAAATTTCCATAAAGTGTATGTCGTGGAAATCCTGAAAGTATGGGAGAAATAAGCGGTTCAATATAGCCACAGCAGGATTCGTAAAGTTTATAAAGCTTCGGTTTCGCCCAATCGTCACATACCGATAAGATCCGATACTTTACAAACTTTACGAATTTTATAAACTTCGGACTGATTCAAGCCGGTTTTACGACACTACGTCCTAACCATACTAAAACAATTCCCAATACAATACTCAATACCAGATAAGCCGAAAAATACCCCCAATGTTTATTCTGCATCAGTAAAAACATGTCGTCGGCAAAGGACGAAAACGTAGTGAAACCACCACAGAAACCGGTGATCAGAAATACATTCATATTGGCAGAAATCAGGTGAGCTTTTTCAGCCATACCGAAGAATATTCCGATGACAAAACTACCGATAATATTCACTGCAAAAGTTCCCCATGGAAAAGGAGAAGAAAAAACATAATGAGCTAATTTACCTACCAAATAACGCAGGCAAGTACCGATAAATCCTCCTGCCCCGGCAATCAACATCGCTTTAAACATAGTTTCAAATTTTATAATTTAACAATTAAACTTTCTCCGGTAAATGCTTCAATACCAAAGGTCCG
This sequence comes from Odoribacter splanchnicus DSM 20712, assembly GCF_000190535.1. Taxonomy (GTDB): domain Bacteria; phylum Bacteroidota; class Bacteroidia; order Bacteroidales; family Marinifilaceae; genus Odoribacter; species Odoribacter splanchnicus. The sequence goes on from NC_015160.1 coordinate 1,458,800, forward strand.
ACAAGCAGGGTAATCACTCCTCCCAATACGAGCACAGCAATCGCTACGATTAAAACCAGTTTACCTCCCCCGAGTTGCAGTAACGGAGGGATAATAAAGGTAGCGATAATAGCCCCCAATTTACCTAATGCAGAGGCAATCCCCTCTCCACTCGCCCGCTCCTGTAAAGTATAAATCCGGCTCGGTAATTCGAAGGTGGAAAGATGCGGCCCGGCATTTAAAGCCAGTTCAAATAATAAGAATCCGCCTAAGGTCACTCCCAACGGTGCCTGATAGATATACCCTAAAAGGGTGACGAATAATCCGAGAGCACAAAGAAAGAAACCGAAGGTCTGGGCATGGAGCAGGTTCAGTTTTCGGACGATAGTCAATCCGATGATAAACCCCAACATAACGAAGACGTTGATATAAAACGTAAAACGCAAAGATTCGACCACCCTGGGGAAAGCTTTGCCGCTTTCGGGAATCAATCCTAAGGTCAGTAACAACACAGGAGTAAATATACCGATACCGTATACTCCCATGCCTTCACATCCCCACGGAATACCGCTGAGAACAATCCGTTTTATATTTCCCCGGGCAAAAATATCCCGGCGGGAAGATTGGGGCCGGGTTGTCTTATCTTTTTTACTGGCCAACTCACCGATGTACACATCCTGCCCCAGAAAATGTTTGACATTCTTTTCAGCTTCCTCTACTTTCCCATGAAGAGCCAGCCATTCAGGGCTCTCCACAAACCAGAGACGAGCCAGAAAAGTGACGACAGCAAAAAATGTCAGAAATAAAAACAAATGATTCCAAATCTCCGGATCGGAAGATTCTTTCAATACATACCAAGCCACCAGGATCATCCCGATATTTCCTAAACCAGAAGTAGCCTTGGAAATTCCCAACATGGTCCGCTTCCATTTTTTAGGCATAATCTCTGAAACATACGAAGGATCTAAAGCATACGCCCCGCCTATCGCAAAACCGATCAGTAGCAAACAGACCGTCAATACCACCAGAGAATGACTGAAATAAACACCCAGCGAAGCCCCGGCAATGACCAGCGGACAAAGCCGGAAAAAGAAAAGATACCCGTATTTATCACTGAACCGCCCGAAAAACAAAGACCCCAGCATTATACCGATCAATCCGCAAGCAAAGATAAACCCCTGCAACCAGGGAGATAATCCAGGATGATGGGTCATGGCGATCAAGGGAGCGATAACACCCACCAAAATAGCCAATGCCCCACCAAAAAACTGTCCGGCAGAGGCAATCATTAAAATAAGGATATGCCCTCTACGTAAAGGCATCGTATCCATGTTATATTCCGGTAATTTTTGACTCTCTACCATAAATCTGAAATTTCTCTATCCTTGTTGTAATATCTTTTTATCCAGATTCAGATGCGGCCACAGGAACAACCAGGTTGCCACACAAAACGGACCGGTCAATGTCGGAATCCCCAACGGAGAAAAGAAAGTATCCATACCGGCCTGAATAAATACGGTAGCGAAGATTCCCAGCAAAGTCCAGATGGCGGTCCGCCAATTGACCTGATAAAAAGTCATTCCCAACGCTATAGCAGTAAGCACCGGACTAAAGCTGAACAAACCGCTGGCGATATCCCCACCGTTACATTGATACAAAATGGCAACGGCCAATGCCAGGGCAGATCCGATAGCAGCCCAAATGGCAGCCCAATAGTTGCTGATCGCCAATCCGATCAAAAACAACAATCCGGTCACCCAGGATTTGATCAGAAAAACCTGCCCGATTCCAGTCAGCCAATAGATCACCAAGTCTTTAAAACCGGTATCGAATGCCGAAGAAAAATTACCGGGCAATTCGGGAGCACCTAATCCGGAATCGGGCAGTCCGTGCATAATCCGCGCAGCCATCAGTACGAACCAGGTGGTCAACACAAAAGGAAAAGTAAACGAACTCACTTTATAAGGAGCCAATAAATGGTTCAATCCGACCATGACCCAGGTTGTCATAGAGGAAAAGATAACAATGGCCAACCACATTAAGGGTACATTCCCTAAAAATGTCGGTAAGGCACATCCGACCAAAACCCCGTTGAATCCCCAAAGTCCGGCAGTTCCTTTCTCTGCGGGATACCTCAGGAGATATCCGGTAATCGTGGACATAAATACACCGGCCAAAGCCCCCCAAGCCACTGCCGGATTACCCGTTACATAAGAGCCGTAGAAAATCCCGGCTAAAAAGAATAATCCGGTCCAGGCATTATCCTGGAACATCACCTGTCCTGTTCCTTTACACAGGATTTTCCAAAAACCAAAAGAAAATACTCTTGGCAAAGTTGCTGCTTGTGTTTCCATAATTTTTGTTTTTCATTTTTATCTCCAGGCAAACTCTTCAGGTAAAGGTTTACCCTTGACTTGCATTCGTACAGTTGAACAAAATTGCCGGACAACTTTCTTCACCGGAGAGGTTTCTTTCCCCAACACTTTGAATATCAACCCACAGTCATTCGGCAGATGACTTATTCCGACTGCAATATCTTCCTGACGGTCGATATAAGCTTTTGTCTGCTCATAAATCCGGGAAGTTTCCTGAGGAGGAGTCAATACAACGACATTGGCAAAAACATCATAATCATGCATCGTTCCGATAGCCCGTACAGGATTCAGGAAAGGCTCGGCAACCAATTTCTCACGGAACAGAAGCGTACCGTCGGGTCGGTGGGCCCGTGTACAAACCGATAGCAAGTCGTATTCGAACAATTCCCCTTCTCCGTAATATTTCCTTCCTCCCATATAGATCTCCGAATAGAATAAAGTCGCAGTCGGATCGATTTCGATATCCGTATCAGTAATATAACGACTGTGACGGCAAGGGATAGTCGCTTCGGGCATATATTCAAGATAGGCATTCTCTTCCAATACAAAGCACTGTTTCAGTCCTGAAAAATTATATACCATCTCGGCAATTTTCGTTGCTGCACCGGTAGATATATAGGCATAAGCATCCTTACGGACGGTAAAACGGTTTTCATAGCGGTCCCCATCCACATTCGGCCCTCCTGACGACAGAATATAAACACAGGGCATTTCAGGCATCCCCTCGTCAAAGTACAATTCTTGCTGTACAATGAGCGGAGCCCGCCTGTCCCAATGCCGCATAACCGACTTCTTGTCTTTATCCAACTCGAATACCAGATCCAGCGAACCGAATTTTCCCGGTGCACCTAAACGCATCGCCTTCGTCGGTTCGAGATAAGGCTTCAATTCTCTACATGTCGTATAATCGTTCATACTTTCATCTCTTCAACCTCTTTTTCCGAAACACGGTCGAACAAGGCCATATCCCGGATCAGAGTAACCAACTCTTTAATACCTTCACCGGTCATACAATTGGTGAACACAAAAGGCTTTCCCGGACGCATCAATTCAGAATCACGGCGCATTACTTCCAGATCGGCATGTACATAAGGAGCCAGATCGGTTTTATTAATGACCAGTATATCCGAATAGGAAATTCCGGGACCGTCTTTACGCGGGATTTTATCACCGGCAGCCACATCGATCACATAAATAAAAAAGTCCACCAGCGCAGGACTGAAAGTCAAAGTCAGGTTATCTCCTCCCGATTCGATCAATACGACGTCGCTATCGGGAAATTTAGTTTCCATTTCCTCGACAGCGGCAATATTCATCGAAGGGTCTTCCCGTACGGCCGTATGGGGACAAGCACCGGTCTCGACACCGATAATCCGTTCTTCTGCCAGATAACCTTTCAACATTTTACGGACATGTTTGGCATCTTCGGTGGTCACGATATCGTTGGTAATAATCAAAACCTGTAAACCCAATTTCAAAAAATAAGGAGTAATGGCTTCGATCAAAGCTGTTTTCCCGGAACCAACCGGTCCGCCGACGCCAATTCTGCATGTATTGCTCATAATAATTTCAATTTTTTAGATTTTAATTCATAAACATCCTCATCTTCCCTTTTTCATGCAGCGAAGCGATGACGTCCATTTCGGGGGCAAAAGCCTGCATATCTTCAAAGTTCAGTTCACGCACGATTTTATAATTTTCTGCCGCCTCCGTACAAAGCCGGTAAAGGATAGCCTGGGTCTCATAGTGGGAAACTTTGACACACCGTAAAGCCGCATTGAGAATCATATTGATCGCTCCATACTCGATAGCCACGAACAGATCTTTCTCTGTAGAACCATTTTGCTGAAAATAAATCGCTTGTGCTACAGGATAGGTTCCCGGTGTTCGTTCTGCCCGAATATCTTCCAACCAACGGCTCATCCAGGGACTATCGGTAATCTGAGTACAAATTTCGGCCATTTTTTTCCCCATACGGATCAACATCAGCCGGGCTTCCGCATTCATTTTACAAAGGATGATTTGCCGGTCAGCCTCCAGAATCGTCTTATAGTTTCCGCCGGCAGCAGCCCGAAAAGCGATCAGGGCCGCTATAGCATCACTGTAAATGGTCTGACGGAGAGCCGTACGGGTATATTGTTCAAGCGTTTGAGCATCGTATACGATCCCTTCGAATGCAGCCGTTTCCAGCCCATTAGAAAAAGAAAACGTTCCCACCGGAAAAGCAGAATCCGAAAATTCAAGTAAACGCATCAATCGGGTAATCTCATCAATCATCATGTTATATTTTCAGGGTTAAGATTTCGGTAGTTTGTATAGTAATTATGAATGTACCTCCCCGTATTCATGCCGGTGGGAATGTTCGTGATCGTGTGTATGATCGTACCCGTGTACGGCATCGTGATGATGGGTGATCTCCTGCGAACTTCCCCCGAACAGTTGCCTGATTTCATGTGGTGCCAGAAAAGGGATCACTTCCAACCCGGTCTGAAATTCATAGGTAATATCTTCAAAATGATGGGTATCCATTACACTGGTCATCACCTTCTTGTCTACAGTCAAAGGGATATATAATTTTGTACCCTTCACGATAGCCGGCCAATGTTGGTTACCAACGGCATGCCCAAGTTCGACACAACGACGAATAATCTCTTCAGGTGTTTTCGCTGCAATCTTTTTCAATTCGACGACCAATACCGGTTTCAATGCGATACGTATCACGATGGCCACTTTCCGCTCCGGGTCATATTCGAGTATATCCCCATTTTCGATCTGACTGTGACGCTTCAAAGCGACGGCATATTCCTGTCCGTCCGAACCTTTAGCAATGAAGCGACTTTTCTGAGCCGTCCATTGATCCAGCTCCAGGTATTCGATTTTTGTGTTTTTCAATTTCTCCGCCCATTGCGGGTCAGTTGTCATATTTCCTATGACTTCAGAAAATATTTTCATAAAAAGAATTTTATAGAGGAAGTGCAATCGAAAGGTTACAAAGGCACTTCCTCATCGGTGAATAAATTGTTCGATAAACCTTCGGATCAACTAAACCAATAGAGTTGTGCCAAAGAGAACTTCTGTGCCGGTTTAACATAAGCCTGCCGGCCATCGATAAACACTTCAAAAGTCTCGGGATTGACATCGATCTTAGGCATATTTCCGTTGAGTACCATATGTGGTTTACCGATCTGACGGCAACCGTGTACCGGATAAACGATCCGTTGCAACCCGTATTTCTCTTTAATACCGGCATCATGAGAAGCCCGGGATACAAAAGAAATACAGCTCTTCGGCATAGCCGAACCGAAGCTGCCGTACATCGGCCGGTAGTATACAGGCTGTGGTGTCGGCAAAGAAGCATTCGGGTCACCCATATTCGCCCAGTTGATCATTCCCCCTTTGATGACTAATTTAGGTTTAGTACCGAAAAATGCCGGTTCCCACAATACGAGGTCGGCCATTTTGCCTTTCTCGACAGACCCTAACACTTCCGAGAAACCATAAGTCAAAGCCGGGTTAATCGTCAATTTTGCCAAATAGCGTAATACCCTGAAGTTATCGTTATCAGCAGAATCCTCTGCCAACTTTCCCCTCACCTGTTTCATATAACTTGCCATCTGGAAAGCACGTAAAAAGTTTTCACCTACACGTCCCATAGCCTGAGAATCGGAAGAAATCATCGAGATAACCCCCAGATCGTGCAGTATATTTTCAGCAGCCTGAGTTTCGGGACGTACCCGGCTTTCTGCAAAAGCAACGTCGGACGGAATTTTCGGATTCAGGTTGTGACATACCATAATCATATCGAACAACTCAGCCTGGGAATTGATACCGAACGGCAGCGTAGGATTGGTAGAAGACGGAAGTACATTCGCCAGAGAAGCCACCTTCAACAAGTCGGGAGCGTGTCCGCCACCGGCACCTTCAGTATGATAAGTATGAATCGTACGTCCATCGATAGCAGCGATCGTATCTTCCACATATCCGCCTTCGTTCAACGTATCGGTGTGAATAGCCACCTGAACGTCGAATTCATCCGCTACAGCCATCGTAGCCCGAATAGCAGCAGGAGTACTTCCCCAGTCTTCATGAATTTTAAAACCACAAGCACCGGCTAACATTTGTTCAACCAACGGACGACGAACAGAACAGTTACCTTTGCCCAGAAAACCGTAGTTTACAGGCAGGCCATCGATGGATTGTAACATCCGTTTCATATTCCAGGTACCGGAAGTAATAGTCGTACCGTTGGTACCGTCGGTCGGTCCGACACCACCACCGACAAGCGTAGTGACTCCATTACTCAGGCAATGGTAGGCTTGCTGCGGTGCGATCATGTGTACGTGACCGTCGATAGCTGCAGCTGTCAGAATCAGATGTTCTCCCGAAATGGCATCGGTAGCAGCTCCTGTTACCAATTCAGGGGTAACTCCCCGCATGATATTCGGATTGCCGGCTTTACCGATTCCGGCAATTTTACCGTCTTTTACTCCGACATCCGCTTTGATCACCCCCAATATCGGGTCGATAATCGTTACATTAGTAATGACTAAATCCAACGTACCCCCTTCTGAAGTCGTAGTATTTGCCAAGCCCATACCATCCCGTAAGGTTTTACCACCTCCATAGACTACCTCATCGCCATATACACAAAGGTCTTTTGTAATTTCAACATACAGATCGGTATCTCCTAAACGGATTTTATCACCTACGGTAGGGCCGTAAAGGTCGTTATATTGTTGTCTTGATATTGTTGCCATAATTACTTTGTTTTTTGATTCTTTTTCTGGAGGTCAGCTTCTGCACTGGCTTCATCTATGATTTTAAAACCCAAATTTTTTGCATTCCCGATGGCCTGAATCCGTTTCGGATAATAAGTCGGAGCATCTTCATCTCCGGTAAATCCTTGTACCAACCCATTGAATCCCATAACATACTGTTTACCGGAATAAGCGACGACTTCAACCTCTTTTTCATCACCCGGTTCAAAACGTATAGCTGTTGTTGCCGGAATATTCAGGTGACAACCGAAAGCTTTTGCCCGGTCGAATTCGAGATACCGGTTCACTTCGAAGAAATGGAAATGCGAACCGACCTGAATCGGACGATCACCCGTATTGTGGACAACAATCTTTGCTGTATACCGACCTTCGTTGTATTCGATCGGCTCTGCACTCAAAATCTCTCCTCCGACTCCCACATGTTGTTTCGGAGTAAAACCCGGTACAATGGGTGCTTGTTTCGGAGTACCTGCCTTATTCATATCTGCCATAATCTTACTATTTAATCGGTTGATGAATACTTACCAGACGGCTACCATCGGTAAAAACCGCCTCTACCTGAATCAAAGAGATCATGTCGGCCACTCCCTCCATCACATCATTTTTGGTCAATACTTTTGTGGAATCGGTCATCACCTGTTCCAGGGTTTTTCCTTCGCGAGCTCCTTCCAAAGCTGCCGAACTGATGTAGGCTACAGCTTCCGGATAATTCAGCTTCAACCCTTTTTCCTTACGCCGTGCGGCAATTGCACCTAATGACAATAACATCAGCTTGTCAATTTCTTTCGGTGTTAAATGCATAGTTTTCCGTTTTTAAATGTTAAATAATATTTTTTAATACAGAAGGAGTATCTTTTTTCCTTCCGGCCTTAACACGAGAACTACGCTGGAATTTTAAAGTTGTTTCAAAAAGAGAAATGTTATTCCGGTATTTAGACTACCTTAACCTTAGAGAGCATATGTCGCAAATACATATAGCATTCATTTTCATGTATATACATTCACATCTATCCATTCATAATCCGATAAATATTAAATTACTTTAATTTCCGGGTGAATAAAACCAAACCTTTCCCGGGTGCGTATGAGTTTAAGTAATCTAAACAAAACACGATGAATTCAAAAAGATCAGGGGCTGTCCGGTTGCCCTTAAAGGAACCCGTAATCCTAAAATCCGAACACGATCCTTTCCTGTATGGCAACATTGCCAAGAGAGACGTGATAGAAACTATCAGCAGGAAAGCCATATCGTCTCTCAGTAAAGAAATTTCAGAAAATTATAAACCAGGATTACCAGGTATCACCTTTAAGCTACAGGCCCTCAATCTGCCAGCGCCCTTATTCCCTGGAAGAAGTTATCATTACGGGGTTCCGAACGCAATCCCCCTCTCATACAAAACCCGGGAAGTATCAGCGTCATCTTCCCGCCAGTGACCGATTACAGAACCGACACTCGTTTTTATACTAAAACCGGTCGGTTATTCACTCACGTTTCAATTTTTCTGAAATTTCAATGTATTTTCTTATGACAACTCTAAAACTAATTATACTCTTATGCTGTAGCTCAACGGTAGCGATAAGTTATGGCCAGACTTCAAAAGCAGATACGACTTTACGCCTGGAAGAAGTCGTCGTTACGGGCTCGGGAACCGAACGTCCGATCAGTCAGAGCCCCGGCAGTATCCATGTCGTCACCCCTTTGCTCCTGCGTAACAGTCCGGCCCAAAGTGTCGACGACATTCTTTCGATGCTCTCAGGAGTGAACACAACACGTAGTGACGGGATCAGCAATATGCACACCAACGTCAGTATCCGGGGATTGGCCGGAGATGAACAAGGCCGCACGCTCGTCCTCTTCGACGGCATTCCCATCAATACTTCGGACGAAGGCTCGGTAAACTGGAATAGTATTCATATAGACAATGTGCAGCGTATCGAAGTATTCAAAGGTCCGGGATCCTCCTTATACGGCAATAGCGCTATGGGCGGAGTCATCAATATCATCAGCAAAAGACCGGTTTCGCCCTTCTCGCTCAACGCCTCGGGTTCCTACGGGAGCCTGAATACCTGGAAAACCGATCTGGGCCTATCCAGCCGGATAAACGACAAGTTCGCCATTTTTTTATCCGGTTATTACAACAAAAGCGACGGCTTCAACAACATCCCGGATAGCCTCCGCACAGAACCCGACTATAGTGTCGCCCGCTTTATGAAAGAAGGGGGATTATATGCTAAGGTCCTCTACAATCCGACAGCCCTATTCAATGTCGATTTAGCCTATGACCTGTACAGAGACAAACGGGGCGAAGGAGAAAAAATCCAAGCTCCCGACGGCGAGTACCGCCATTTCAATCACAACCGGGTCCAAAGTCGTTTTTACGGGGAAAAAGGAAAATTTTCTTACCAGGCAGCACTTTATTTTCAACGCCAGGATTATTTCAAATTGGACGAACGGACAAAAGGCGGAGATTATCAGCGTTTCGATGTAAAATCTCACCGGGACGACTGGGGAGCGATCATGCACCTGCGACTCGAAGGACGTCACAATGCTTTTGCACTCGGCGGAGAATTTAAGAATGGAAGCATCGACGGAGGAGACCATTACGTCACTTCGACCGATGAAGTACTCAACAAAGGCTCCATCCGTATCCTCTCTGTATTCGCCCAGGATGAACTCAGTCTTTTCAACAAAAAAATCTGGTTACAGGTTGCTTTACGTTACGACAATGCTTATTTTCATAAAGGATGGTTCGAGGCTAACGGAGAAAATGTCTCCGATTTCAACACTTACAACGGAAAGCTAAAAAATAACCGTTGGGAACATCTCTCCCCCCGGGTAGCTCTGCGCTATAACCCCACCCGAGCCATATCTGCCTATATTTCTTATTCTCAAGGTTTCCGGGCATCTATTCTGGACGACCTTTGCCGTTCAGGATGGATGTGGGTAGGACCTAAGATCGCCAATCCGGAATTGGGACCGGAACAGATCGATAATTATGAGATCGGCGGTACGTTCCGGCTCACCAAAAACTTGTCTTTCTCCCCTTCTCTCTACTATGCTAAAGGAAAAGACTTTCTGTATTATGTAACTACAGGAGAAAAAATGTGGGGAAAAAGAGATATATTCCAACGGCAGAATGTTTCTAAAGTCGATGTAAAAGGCATTGAAGCCGACCTGAATTATATCCCGTTCAATGGTTTGAAAATCAACCTCAACTATTCGTATAATAACCCGAAAGTCAAAGACTTTAAAGAAAAACCGGAACTGAATAATAAAATACTGACCTATGCTCCTAAAAACCAGATAAAGGGATATGTGCTGTGGACCGGCGGGATTGCAGATGTCATGTTCCGGGGACGATATAAATCCAAACAATATACCACCGAAGATAATTCGGCAGCCATCGATGGCTTTACGATTTGGGATGCACAGGTATCCAAATGGTTTTTCGACCACCGGCTTTATGTCGGTGGGGAAATCATCAATATGTTCGACAACAGATACATGAACACCAAAGATTATATGTCCGCCGGTCGTTTAATGAATATCAAAGTGGCTGTTAACATCAACCGATAAAAATCACGATATATGAAATGGTTGCACTATTTATTTATTGTCAGTCTTCTCCTGTTTTCGTGTAAGGGGCAGAACGTTAAAAACAAGCGTCCTACCCGGCTTTTAACCGATGCATTACAAAGGGAAGTGGCGCTGCCCGATACGATCCGTCAACTGGTCTGTATCCGGTCTTCCGCAATCCGGTTGGTTACTTATGCGGGAGGAGCCCCGTTGATTTGCGGAGTGGAAGAACAGGAAACACGTCCCAATGAATTTACTCATATTTTCGCCCATCCCGATCTGGCCAGGCTACCGATCATCGGTCCGGGTATGGGGGGAGATCCAGAACTCATTATGGCAGCCGGACCGGATGTGATATTTATGACTTCGACCACTGCCGGAGAGGCGGATGCTCTGCAGAAACAGACGGGAATTCCCGTATTTACCATTGAATACGGTGATCTGGGTAGAAACCGTCCGACATTTTACAATTCACTTCAACTGATCGGCCAGGTCCTGCATACCGAAGACAAGGTCGATTCGCTGATCGGTTTTATCGATGAGCAGATTGCAGATCTTCAAGCCCGAACCGCCGGTACAGATAAATCTGCCAAAGTCTATGTCGGCGGCATTTCCTATAAAGGACAAAAGGGTATCACTTCTACAGATCCTTATTATGCTGCCCTGGATTATCTGGAAGCCGACAATGTGGCTTCTGAACTCGATTCGACCTACGTATCCCCGATAACAGGGACCTATATCGACTGGGAACAACTGATCGACTGGAATCCCGATGTGATCTTTATCGATGTCGGCGGTTGGCCATTGGTACAGGAAGATTTTAAAACCCGTCAGGGACTCAACCGCCTGCTTAAAGCCTATGAAAACAAACAGATTTATACCCTTTGGCCCTATAACAACCATCATTCCAATTTCGACGTCATGCTAGTCAATGCCTGGTATGCCGGTAAAGTACTTTTCCCGGAACACTTCGGGGAAATAACGATGCGCGGCAAAACCGACGAAATTATGACGATGTTCGTCGGAGCTCCGATTGCAGATTCTTTGCTCCAACATTGGGGTCCCTACCAAAATATTTTCGACGGAAAAGAAAATCATGAGTAACGAAGTTTTAACACAATATAAAAGGTACCGGGCCAGAAACCGCCGCTTTATCTCTGCGATGGTTTTATTATTGGCCGTTACCGGTATCGTCTCCCTGATCATCGGTTCACACCGAATCGGTTGGCAGGAGCTATGGGCGATCGTACAAAACGAAGGCACGGAAATGAACCGGCAGATCTTGTTAAATATCCGGTTACCACGTATGCTGGCAGCCGTAATTACCGGGATTATCCTATCGCTATCAGGAGCGATCATGCAAATTTTGTTACGCAATCCCCTGGCCTCCCCCTATACGCTGGGGATATCCAATGCAGCAGCCTTCGGAGCCTCGTTCGGGATTGTATTTCTGGGAGCCGGAGCCGGCATTACCCGGTCTTCAGACCTCTTTATGATCACCAATCCATATGTCATTACCCTTTCAGCCTTCTTAGGCAGTCTGTTGGGATTGGCTATCATTCTGATCATCATCAGGGGCAAACAGGCCTCGGTCGAAACGATCATCCTTTCGGGAGTGATCATTAACTCCCTGTTCGGTGCCGGCATTGCGGTCATGCAATACGTAGCGAACAACGTACAGTTGGCTTCGATCGTTTTCTGGAACTTCGGCGATCTGGGACGTAGTGACTGGTCGAAATTACTCTTTTTAATCGTCGCACTGATTCCGGCCCTGATCTACTTCTATCTGAAACGCTGGGACTATAAGGTGCTTTGTTCAGGCGACGATTATGCACAGAGTATGGGTGTCTATCCGCAACATACCCGGATGACCGGGATGGTCGTCACCTCGCTGATCACTGCCGTAGCTGTGTCTTTTTTCGGAGTGATCGCCTTTGTCGGACTCGTCGTTCCCCACATCGTCAGGAAATGCATCGGAGATAACGAAGAATTTTTAATTCCCGGTTCTGCAATCTTCGGAGGAATGTTTCTGTTACTGTGTGACACGGTCGCCCGCACGATCCTCTCCCCGATCATTCTACCGGTCGGTATACTGACCTCATTTTTAGGGGTCCCTTTGTTTTTATTCCTCCTGACCCGGAAAAAAAGATAACTCAGTAAAATCTAAAGATATGATACAAATTAAAGTCAAAGACCTATCGTTCAGTTACAGTGGCTTCCGGGCATTACAGGATATCTCCTTCGAGGCAGGAGCAGGTGATATGCTGGCGATCATCGGACAAAACGGCTCGGGGAAAAGTACTCTCCTGAAATGTATCAGCCGGATATTGAAAATCAATACAGGCCATATCGAAATCGGGAATATTTCCCTCTCAGCCCTTTCTGCGTCGAAACTCTCCAGGATAGTCGCCTATATTCCCCAATCAACAGACTCGATCAGCGGGATCAATGTGTTCGATACGGTACTATTGGGACGTAAGCCGTATATTCACAGCAGACCGGCTCCGGAAGATATGGAATTGGTCAGCCGGCTACTCACCCGTCTCGAACTGGATGAAGTCGCTATGCGTAATCTGAACACCCTGAGTGGCGGACAACAACAAAGAGTATTCATTGCCAGAGCTTTAGCCCAACAGCCCTCCATCCTGCTATTGGACGAACCTATCGCCAACCTGGATATCAATCATCAGATGAAAGTGATGAAACTATTGCGGCAACTGACCCAAGAAGGTATCCTGGTTATTATTACCATCCACGATATCAATATGGCTGCCCGCTTTTGCAATAAGGCACTTATGCTGAAACAGGGCCGGATCTTCGCCTCCGGTATGCAATCCGTCTATACTCCGGAAAATATAGAAAACCTTTACGACATCCAGGTCGATATCCTCCGTCATAACGATTGTATCTGTATAATACCTCAATAAAATCAAAAACAATGAATTTTTTACATTTTACCACGAATCTTTTACCTATTGTGACTATGATTGTTCTAGAACCTATCGGTTTCGTACATAATACATGTACCACCAGCCAAGCACCTGAGTTTATAAAAAAAGAAATTTCAGAAATCGAGATTCTTCCCGAATATTCGGAAGGTTTACAGGATATAGAACAAGCTGAATACCTCGATCTTGTATTTTCTTTTCATCATGAAAAGCGTACCGAACTGGTCACCCGCATCCGTTCCGGTGAAATGAAAGGTGTATTTGCTTCCCGTTCCCCCAAACGCCCGAACCATCTGGGAATAACTACCGTAAAACTGATTCGGCGGGAAGGTGGCAAATTGTATGTCGAAGGAGCCGATGCTTTAGACGGTTCTCCGGTGATCGATATTAAATATTGCGATACCTCTGTCTTCGACCAAAAACATGTTCACCAAACCATTCAGGCAGATTCGCCCCGCATCGACATTGTCCGAAATATCATGCAGAATGAAACCGATGAGTTATTATTAAAAGCTGCACAATTCCATGGACATATCTGTCCCGGCTTAGCTTTAGGAATTTTGGGGGCAACTCAGGTAATGCAACAATTATACAATCAGCAGGAAGATCCCCAAGCGTATACTTTAACGGCAGAAATGCAAAATTGTCCGATCGACGGAGCGATGTTTATCACCGGTTGCACACCGGGTACACACCGTTACCAGCAAGGCGATCCGGAAAACATGTGTTTTTACTTAAAAAATAAAGCCGGAAAAGGCTGGAAAGTCAGTTTCGACCCCAACAACCGGGAATATATGAACCGCCATCTCCCCGCCGACTTGTCAACTTCCGCGAAAGGTTTCGCCACCCTTAAACTCGATCCTCACCAACTGTTCACCATCGAAACACTATAGTTCACGGGGGAGGGAAGCGATTGATCGCTAAAGACCCGCCCCTGGATGTCCGAAAAAAAAAGCGAGTCACTTTCGTAACTCGCTTTCACAATTCGGCGCCAACCTACTCTCCCACCATAAGGCAGTACCATCGGCACTCAGGGGCTTAACTTCTCTGTTCGGAATGGAAAGAGGTGGATCCCCCCGGTTATAGACACCTTTTAATATTTTCAATTCTATGATTACGTACCATCGAACACTCTTGCTCTGTAATCTTTAGTTTGGTAGCGAGAGGCGGGCTTGAACCGCCGACCTCATGATTATGAATCATGCGCTCTAACCAGCTGAGCTACCTCGCCGTTTTGACATTTACACCGGAAAGATAAAGAAGAATATACTCCGCTTAAAGTAAACATTCGGGTAATTAGTATTGCTCGGCTGTGCCGTCACCGACTATACACCTGCAACCTATCAACGTTCTCATCTCGAACGACCCTGTAAGGATATCTCATCTTGAAGCTGGCTTCGCGCTTAGATGCTTTCAGCGCTTATCCAATCCATACATAGCTACTCAGCAGTGCATCTGGCGACACAACTGATTCACCAGAGGTATGTCCAACCCGGTCCTCTCGTACTAGAGTCAGAGCTCCTCAAATATCCTGCGCCCACAACAGATAGGGACCGAACTGTCTCACGACGTTCTGAACCCAGCTCGCGTGCCACTTTAATCGGCGAACAGCCGAACCCTTGGGACCTTCTCCAGCCCCAGGATGTGACGAGCCGACATCGAGGTGCCAAACCGCTCCGTCGATATGAGCTCTTGGGAGCGATCAGCCTGTTATCCCCGGAGTACCTTTTATCCTTTGAGCGATGGCCCTTCCATGCGGAACCACCGGATCACTATGCTCTTGTTTCCAACCTGATCGACGTGTCGGTCTCACAGTCAAGCACCCTTATGCCATTGCACTCTGCAGACGATTACCAAACGCCTTGAGGGTACCTTGAGAAGCCTCCGTTACACTTTTGGAGGCGACCACCCCAGTCAAACTACCCACCATGCAATGTCTCCCTAACGGGATTAGACCTCAGATAACAAAAGGGTCGTATTTCAACGACGGCTACTCTACGCCTGACGACGCAGCATCAAAGCCTCCGACCTATCCTACACATCTGTTACCCAAAATCAATGCAAAGCTGCAGTAAAGGTTCACGGGGTCTTTCCGTCCCGTTGCGGGTATCCGGCATCTTCACCGGAACTACAATTTCACCGAGCTCATGGTTGAGACAGTACCCAGATCGTTACACCATTCGTGCAGGTCGGAACTTACCCGACAAGGAATTTCGCTACCTTAGGACCGTTATAGTTACGGCCGCCGTTTACCGGGGCTTCAATTCAAACCTTCGAGTTACCTCTGAGCTCTCCTCTTAACCTTCCGGCACCGGGCAGGTGTCAGGCCATATACATCTTCTTGCGAATTAGCATAGCCATGTGTTTTTGGTAAACAGTCGCCTGGGCCTATTATCTGCGGCTCTTTCACAAGAGCGTCCTTTATCCCGAAGTTACAGGACCATTTTGCCTAGTTCCTTAACCATGAATCTCTCGAGCGCCTTAGTATTTTCTACCTGATCACGTGTGTCCGTTTACAGTACGGATGATCATTACCTGAAGCTTAGCAGGTTTTCTTGGCAGTCAGCTTACCTGCATTATCCGCGCAACCGAAGCATTGCGGTACTATCACCTTTCATCTCTACCGGCGTGCTTCACTACCGGTATCAAAGAATACGGGTTTCAACGTACTATTCCGTCAGTACGCAGCAGTGTCACCTCTGCGTCGCTGCATCGCAGTTATGATCAGTACAGGAATATTAACCTGTTTGCCATCGGGATCGCCACTCGGCTTACCCTTAGGATCCGACTTACCCCCGGATGATTGACATTGCCGGGGAATCCTTGATCTTTCGGCGTGCGGGGTTCTCACCCGCATTATCGTTACTTATGCCTACATTTGCTTTTCCATCCGCTCCACAATACCTCACGATACTGCTTCTATGCTGAATGGAATGCTCTCCTACCGATTGTATCATCTACAATCCCATAGCTTCGGTTATATGCTTATGCCCGCGTATTATCCATGCAGGACCGCTCGACTAGTGAGCTGTTACGCACTCTTTAAATGAATGGCTGCTTCCAAGCCAACATCCTAGCTGTCTAAGCAGTCCCACCCCGTTTTAATTCCAACTTAGCATATAATTGGGGACCTTAGCTGATGGTCTGAGTTCTCCCTCTTTCGTCAACGGACCTTAGCACCCGCTGGCTCACTCCCTGTCTTCATGTTCTAGCATTCGGAGTTTGGCCGGATTTGATAGGCGGTGAAGCCCTCGCATCCAATCAGTAGCTCTACCTCTAGAACAAAACAACAGAGGCTGCACCTAAATGCATTTCGGAGAGTACGAGCTATTTCCCAGTTTGATTGGCCTTTCACCCCTACCCACAGGTCATCCGAAAACTTTTCAACGTTTACCGGTTCGGGCCTCCAGTTTGTGTTACCAAACCTTCACCCTGCCCATGGGTAGATCACTAAGGTTTCGCGTCTACCACCACCAACTTGACGCCCTATTCAGACTCGCTTTCGCTTCGGCTTACGTACCTGAAGTACTTAACCTCGCTGGTGATGAGTAACTCGTAGGCTCATTATGCAAAAGGCACGCCGTCACCGCACGAAGCGGCTCCGACTGCTTGTAGGCGTATGGGTTCAGGGACTATTTCACTCTTCTGTTCGAAGTGCTTTTCACCTTTCCCTCACGGTACTGGTTCACTATCGGTCTCTCAGGAGTATTTAGCCTTGCCGGATGGTCCCGGCGGATTCGGTCAGGATTACACGTGTCCCGACTTACTCAGGAGTCTGCTATGATTCATAAACTTGCATGTACGGGATTATCACCCTCTGTGATCACATTTTCCAAGGTGTTCCATTTCATTTATTTCATCAAGCTTGCAGTCCTACTACCCCGTTAATGCCGAAACAATAACGGTTTGGGCTTTTCCCCGGTCGCTCGCCGCTACTGGGGGAATCACGTTTGTTTTCTTCTCCTGCAGGTACTTAGATGTTTCAGTTCCCTGCGTTTGCCTACCTTACGGTATAATATGTCTTCAACATATTGGGTTATCCCATTCGGAGATCTCCGCATCAAAGGTTATTTGCACCTAAACGGAGCTTTTCGCAGCTTATCACGTCCTTCATCGCCTCTGAGAGCCTAGGCATCCACCATACGCCCTTTATTATTTACTTTAATTTATACTTTCAGCTTACTCGGAAATCATTAATGTCGTAAAACATTTATATAATTTCTGTTTTTGCTCATTGTTGTGGAATATATTTTTCCATCTTTCCAGTATGTCAAAGAACTGTGTCCTTACGGACTCTGTGGAGAATAAGGGAGTCGAACCCTTGACCTCCTGCGTGCAAAGCAGGCGCTCTAGCCAACTGAGCTAATCCCCCGAAGAAGTTACAAGCATGAAGGCTATATGCTAAAAGCTTATTGCATTTAGCTTTTCACTTTCGGGCTTTTGAGTAGTCCCTCGCGGAGTTGAACCGCGGACCTCTACATTATCAGTGTAGCGCTCTAACCAACTGAGCTAAGAGACTGACTAAGGCTATCAGCTTGAAGGCTACACGCTAAAGGCACTAAGCCTTCCGGCTTTTAGCTTTTTAGCTTCCTAGCTGTCAGCTTATGGTAAAGGTTGAAGGTTTTGCCAGCAAGTGCAGATAATAACTGATCTCCAGAAAGGAGGTGTTCCAGCCGCACCTTCCGGTACGGCTACCTTGTTACGACTTAGCCCCAGTTACCAGTTTTGCCCTAGGCCGATCCTCGCGGTTACGGACTTCAGGCACCCCCGGCTTCCATGGCTTGACGGGCGGTGTGTACAAGGCCCGGGAACGTATTCACCGCGCCATGGCTGATGCGCGATTACTAGCGAATCCAACTTCATGGAGTCGGGTTACAGACTCCAATCCGAACTACGACCGGCTTTTGAGATTGGCATCCAGTCACCTGGTAGCGGCCCTCTGTACCGGCCATTGTAACACGTGTGTAGCCCTGGGTGTAAGGGCCGTGCTGATTTGACGTCATCCCCGCCTTCCTCTCACCTTACGGTGGCAGTCCCGTTAGAGTGCTCATCATTACATGCTAGCAACTAACGGTAAGGGTTGCGCTCGTTATGGGACTTAACCCGACACCTCACGGCACGAGCTGACGACAACCATGCAGCACCTTGAAAAACGCTCCGAAGAGAATATCTGTTTCCAAATACGGCATTTCCCATTTAAACCCAGGTAAGGTTCCTCGCGTATCATCGAATTAAACCACATGTTCCTCCGCTTGTGCGGGCCCCCGTCAATTCCTTTGAGTTTCATCGTTGCCGACGTACTCCCCAGGTGGCTCACTTAATACTTTCGCTTAATCCCGTACAATATATCGCACAGAACCAGTGAGCATCGTTTACGGCGTGGACTACCAGGGTATCTAATCCTGTTCGCTACCCACGCTCTCGTGCATCAGCGTCAGTTACAGTCTGGTAAGCTGCCTTCGCTATCGGAGTTCTAAGTTATATCTATGCATTTCACCGCTACTTAACTTATTCCGCCTACCTCGTCTGTACTCCAGTTTACCAGTATTAATGGCACAATTGAGTTTAGCTCAAATATTTAACCACTAACTTAATAAACCGCCTACGCACCCTTTAAACCCAATAAATCCGGATAACGCTCGCATCCTCCGTATTACCGCGGCTGCTGGCACGGAGTTAGCCGATGCTTATTCATAAGGTACAGGCATCATTCTACACGTAGAACTTATTCTTCCCTTATAAAAGAGGTTTACAACCCATAGGGCAGTCTTCCCTCACGCGACTTGGCTGGTTCAGACTTACGTCCATTGACCAATATTCCTCACTGCTGCCTCCCGTAGGAGTTTGGACCGTGTCTCAGTTCCAATGTGGGGGACCTTCCTCTCAGAACCCCTACCTATCATCGTCTTGGTGGGCTGTTACCCCGCCAACTAACTAATAGGACGCATGCCCATCCGATACCTTGAACATTTAACTCCCATCCCAGGCAGGATAAAAGTACTATGGGGTGTTAATCCACGTTTCCATGGGCTATACCCCGGTATCAGGCAGGTTGCATACGCGTTACTCACCCGTGCGCCGGTCGCCATCAAGGTATTGCTACCTCATGCTGCCCCTCGACTTGCATGTGTTAAGCCTGTCGCTAGCGTTCATCCTGAGCCAGGATCAAACTCTTCATAGTAATAAAACTTTTTAAAATTATCTCTTTCGCTCAGTCATTATATCCGTTGAATCTCTTCTCGGACTCGCACTTGCTGTTTGTTTTCAAACCTTTCAATATCTTTAAGAACTCTTTTTGCTTCTCTTTTACCCGCCCCACTTACGAGGCGAAAGCGGATGCAAAGATAAATACTTTTACATATTCCCTCCAAATCTTTCCGCACTTTTTTTTCAAACTTTTTTTTCGGAACCGCCGTAGAAGAAAGCTTCTGCAGGCTTCATCCGCAAAAGATGAAAAACACATCAGTCAAAATGTTTCAGAACGTCCGCTTCGTTTCGGAAAGCGGCTGCAAAGGTAAGGACTTTTTCATTACTTCCAAACTTTTCAAAAGAAATTTTTGAAGTTTTTTTTCAGAACCCGACCAGGGCAATATCCTGAAGAACTCTGCACAACATAAAAACCTGTAAGCCAACACATCCTACCCTCTCACCTCCTCCGTTTGTTCAATACATCGGTTCCTGATTGCGGCTGCAAAGATAGCATCATTAATACCCCAGTTCCAAATTTTTTATACACTTTTTTTCAAAAAATCTATCATTTAGGTATAAGTAATTGGCTATCAACAGTCGAATGAGTCATGAAATGCAGTAGGTAATGATTTAGCGACCTATCTTCTGCAATAATATACAATGCTTTGTGTACCTTGAATAACCTACTTCAAAGGTAATACTATCTACGGAGAAAGACGAAACTTTCTCTGTTTTTCTTTTCTGACGGCTCTCTATTCAGTCAGCTGATTCTATTTTTTCGTCTTATTGCTGATTGTTGTGGCAGTCTTACTTGTGAAGGCTGCCTTTCATTTTTTCGCTCTATCCTCTGCGGTGTTCCTCTCCACGTTCCATTCTATGTATTCGCATCGGGATCGGTTGTTCGTTGTCAGCGGCAAAGGTAGTTCCGGGCTTTCACGTACAAAAAAGGTCGGGGCGGCAAGCCGTTTAGGCGACAATCTCCACACTTCCATTTCATTGCAGGTAGTATTCTCGCCGTAAAACCTTGTTTGTCCTAAGCCCTACCTTTTTAAGCCCCTGAAACGAAAACGACCGACCCGTGGAAAAGCCACGCGACTTTGACCCTTTTGGCCACGCAGGATTGTCCCCTTTGGTTACAATATGATTGACCCTTTTGGCCAAAATCGCATTGACCACTTAGTTTACCTATTGTCATAGATTTTTTTGTGTAGATTTGAGTACCCGAGTCCTGGTGTAACGGGGACGATAATAAAATCTATACAAATGGATAAACGAATCAAAAACATTTTAAGATGTTATGCGGTCGGCATGGGAATCAAGGAAACGGCGTCCACGTTTCATACTTCCCGTAATACTGTCCGCAAGTATGTCCGCTTGTTCCTTTCAAGCGGCAAGAGCATTGAACAGCTTCTTTCCCTACCCGATGGGCAGTTGGATGAACTGTTCGGCTGTACGGAGTCCCGGCATCGGGAACCTTCTTCCAGAAGGATCGAACTGGATGCCTTGCTTCCCGGATATGTATCCCGCCTGTCACGCAAAGGCATGAGTGTCCGAAAACTGTTCAAGGAATACCATGCCGAATATCCGGACGGTTTCCGGTTGTCTTCCTTCAAACGGGCTGTCCGTCAGTACAAGTTTCACATCAAGGTCGTCGGTCATGTCGAGCACTATGCCGCAGACCAGATGTATATTGACTTTGCCGGTGATAGGCTTGAAGTCGTTGATGAAATGACAGGTGAGACGAAAAAGGCCGAGGTGTTCGTCGCCATTCTTCCGTTCAGCCATTATACCTACTGCGAGGCCGTATGGTCCCAACGCAAGGAAGACCTGATAAAGGCATGCGAGAATGCCATGCAATATTTTGAAGGCGTTCCTGCGGCTATCGTCCCCGACAATTTGAAGGCGGCCGTTACACGCAGCGACCGCAACGAGCCTGCCATCAATGATGATTTCGCCGCTTTTGCCGAACATTACGGCTGTGCGGTCTATCCTGCCCGTGTACGCCACCCCAAGGACAAGGCCTTGGTTGAAAATGCCGTAAAGCTCCTTTACCGTTCCATTTACCTTGATATGGAGGGAATGACATTCTCCAGCCTGGAGGATCTCAATACCGCTATCCGTATCTCCCTGCTTGATTTCAATGAAAAGGTGATGGCCGGACGGGAGATGTCACGCAAGAAAATGTTCCTTCAGGGAGAGAAGGACTATCTTCGACCGCTTCCCGTGAAACGTTACGTGGTGAAAGAAAGGAAGCTAATGACTGTCGGGAATAACTCTTACGTCTCGTTGTTCAAACACCATTACAGCGTTCCAAAGGAGTATGTAGGCAGGCGCATGACGATTCTCTATGATGCCGACACGGTGGAAATCTACTGTGGCATGAGCCTTGTCTCCACCCATGACCGCTGTGACATTCCTTACGCTTATTCCTGGAAAAAGGAGCACAACCTGCCGGGACACTATGGTCCCTATGACAAGGACTTGGAGGAACTCTTCCGGCGTGCCTCGGAAATAGACAATATTGTATTGAACTATCTACGGGAAGTGGAGCGTGCCATGCAATATCCACCCAAAGCGTTCAGGTCATGCCGTGGCATCCTGACCCTGGAGAAAAAATACGGTCGTGACCGTCTGGTTGCGGCTTGTGCATGTGCGGACCAGAAGTTGCAATACGGATATCAGGCCTTGCGCGAGGTGCTTGAACTGGGAGAAGATGCGGATTTCCTTCCCGATGAGGACGGGAAAGTACAGCCCAACGTGACTTCCCCGGCTCCATTGACCCACAAAAATATACGTGGACGTGAATATTACAGAAAGGACAAACAATAAAACTCATATTTATGGAAGTAAACAATAAAACAGCTCCCGTAACGGGACAACAAGACCAGAATACCATATCACTGGATTTAATGAACCGCATGAAATTGCATGGTATGGCAGAGGCTTTCAGGGAAAGTCTTGCCGGTACCACTCCGCAATCCATGACTGCGGACATGTTCCTGTCCATGCTCCTTGCACGCGAATGGGACTATCGTGCACAGGCTGCCATTGCACGGCTTACCAAGAATGCGGCATTCCGCTACAAGGCCTATATTGAACAGATTGACTATGCCACGAACCGGGGGCTGGAGCGCAACCAGATGGAACGTCTCGCCACCCTTGATTTTGTGCATAAGGCACAGAACCTTTTCATTACCGGTTCTTCAGGAACGGGGAAAAGCTATCTGGCCTGTGCCCTCGGCCACGAAGCATGCAAAAGGGGATTCCGGACCTTCTATGCCAATGCCCCGAAACTGCTCGGTGCGCTGAAAGTCGCCAAAGTCAAAGGTACACTTGAAACGGAACTCAAGAAGATTGAGCGCTGCCAACTACTCATCCTTGACGACCTGTTCATCGTACCGCTTGACGCAAAGGAGCGTCCCATACTGCTTGAAATCATCGAGGACAGGCATGAACGGAAATCCATCATCATCACATCGCAGTACCCATCCTCCAATTGGTATGACATGGTAGGTGACCCGACAATAGCCGATGCAATCCTTGATCGTATCATACATACAGCTCATACCATAGAGCTATATGGTGAAAGTATGCGAAAGTTAAGGTCTAAGAAAAACGAGAAATTTTAAAAGGGTAAAATAAAATTGACCCCCAACACCAGGACTTTAAAGGGTCAATCATATTGTAGCCAAAGGTGGGCAAATCCTGCGTGGCCAAAAGGGTCAAAGTCGCGTGGCTTTTCCACGTACCG
Organism: Odoribacter splanchnicus DSM 20712; assembly: GCF_000190535.1. Taxonomy (GTDB): domain Bacteria; phylum Bacteroidota; class Bacteroidia; order Bacteroidales; family Marinifilaceae; genus Odoribacter; species Odoribacter splanchnicus. The sequence goes on from NC_015160.1 coordinate 1,482,397, forward strand.
CTATTGAAGTTTCTGCAGAATACATAGAAACAACAACCATGTACCACTCACAAGGCAGAGTATGACACAATGAAAATGATATTATGTATTTGCTTTTATTTTCTTTTGGACAGCATATTTTTGTCCCCCGTTTGTCCCTCAAAGGCATTTTGACACATAAACATATATTGATTATCAGTATATTACACAATCAAAATACATTTCACATCGGTAAATGCGAATCCGATAGTTGCGCTTTCTATTCAGCAATCAATTAAAGGTAAACTGAAAATAAGCTATTTAAAAATAATTATAAAACAGCCATTCCCGTTGTAATGAAAACCGATATAATACCTTATCAAAAAATGACAGCAGAAGCCATATTATATAAAGAAAACGATCCCCTTCTGCGATATGCTATTTATAAAGCATACAAATATCGATGTGCATACACAGGTAAATTTCTTTATGATTACTCATCCATGCATCTTGATCATATTATACCACAGAATACTGCCCCTGAAGTACTTCAGGAAAAAATACGGAAATATCATTTAGCAGACGATTTCACTATTGATAGTCTGGAAAATATTTTACCAACCAAATCTTTGCATAATAACAGTCAGAAAAACCGACATCCGTTCAGTGAACCTGCCGAACGATTTTTTTTGGAATATGCACAACGTGGAAAATGGAAAATCGAACGAGAATATAAAATCTTGAAAAAACAATTTGAACTTTCAAAATTGAAAGTATTTGCTGAAGCTCAACTTGTGGAATTCAATTTATTACCTCCGGAGGTATACAAGGCAAGCAGGAAAGTTACAAACTCGCTTTCAATACATAATCATTTCTGGCGGTCAACAGAAAATATAGCACTTAATGGTTTCCTGCCCTCGAAATTGAAGGAAGAGGGAAGTTGTGTTATTTCTTTTTGTAACCGGACAATCATGATCACCCTGGATCATAAGAGCATTCTTCAACTCATAAACAAACTGGAAACATATTCTCTGAATGATATTATACTTCGGGGACATTCCTATCAGAATACGAAGACATTCGTAGTACTAGGTAACAATGCAGTCCATTTAGAAAATGCAGTTTATGAAGAATTGCTCGATATTCTTCAGGATTATTTAAAAGTGTATTCGGAAGAATACAGCAAATTCCAAAAGTATATCGGGGCAGAAAATTTTTCTTTTTACAAAGATACCAATGATTATATGTTATTGGAAACAAGCCGGGAGAATTGGCGTAAGTTAATCCAATACGCCAGGAAATTCGATACAGAGCAAGGAACAACATCAGAATATTGTTTCAATTCCAATGATCATCATCTTTTAGCCATTTCAGCACAAAACAATATAAAGTTCCGTCTTTTACCAGCTAATTCTATCAAAAACGAAGATTCATTTTTATTCCCCGATGATCAATTATGCATTTTATGGGAAATACCCGATACCGGAAGCAGAAAAGCCATCGAAACAGGAGATGTATGGACTGCACAGCAGACTTATGAATGGCTGCAAAAGTTACTTCAGCAATTTACAGACGAAAGCCCGGATGCCGATCAAGCCGTTCCCGGCAAACAGAGATTTTTCAGGAAAATGCTGGATTTCTTTTTTAAATAGATATTCCCAAAGTCCTATTAAAAAAACGCTTGACAAGGGGGGTACATGACCAACTACAATTTCAATTCTATCAAGTTCAATTTAGAATATGGTCTTGGAGGGAAACCTGTTAGCCGTAGCTTATTTCAATTCTGCCAGTTCTCATTAATCCCCTGCCAGGTAACCAAAATCACCTGGCAGGAACTGTTTCTATGTGCCTTATTGATTCTCATAATCAAACGCCAATATCATATCCGTCAGCTTCTTCTCCGCTTCTTCCAAAGCAGTTGCCCTTTCATTCACCGTAACCACATAACTCGCACAGGGCAACGTCACAAACACTTCGGCCCCTGCTGTCTCGTCAATGATTAATTTCGCTTTGGGCTTGTCGCCTTCTTCAATCAGTTTGGTCCGGATGGCCCCGGCAATATGGTTTGCATTATCACTTACAGCAAGCGCTAATGTCTCCATCAGACTAAAAGTACGGGCCTGATTGGAAGTAATCCGCCAATTGATCAAAGCATTTGCCAATACAGGAATGATCTTTTCTCTTTCAGCCTTCGGCATGACCAGACATTCTCCGAAAACATTTTTCGATTTCACCCACCCTTCAGCTTCCAGGGCAGTAATCATCTCCGGGGACAATTCCGGTTCATGCTGATTGGTGGTAACGCAAAATAAAGCCCTCAAATCAATAGCCATGTCAGCAACAAACAAACCTGTTGCCCGGGTATTGTCAGGAATCCAAATCCGTTTGGTTAAAGTACGGTTATTATTCTGCAAATATGCCTCTATTTCTTCCTTTGTCATTAAACGGTCACTACCCTCTATCCGTACATTAACCGGATGCCACTCAGGCCGGTCACTACGGTCAAAGGTGATATTCTCTTTATCCCGTTCGAGGCCTCCCAATAAAGGATGAATGGGACGCATCGCAGATACCGACAAAGGACTCCGGCGTTTTAAAGCAACCATATCCTTTCCAGCCCGCATCCAGCCTCCAATCAACTGGTCGATATACCTGGGATCACAGGGAGCCCAGGTTTCTTTATTTTCCAGACCATCTTTTTTCGTTATATTATAGAAAAAAACTATCTTTGAATATAAATTGATTGTTACCCTATGACCGACGTTCATTCCCGGGAAACCCGAAGCTACAATATGTCCCGGATCAGAAGCAAAAATACCAAACCGGAACTTATTGTACGGAAGTATCTTTTCAATAAAGGCTTCCGTTACCGGGTGAACGTAAAAAAACTTCCGGGAAAACCGGATATTGTTTTTACCAAATACAAAACCGTAATTTTCATCAACGGGTGTTTCTGGCACGGACACGAAAATTGCCCGAAAGCACATATTCCGAAAACTAAAACTGAATGGTGGACAGAGAAAATCAGGAAAAATCAGGAGCGTGACCTTCAGGAACACACCCTACTGAAACAACAGGGTTGGCGGGTTCTGGTAGTCTGGGAATGCCAGTTGGTTCCTAAAAAACGGGAACAGACATTACTGGCCCTGGAAGGTGTTCTTTCCGGACAGATATTGGAATTTTACCGGAAAACACAATCTTATATCAGAGAAACCAATGAATTACCCCAAGTTGCAGAACCTGAACTTCCTTACAATTCCCCCCGCAATACTATGGAGTAATTTTTATCTTCTTTCCAACCGGATGAGTCAGGGATTTCAAATTCACATACCGGTACGGATTTACATTATCCAATACAAAATATTCATCTTCCCCTATCACATATTTTTTTCCTAACCTCACCACCAAACGTTCTGAAGGATCATTTTTATACAAAGGATGGGAAGAAGCATAAATCTCATTTCTTTTCTGCACGGAATATCCTTCTATTTCGTAATAACAAACAACTCCTTTCCCGGGAAAATAAGGGGCAAAATAACGGAGTTTTCTTTTCCCGAACTGAGCAGGTATCCGCTCCCCGCTCACATATTTTTGCTGATACAAACGCTCCCAGTCCTCCGGAGGGATACGAGTGACACCAACTAAAACATCCGGATTAGGACATTCATACAACATTCCTTTCTGCGGAATAATTTCTTCCATGACTTTATCCGTTTCCTTCACTAATAAAGATCCGACAAAACCTTGTAACAATTCCCTGAGCTCTTTGTTATCCGAGTGGGGGGTTAAAGGGAAAGCCCCGATATTCACCTCTCCTACCGATAAATAATAACGTTGTTTTCTGATTTCTTCCGCTTTTCCATCCCCGGGAAACAGAATATAACCACCAATCACTTCTTTTTTCAAAGGTTCATCCTTCTGTGCCTTATCCTTAAAAAATATGGCATCCCGGTAACGGTGCATCTGGTTTATGGCGTCATCAGGCGGCAGATCCGGTTCACAACCATCTTTATCTGACTTTAGCCGGTACTTTGCATCAAATAAATAAGTCAGCGTATACTCCTGGTGCAAATCATTCGGAGTAATACGAAGTATAATATCAGGCTGCTGGGGAACGGTTACAGATACGGTATCCGGTAATTGGGAAGCAACATCTTCAGAAGTGAATTTAGGATTATAATACAAATCAATCAAAGAATTATCTTCCCGGATAAATTGTATGCGGGATGCCGTTCCTTTGTGGAACTCAAATACAAATTTTCCGTCTGCCTGAACAGTCCTGATCCGGTCGGGAGATATACCTGTTTCCTCTTCTATCATTTTTTTCAGCATGATGAAACACCATACTTCATACAAATGTGCAATATCTTTCGTTTCCATCTGATGCATACCATCCAGCATCCTGTAAGCACATTTCAGCATAATCCAATACCTGCAGACGGCAGCATACCCGGGTGCCCTCTGTAAAACCAATGATTCCTGGCGCACTCCGCGGAAACGTCCCACGGCACGGAAAAAAGGATGGGAATATAATTTCTTTAATACCTCTCCGGTCTCTTCCATTTCCAGAACGGCCTCTCCGGATAACTTCTTTTTGTATTTACCCTGAATCCGTTTTTCCAGCAACAAGTAACGGCCTGTTACCCTTCCCAGTACATATTTCAAAAACCTGTTTTCAGTAGTATCTGCAGATAAATTCTGACTTGAACAACGGTACAAATGTTTTTCATCCTCCCGGTAAATAGCATATTCTTCTTCCTGAGCCGGAGAAAAACGGCGGATCCGGGCAGCCCTCTTATATTCCGTACATTCCAGCAACCTCCGGGAAGGATGTGTCAGAATCCTTTTGCAGGCCTGTAAAAATCCTGACTGAATACTTCTGAATATATTCCACCAGATCACTTCAGGTCCGGTGGCATCGCAAGGCTGTTCCCTGAAATTCAGATAAGTTTTACGCAAATAATCCAGTACATATTTCGGATATTCCTCTTCTATATCCTGTAAAATACTTTTCAGATCATTCTTATAATCCAATTTTACAGGAAAAACTTCAAACCACAATATAAAACTGCAGGCTTCCCCGTTTATTTCATACCGGAACTCCAACTGACTCTTGCCGATGTCATTTCCGAAATTCAGACCGCCATACAGATTACCGTTTCTGAAAACAAAGCTCCCGTTTGTTTCTTTCAGCAAAGAAAATACACGGGCATTTTTCACAACAGACCTGTCACGGAAAGTAAGCATAAAATCATAAGCCGTATTTTCAAAAAATACAACCGGAGCATCCTCACTTTTTCCGGCAGCTTTCTCTGTCCCGTCAGGCTGACTTACATAGATTTTTTCAGGTATCCCGGAGCTTCCCGTCCAATCATAACCGGTCACTAACACCTGTTTCTTTTCAGCCCGCCTGACATTCTCCGTATACTTAGCAGAATCTATAAAAAGTTCAAAATCCCTGTGTTCAACCCTCAGCACCTGCATATTAAGACCAATAAGATATATATCCGCTTATTTTCCCCCTTTCCTTCATTTCTTCAATTTTTCCGGCTGAAATACCATCCTTCCGGACTATGCCTTTCAGCTTATCAAGTATTCCCCCGGCTATTTCATTTTCGCCTTCGATTCTTGATAATATCTTCATAGCCGTCATCTCGTCAAGCCAAATATCATATTTTTCAATATTCCCCTTATCCAGTGCTGCATTTATGATTCCGTAAATCATAAATTCATTACGGATCCGGTAAGCAATCTTAAAAGGAGTCTTATCCAAAGCCTCATTTATTCTCTCCAGATAATCCAATATTATATCACAAAGCGGTTGATTTACTCCGTATACATCCTTCCCCTCAGCATACTTTCCGATAACATCATTCGGATTAACCAAATGATTTTCCGGCAGAAATTGCTTCTCCCTAAATTCTTTTTTCAGATCGACCTCATTCATTTCAATTGTCATCGCCCGGTCCAACACCTTCCGGCTGAAAGAATAGGTTGTTTCATCCATATTTACCGTACCCATCACAATCAGATTGGAGGGAATGGAAATTCCTTCCCGCAAAAAACGTTTTTTCAATTCTGTTATCCGTTCCTGATCTGACAAACCGTCTTGTGCCAGTAATTCATCCACCAATTGATGGTAAACCTTCCCATCACATTCTTTCACCAATAACGGATCGGTAACAATCTCCCCGTCTGTCAGCTTCCGGGTTTCAATCACACTCAGATATTCTGCAAAATACTGTTCCACCGGAGCCAGATTCATTTCATCCAGACAAAGGAAGAAAGGAATCTCCCGAAAATACCAGGCTTTTACTAAAAATTGCAGGAAAGGGGTTATCACATAAGAAGGGCCTGCACTTCCGATCCTTGAAACATACCCCATCAGTTCCGTTGAATCGTGCCAGTTCGGCCGCACCTGGATAATTTCGTAATTCCCAGGCTTTTGTTTGTTCTGTAATTCTGCCAAACAACAGCTCCGTTGAGCCAATTCCCTTACAATACGGGATTTCCCGGTCCCGGAAATTCCGGCAAGCAAAACAAAAGGTTTTGTCTGAATAGCTGTAAAATATTTACGGTAGGGATCGGAATAGGCAAGCGGATAAGCTTCTGCAAATGAAAAATCTTTTTGAAAAATTTCTTTCTTGTACATTTTATATAGGGTAAGATACTTTTTCAGAATTACTTCCAAACTGTTATAATTTTTTGTGGTCCAATCCCACAAACTATAATAAATCACCCCTTCTTTATAACGAACATCCGCAACATCCAGATTATTATCCGTTTGTAATATTTTATCTTCAATATTTAATAATTCCCGGATATATCCGCGGCGACTGACAATCTCCTTTACGCTCAATCTGCTCCCGAATTTACAGGGGATCGTTGTTCCCTGAATCAAAGCAATATAAACCTTTTGCAGATCAGAAGAAAATAAAAACACGATATATACTCCTTCTGTCGTTGTATGTGTAATCTCACTATCCAGAACAGCAATCCAAGGAGTTTTGGTTAACAGCCCTGCCCCAACAGACCCCTTTATCTTATAATTTTCCCAATCAACGAATAAACGCAGAACTTCGGGAATATCAGAAGTTATATACTTTCTGACATCCGGTTCCAAAGCAGAAACCTTCTGACCAACATTTTTTAAATAAATCTCCCGGTTTTGTATAAATAATCCGAATAAACGATTTATCCGGACTAAAAGAACTTCTGTTTCATTTGTTCCCTTCATTATTCCTTCATTTTATGAGGTAAGTCGACTCCCATTCTCAAGGCCCGGTTAAAAGTAGCATTAATCACCCGTTGGGAAAAAATGTCTTTCTGATTCCCAATATATACCAACTTATTAGGAGCACCGTTAACCGTAACAGGAATAGGAATATTTACGTTGAAAATATGCTCTTTGATATAAAGAGTAAAAAAATTCAGATTCCATTTAACCACCTCATTCCCGCTCAAAAAAGAAAAGTGTTCTTCTTCAGTCTTTTCCAATGCACGGGAAAGCTTAGAAACTTTAATTCCGCCCGTAAAAGCAAAGTTATAATTTATTTTCTGTTCCGGCCGTAAAGCATCACATCCCTGCGTAATACAAATCACATACTCCATATCGGTATTCTCCTTTCCCTCTTCCACAGGCGAGGTCAATCTGAAAATATCCCCGCCCTTCAATTGATGCATCTCAGCAGGCAGTTTATCCTTATCCGTAAAGGTCAGGAAACAATTCAATTCTGCTAACTGTTTCGGTGTAGGTACTTCCGGCTCTTCTTCATACAACAGAGCATTCAGTTCCGATAACTGAGTATTTTCCGTCATCTCCTGAACAATATGTCCGGCAAAACAGGTAACGATATACGACATCAGGCTTTCTTCCTTATCCAGCTTATAATTACTGGCATGATAAACCAATGCCTTTTCATCCAGCCCTCCTAAACCTTTCCCCACCATACACAGCCTTTTGTGCAATACCTCTTTCAACCGCAACGACAATAACAAGGAGCGGATATTAGGCACTCCGGATATTACCTGACATATCCGGTCATACACATCATCCGGTGAAATGCCGGTCCCGGTCCCTTTTTTATTCAGGATGAATACAAGCGTATTATTTACCAGTAAAGCAGGAACCTCCGCTTTTACGGGCATAACCGCAAATTCACCCGGCTCCCTTTGACAGAAAAAATATCCTTTCTTATAGCATTCATACCAGATATAGAACTCCTCAGAATTATTAAATCCGGCTTCCAGGATTAATTCAGAGGAAAAAAAAGAGCACAATTTTTTCCATTCCGGCAGCAACTTTGTTACCTGCAGCTTGATACTTTCTCCGATTTCTCTCCGGCGGTGAGGATATAACGAATAACCGTCTGTTTCCTCACCCAAAACTGCCCTAAGATCATCTGCCGTACAGTCACTTTCTATTTCCTTCAGAAACTTATCCGTTTTTTCAATCAGTCCTTCCAGTTTCTTCTCCTGTTCCTCTGCCGTTCCGAAATTTCTGAAATAAGAAAACACCTGTCCTGCAATATTATTGATATTCTCCTCCTGAGTATATAAAGTCACAAACTGTACATAATCACATTCCACAGCTTTCTGCAGCACTTTCAGGGCATCGGTATATTTAACCTGACTTTCAGGATCCAATTCCCAGTCCAGAATCAGCAGTTCCTTATTATTAAACAGATATTCCTGATCTTCCAGAAAAGTATCGTATCCTTTAAAATTATATATATCTAAATCACATTTCCCGTTTACCCGGAAAGAGCGGTACAAACAGGCAGGAAATTCTATATTCAAGGATTCCTTTCCAGAAGTCGTCTGATAAGGTTCCTGATACTGATCGTCAATACACACAGCCGATTGTATTGCCCCGGATACAATCGCCTTAATCTGTCCCGTTTCTAACATAACTCTTCTTTATAAGGACGGATGATAAAACATGCACCTCCCAGTTTATTATCATTTTGCTCATTACTTGCCAGAATATCCAATCCCACAGAACGGAGAATCATCCGGGCCAGATAAAGCCCGATCCCGCGCCCTTCTCTTTTACGGGTGAAGAAAAGAGTAAAAATATCATCCAGTATCCGGTCGTCGATACGTTCACCATTATTCATAACCAGGATTTCTTCCGTTGCCGGACGGTAATCGATCCGTATTTTCCGGTCTTCCACCGGAATAAGCCAATACAAAGCATTATTGATGACATTGATAAAAACAGAAGTAATTACCGACTCATAACTGAAAAAAGTATATCCCAGAAAAGCAGGGCAACCTTTCAAATCAATCTGATATTGTCTGAGTTTTTCAGAAAAGAAAGCCTGCATACCGGACAAAACATATGCCCCTGTAAATTCCGTCCTTTGCCGGCGTGTTGTCCGGTATAAAGGTTTCAGCATCTTATAATTAGCTTCCATGTGCTGGAAAGAAATCTGTAACTGGGAACAAATATCCTGAATTTCAGGATGTTCTCCGGCATAATCTCTCAGGAAATTGACAGATTGTGCCATCTTGGCATACAACACATTGAACTCATGGTCAATAATTTCTACAGAAATTCCCAATTGAGCCAATTCATTCGTCATACTCAGCTTATCTTCCAGCTTCTCCTTCTGCTCCATATACCAATTAGTCAGCAAATCATCATCGACTTCAAAATTCAGATTCTCAACATGGTTCAAAAAAGCAGAAAATTTCTGTTCAGCCTGATTTTTCACCTCTTCCCCGGTTGCCAGCACCACATTAATAGCCTGTTCAAAATCTTCCCGGGTTTTAGGCACCTCCGGGATACCTGTCTGTACCTGTTCTTCAAACAAACGGACAAAAGTATTCTGTTCTTCACGGAACAAACTGTCAAATTTACCGGATACGGCATTAAAACGTTTTCTGCATGCAACAATGTAAGCATCGATTCCTTTCATTTCAGCCCGGTATCTTTCCTCATAATCTCTCTGCAGATTCTGAACATCGAAACGCTGACGCACCTTTGCGACTTCCTCTTCACATTCCTTCATTAAAATTTCCGTCCGGGCATATTCCGTTCTATAATCCTCAAACTTCTTTTCCTGTAGCTCAGAAAGTTTTGCCGCCTGTGGTTTATTCAAACGTAAACGGCGCAATTCGGCTTTTTTCTCCTCCAACAAAAACACCAGCTCATTATAGTCATTATACACCAGCTCCAACTTAGCAGTCTCCGCAGTCAGACGCTTCTGCAGCTCATTGATTTCTTCCTGCAGTTGTATAATTCTTCCCCGGTTATTCTTCAATTCCTCAATAAACCGGGATTTGGTATGCTTGGCTTTCTTCTTTTCAGCTTCCTGTATTTTTTTATTTCTGGCTTGAATTTCTTTCAGTTGTTCAGAACGGGAATTCACCTCTGGATTTTCTTTACTGATACTCTTAAAATAAGTCATTGCCAAATCGACAAAAAGCTGTATCAGGTCATTCTTAAATTCCCGGTAAGCCTTATTTTCAATTAAACCTTCCCGTCCGGCCTTATCGATCAGATTCCGGTTACTTTCCCGGCTGATGGCAATATATCCGAACATATTCCGGTGACTAAAGAAATAATAACCGGCACCCTTTGTCCTGCGTTCCTCAAATTTCAGGAAATCGTAATCCACCCGGCCATAAGGCAACACCCGGAAATCATCCCGGTAAATATAGAGACCGCCGAATTTTTCTGTTTTACCGGACATCCTCTGGTATACCTCAGGTACTAATTTAGAACTGTTGGGTGTTCCTTCAAGCACACCCAACTCTAAAGACAATACTCCGTAAGGCGTCCTGCCAGGCAAACGCACCGGACGGAATTTATAATCAAAACTTTCATTAAATACCCTGACCGTACCAGTGAAAAATCCATTTTCATCAAAAGTTCCCCGGATATAATGATCTGCTGACTGAAAGTCTTCCTGACTGAAAAAGTCATTGATAATATTATATTTTCCTCCGGCATCCACCACATTGAATTCGGTTGCAAAATCCGGAAAATTTTTAAATACATTATATAATCCGCTGAGCGAACGTCTGATTTCAGTAACAGCATCGCTTCCATCCCCCGTATCCTTTCCGGCATCCGCCAGCTCCAATAACTGTTCATTGGGTTTGAATATCAGAAAAGTAGTACCATGATATTCAGGACGAAGAAAATCCGGCAAAATTTCTTCAAAAACAAATTCCGGGACCACCAAAGAACGAACATCTTTCCTGATCACGTCCATTAATTCCGGCTGTTCGGTCCATTGTTCATTATCAAAATTTGTCAGGAACTCAGCCAGCATTCCGGTAAAATCCTGCCGGAATCCCTCCGGTTCCGCAAACTCTTTCAACGGGATATTAATATCATCCACAAACAGATTATAATTTTCCAGAATCCGCCAGTCCATAAATAAAAGCTGGCATACCTCCCCTTGCTTTTTGGTAAGCATCAGCATCGGACTACCCAGATAGGCCACAGACAACCGTCCGATACCCTTTTCGCCCATCGGCACCCGGGAAGGCTTACCGAAACGCTCTTTCTCAGTCAGGAAAGAACGTCCGCGGGCCTTGGAATCCGTCCCTAAAACAATCCATTTCTCCAGAATATCTTTTTCCGACATACCGGAACCGTCATCCGTCAAAGTAAAGAACGGAAAGTTATTACCCTTATACCCAGGCAGGTAAAGATTACAAGTCAGTTTCCCGGCATAAGCATCATATCCGTTTTTCCACAATTCAGAAATTGCCGTAGGTAAATCGGCTATTTGTCCCTTACCTAAAAGTTCAATCGCTCTTGCTTTCGTCCTGAATCGTGCCATCGTATTTTTCTTTTAATTCTTTTAATAATAAACCCAGACGCCGGCCGTATTCGGGCGGAACCGCATTACCGATCAGCCGGGCATTAGCTCCGATACTTCCGGCCTTAAACACATAATCCAAAGGAAAAGTCTGCAATGTTGCCCCTTCCCGCAAAGAAAGTCCCCGGTCTTCATCCGGATGGGAAAAACGCCCGCAGGACGTTTTATAAAACATAGTAGTAATAGTAGAAGAAGGTTTATCCCATTTCAACCGCCCATAGACATCTGCAAAGCTGTGATCCTTTCCCACATAACAAGGGAGTTGCAATTCCTTATCATCTTTCCATGCAAGCCGGGAACCACCATCATGGGGGGTCTTCCGCAATCTTTTCAGATTTACTTCGCTCAACCCGGAAACAGTATGCATAAAAGCAGTGTCGTCTTTATGCCCGGCCTCCACCGGAAAAAATCCTTTATCCGCCCCAATAGCATCCTTCAACAATTTTTGCTTAGTATCAGCCACAGGCATGGCAACTTCCCCCAAACGCGAAGCCACTAAAGAAAAACGTCTCCGGGATTGCGGAACCCCGTAATAACTCATATTTACAATATCCCATTTATAATGATACCCTTTTCTATCCAGAAAAGCCAAAAACTCCGGAAGCACGCTGTCCTGCCGGGTTGCTAATCCCGGAACATTCTCCACCAAAATAAATCCCGGATTATAATAATCCGCAAAACGCTTGAAATCCCTTAATAAATCCTTTGATTTCAGCGACTTATCACGGCTTGTATTAATAATCGAATAATATTGGCAGGGACTGCACCCGACCAACACCAGATTATCATCATTCCGGATAAGACCGAACTGTTTTTCAAAATAGTTTTCTTCCAATTTTGTAATGTCTGCCCCAACAAATTTTGTACCCGGATTATTAGCTTCGTAAGTACTTTCACATTCCTCAGCCAAATCAACACCAGCCATAACCTCCACCCCGGCCTGCCTGAGCCCGCACGTCATTCCTCCTCCTCCGCAAAAGAAGTCTATCGCCCGTAATTTAACCATCTGATTCACAACAATAAATAGATATTAAGATCTTATAGTACAAAGATAAGAAAATGCCCTGAATTTTGGCATAATGTATATCAGATTTTTAGTCAAATTGTACTTTCAATCATACTCCACATAAATAAATTTATCCTTTAGTATTATAATTCTATCCTATCAATCATCCTCTGCCACGTTCCCTTAAAGTAATCATAAAAATACCCGACTCCTTGTTTCTCCAGAATAATAATCTATAAAATAAACAGACCAGAAACTGTAAAAGCACTCTCTCTTACTTCTAAAACACCTAATCATTCAATATAGTTAATCTTTCAATATTTAAAGTGAAGGTAAAGAAATCCCGGAAGGAAAACAGAACACTCTGAATCAACTATAAGGACAAGGTAATTGTGCACACATTTATCCTGCCTTCCAGAACAATAAAAAATGCAGTCCGTGGCAGGAGTTGCTGACGATCGCCGGCAGGCTGCATTCTTTTGGGAGGTGAAGTGCTTTCCGCTTCGATCATTGAGAGAACATCATGTATTTGTCGCAAAAAAGCATAAAAAGATAACAGAACTATTACCTCTTTTTCTCTCTATTTTAGTTAGAAAATAATCGTTTTGCCATTAAATTTACTCAGATGGAAAAGGAGATCAACATTCAGGAACAGGGGGTAGGAACAGGGCAGATGATAAGAAGGCATTCCATTGGGTATATGTAGAATACTTTCCAAATCTGCAACAGTATACCATACGCGATGCATACAGCGGAGAATCTGATGCAGCATGCCTTTTTCGTGCAATGGACCCATCTGAAACAATATAACGATCGCTATAGTGTCGTCGCTTACCTGCTGACCATAGGCAAAATCAATTGCCTGAAACATATTCGTTCGCAGAAGTTTCAAGGCGATTATCAGAAAAAGATAGTAGAGGTGTTACTCTTTACAAATATGGCCGAAGAAAAAGCTGACAAAGCATTGCAGTACAGGTTACAGAAGTTCTTGGGCGAACTGCCGGAAAAACAGAAACAAGTATTGCTAAAGCATGTGCCGAACATAAGACCATACCTGAAACCGCCAATGAATTACATGTTACCGGGTCGACGACTGTGCATGATTAGGTACTCCTTCTTCCTGAATTTTTTGAATAGCTTGGAAAATATGCTCACGAATGATCGTACTAAATTCTTTCATAATAATCAACTCTGTTTTGGTTCCATTTTTCAAAGATAGATAATATAATTTTCAAAATTATTACTTTGATTCATATTTTACCAATATGATATATTAAAAAAACTCTCCCCTCAGCCAGATTCCGAAAAAGCGGTCGTATACCTGATATATGCCCTGTTCCTGCGTGATAAAATCCTTTTCGAGCAGGCCACGCAGGGCAGACTGTACGGAACTTGGGGAGGATAGACGGTAGTTCTGAACAAATTCGCCGGAAGTGACGACACGAGCCTTGCCTTCCTTAGCCAGAGCAATCAGCAATTCCTTCTATTTTCCAGGCCTCCGGTACAACATTTCCAGATAGGTATATTAAAAAAATCCATTACACTGTCGAGGGCCGGAAAAATCATATCCCGCGTATAATTCCCTCCCGGAGGAGTTGAACTGTACAAAACATTCAGCATCTTTTACAGATACCAGGTGATTCCTTCAAATTGCCGGTAGAGCAATTCCACCACTTCCGGTACAATCGTTTTTCCTCCCTGTTCGAAATTCCGAATGGCAAAAGCCGTGTATACAGGCAAAGCAATGCTTTCCATATACAGGACGGGAGGCACTCAGGAACATATTCCCCATGACATGCCACCGACTGCCCGCAAAAATAAAACAGGCTCTTTTACCCTTGGCTTTAAACCTTCGAGAATCACCTTACTCAGTAGAAAAACGAAATCCCGCAACGAAGCTATCGCATAAATATCCACAAAAAAAGTATAGTATAGACGGACTATAGACTCATTTCTGAATCAATGTTCTATCAGTCCGCTTTTACCGCATTCTGCGGGTGGAAATCAAAGCCAGATTATTACCATTACTGATCTCCCGGATCAACTTTTCCATCTACCGGTCACAAAAATATTCGGGAGAAACATGCCCGCTGGTTACGAAAAGATTTATCAGAATGGTCACACTTCACAAAATTAATTGATACAAAGACAATTATTATAAAACAATAATCAAAATCCAATAAAACACAGAAACTGACAAAACGAAAAACCGCGATGGCCGCTAATAGCCATCGCGGCAAGGTTTTCTCTGTCGCTAACCTTCTTCTCTACTTCCGGAATCAGCCGTTTCGGCAGCAGGCTCCACCACTATCGTGTATATCCCCGGAAGCACAAAGCTACGCCCTAGGTTCCACACCCGGAGGTCGGCCCTGTATGTGCCCACTGGGATCGTATGATCCTTCGCGATCCGGAACACCCCGGTCAATACCACCTCTACCTGCGAGGCGATCACGGCCACCACTTCCCGGCCCGAGTCATCACGCAAGGCTGCCAACTCATAATGTATAGGGAAAGTACCGATCACCCCCTGTATCTTCTCCGATTGATAGGGTATCGTATCCCCGTTGCCTGGATCGGCGGCAATCCGGAGCGTATCGGTGACATACCCGGCTTCGTCCGTTTCCAGATACCCCTTGGTGATATCATCGCAACTATAAAACCCGATCCCTGCCAGGATCAGCATTCCTAATATTCCTATTTTCATAATACATCCTTTAATGTGTGATTGTTTCTTCATTTTATTAATCATACACTCCTCCTCTCCTATCCTCACTACCGTCCACCACCGGGTCGGCCATCTGAAAGGTGGTCGACAACGAATGCACCACGGCATTATCGGTCATGATATCCCCCGAGGCCACGTGCCCCGTATGACCCGATTCCAGGAAGTGGAAACCGATGCCGTCCGCTCCGATGTCCGGCATCCCCTGCCAGCTGCCTTTCACCCGGTACACCCGCAAATCCAGACCGTTCAGGGTTTCAAAAACCGTTCCCCCTTCCAGCGTACCCTGCACCTCATACGGGAAATCCACCCGCACATGCCGTCCTGCAATCACATACGACAACAGAATCTCCCGGCACAATGCATCCGGCATATCCGCCACCGAGCGGTAAACCAGCTCCCCCTCCCCGTCCGTCGTTCGCAAAAGGAACTGCACGATACTCAGATTCGTCAGACCGAACACCGTCATCTGCGGACAATCCGGGTCTTTACCGTCGAACAGGTCCGCCAACCCGGCCTTCCGGATCATGATCACCAGCGAGTCCCAGTTGCCGTGCCCCGCCTGCATATATTCCCAGGCCGTACCGTCGTAAACCCCGTTAGCCAGACCTGTATCGTGGAACGTATCTTTTTCACAACCGCCTGTTCCGCAAGCGATGACGAACATTATTCCTATCATATAATTTTTCATATTCCATATATTTTTTATTGTTTTCCCGCCGGAAAGGCATCCCCCGGCAGGAAAACACAGATTATAAATCGACGGCTCAAAACTTTCCTACCCAGTAAGCCGTCTGTTTCACCTTCGGGTTATTGTTCATCGCATCCAGAGATACCGGCAGGAACAAAGCCCCGGCCGCCACATCCGTTTCCGTCAGATCACGGAAGCCCCCTTTCAGCAGGTTATAGGTGTGATTGCGCATATAATCGAAATACCGCACCCCCGTCTGAAACAGCAACTCCCTGTCGCGTTCCAGCTGTATCGCCCGCCGGAGATCACCCTCCGCCTCCGAATAACCGGCCACGCCCGCACGGCGGCGGACAACATCCAGGTCGGCAACGGCCCCTTCCCGGTCACCCGTCGCCGCTTTCATCTCCGCCCTCAGCAGCAGGATATCCGGCAGGCGGATCAGGATATCGTTCGCTAACAGCGTACGCGGCGTACCGTCATAAATTCCGCCCGAGTAGTATTCCACCTCCCGCCACATCCGAACATAGGCAGCTCCTTGTGTCACAGACACCGGCTCTTCCTTCATCCGGAAGAAATCGGCAAAATAGGCCTGTAAACGCAAATCCTCCGGCGTGTAAAGCCTTTCCACCGTCTCGTTGCGGATAAAGAATTTACGCCGCGAAGCAGGGGTCGTCCCTTTCAACACCGGCCATTTTTCGACCGTCCCCCCGATATAGCTCCCGAAATCCTTATACTCCCCCCGGCTGTCGTCATAGCACACCTCGAAGATCCCTTCCTCCGAATTTCCGGGAAGCACCTCCGTACATACCTCCTCCGGGCTGGCCACCAGACGGTAATTCGGGTCCCCGATCACCTTCCCGGCAGCTTCGATCCCCAGCGCATAATATTCCGGTTCCTGCCCGTAGCCCGCTATCCACGCATACACCCCGGCCAATATGGCATACGCCGTCCCCCGCCCCGGGATCTGACGGGCCGTAAGTGGTTTACCCTCCGGATCCTTCAACTGATCCGCAGGAGGCAGGTATTCCGCTGCCAGCAGCAGGTCCGCCACGATATGCCCGGCGATCTCCCGCCAGGGCGTACGCCCCTTCTCCGAGATATCCTCGTATTCCAGCACCAGCGGCGCATCCCCCCACAACCGGATAATCTGGAAATACAGGCAGGCACGGATACACAGCGCCTGACCCATATAAAAACGGTAACGCTCCTCCGGAAGACCGGCCCGGTAAAGATTACCGATCACCAGATTGGCCGCGCTCACGGCCTTATATTCGTACATCCAGCTGAACTCCACGGCTGTAGCCGTATAGCCCGAAAGGTTATGCTCATTGGCCTCCCGCCAACGGGCAAGGCCGAAATTATCCAGCAGCAGACCGCGGTCGCGGTAGTCCTGCGTAAAACTCCCCATCACCTCACGGAACTGGGCGTGCATGCCGTAAACCGCTGCTTCCACATCCGCTTCGCTACGGAAATGGTTCGCTACCGTCGTATTATTCTCCGACAACTGCGTCAGGAAACTGTCACATCCCGACAGGAGGAATAAAGCCAGCCCTGCGATATATCCGATCATCTGTTTTCTCATCGTTTAAAAATTTAAGGTTAGTCCGATTGTAAAGCGGCGCGACAGCGGATAGGCGTTGTAATTGTCCACTCCCGTATACGGGTCCACCGTCTCCGGGTCGCCGCCCCGGTAATCCGTCAGCGTAAAAAGGTTCTCACCGCTTATGAAGATCCGCGCACCGAAACCCGTCGCTTTCCGCACCGCTTCCGGCAGCGTATACCCCACCGTCACCGCCTGCAGTTTCAGGTAGCTGATCCGCTGAGCGTTCGAGGCCAGGTTGGTGGCGAAATTATACAGCCCGTTCTCCATCCGGTTGGCCGGATAAGGCGCACCGTCGCCCGGATGCTCCCAGAACAGCCCGTCGAGACTACCCGTCAGATAAGGACGCGCCATATCCGCCGGGTTCAGCGCAAGGTAAGTACCCAGAGAAGCCCCCCGGGCAGCATCCAGTACCCACTTGCGGCAAACGAAATTGAACAGCACGGTCACATCCAGCCCCTTCCACATCAGGTCCGTGGAAATACCGCCCTGAAACTGTGGCAGGGGCGAACCGATATATATACGGTCCTCCGCCAGCGTACCGTAATTATAAATCTGACCATTGCCGTCCACGTCCGTGATGATCCGGTCGCCCGCCCGGTAGTAGGCACTCCCCTCTCCGCGGAGGTATTTCTTCACCCCGTCCTCATAATAAGAAGGCACGTCGCTCCGGCGGCCGTAAATCCCCCGGTCGTCGAAGGCATAAATCCCGTAAAGCGGCAGCCCGATCACCGAAAGGTTGTTCGCAAAGCGGGCCGCCGTATTCTGGAAATCGCGCCCGTTCAGGCTCCGGGCCAGCCGGTTCCGGTTCCTGCTTACATTGAACGACAGGTTCCACTGCCAGGTCCTCCCGCGCACCAGCTCACCCTTCACCTCCAGCTCCACACCCTCGTTGTCGATGCCGTACATATTCCGCCACGGGGCCAGGAAACCCGTATGCGTGCCGGGAGTCGGGGGATTGTACAGCAACCCGCGCGTCCGTTTCAGGTAATAATCGAAAGTGAGGCCGATGCGGTTGTCCAGCAACCCGAGGTCCAGCCCCGCATCGTATTCCGTCGTCTTTTCCCAGGTCAGGCCGCTGTTCGAGACACCTGCCCACCATTCGGGAACCACAGTCGGATGCCCCAAATAGGGAGCGCCCTGATCCAGTTCGCCCTGTGCCAGATAGGGATATTCGAAGATACGCCCGTACGCCCTTGCGAGAAGCGCAGCTTACCGTAATTCAGCCAAGGTTTCAGCGCCTGCATAAACGGCTCCTCCGTAAACGTCCACCCCACAAAATACGAAGGGAACCAGCCCCAACGCACATCCTCGCCGAAGGTCGACGAAGCATCGCGCCGCAGGGTGAAGCCCGCATAATACCGCTCCCTGTAATTGTAGTTCAGGCGGCCGAACAGGCCCACCATCGTCTTTTTCTCATAATCCGAATAATAATCCTTCAGGTCGAGCCGGGCCTCCGCATCGTACACCTGCGAGTACCAAGGGGCGTAATGGATGGTGTTCGAGGCAGCCCCGAGCGCCTTGCCCGTGTTATTGTTCATCTCGTCCTGCTGCACGGAAAAACCGAGCAGCAGGTCGACCGTATGGCTGCTGCCAAACGTCCGGCGGTAGGTCAGCAGGTTCTCGTTGAGCACCATCAGATGGCGGGCGATCGTGCCGCTGCTATAGGTTTTACCGTATTCGTTCACCTCCTTCGGCAGGAAAACGTTCTGGTTGTTCTGGAGATAATCGACCGCCACGCCCGATTTCAGTGCCAGGCCGTCGGCGATCTCATACGTTAGGTCGAAGGAAGTGCGCAGCTTGTAGCTGTCGTTCTTCTCCCTGGTGCTCTCATAGCGGCGGGTCAGCTCGCCGAAATAAGGCGTTCCGGGACCGGGCAGCACCGTCGAGGTGAAAAGAAAGTCCGGCAGCGTGGAATAAGCCGTCGGCGCCGGATTGAAGGCATCCACCCCTTTGCGCGAGCGGTTGTTGTCGGTATAGGCCAGGTAGAAGCGGAAATTGCCGTAAAGGTGGTGCGCAGGCTTGAAGGCCAGGTTCGAGAAGGCCGAAAAACGGCGGTTGCCCGTACCCCGCAGCGTTCCCGCCTCATCGTAAAAGCCCAGGCCGACGGAATAGGCGATTCCCTCCGCCCCGCCCCGGACCTGGATATTCGCATTCGTGGCATGGGCGGGGCGCAGGTAATATGCCATCAGGTCGGTGGAATTGTTATAGAAAGGGTTCAGGCTGTCCTGATACACGGTCATGTCCGCGCCGTTGCCTTCGTTCCAGAAATAATCGTAAGGCTTGCCCAGGGCGTAGCCTTCCGGATAGCGGTAGGAATCCGTTTCCCGGTCGTAGTACACTCCCGCATAATTTTTCATCGCCTCCAGACGGGCGAGCCGCTCGGCATTCCCGCCGATCCGCTCCGGCAGCAGGGGCTGCAGGATAAAGGTGTGGCTGACATTGGCCGAGAGCAGGGGGTGCTGGTTGTAGCGGCCCTTTTTCGTCGTGATGATCACCACCCCGTTGGCTGCCCGCGAGCCGTAGATGGCCGCCGCTGCGGCATCCTTCAATACGGTGAATGTTTCAATGTCGTCCGGGTTGAGCGAGGTGAGCGGGTTGCCGCCCACCTTGAGGCTGGCGTCGTCCGAGGCGATCACCCCGTCGATCACGAACAGCGGGTTACGGTTGCCGGCAATTGCCAGGTCGTTCGCACCGCGGACGATGATGCTCACATCGTTGCCGCCCGGATCGCCCGACTGGCTCGCGATATACACCCCCGCCATCTGGCCCTTGGCCAGCGTCAGCACGTTGGATGCGGGCTTGTTTTGCAGCCGGGCGGCATCCACCGTCGCCACCGAGCCCGACACCTGTCCGCGCCGCTGCTCCCCGTAGGCGACCACCGTCACCTCCTCCAGCGATTCACGGCTCTCTTCCAGCCGGACCCGGAGCATTTCCCCGGCACGGTAACCCACCGTCACCGTCTTATAGCCCACACACGAAAAGGTCAGCCTGCCGCGCTCTTCGGGCAGGCGGAGCGCAAAATGCCCCCCGTTGTCGGTCGCCCCGCCCGTAATTCCGTAACGGACGGTCACGCCCGGCAGGGGGACGCCTTCCGCATCGGTCACCAGGCCGTTGACCGGATAAGTGGATTGTTGCTGCGGCACTCCTGCCTGCAAAGGGACGGGCAGGGTAAAAGCAGCCAATAAACAGAAAATAATGGCGGTCAGCCGTTGCTTTCGTAAGCTCCGGCTAACGCTGCATGCGTTTTTTTGCATAACTTTGTCGGTGTTAATATTAGTAATAATGTTAATTGAGGCGGGAGGACTGAACGGGCACGCCAATGTCACCCAGTCCCCCGCTGTTTTTTTATGGAATCTTCATTTTTTTCCGGTTCACCTCCTTCCCTGTTTGCATTGTTTCGTTTATTTTATCGTCCCTGTATCCTTTCCGGACAGAACCGGATCTATACTGGCCGGATCGGAAAGATCGATACGCAACATTTCCTCCAGGTCCGTTTTTACCCGGCAGAAGAAGATCAGGTCATGGGCGATCAGGTCATGCAGCTCCGAAATCTTTCCCGTAAAAATACTCTGACGGTAAAGGATATTGTTCAGGCGCCGTTTCTCCTTCTGGGAATCCGACGAATCCGTGAACAGATAAAAGCTGCAGGCCTTGATCAGGAAGGGATCGATATCGCTCCACGGATGGGTGTCGAGTAATTTTAATAGCTTGCAGCTCTTTTTTACACGGGTATAAAGGATCTGTAATATTTCACACTCCGTTGAGTCTGCGGTGACCGAAGGACACATCATCCGGGACATTTGCAGATAAAAGTGTTTCAAAGGTTCGTTGTCCGTCGAAATAAATCCTTTGGGCAGGCACTTACCCGTTACATCTGGTTTTTCAGGCTGAAATTCTTCTCCGCCTAAGCTGGAATACCGATTCTCTGTCGGTTGAAAAGTGTTTTGATGATCTGTTTCCATGTTTGTATTTAATTATAATAGTTAGATATAGTAAGACGTAAATCACGTCTCATAAATTGTAAATTTCCTAAAGGAAATAATCTTAATTCGGTGGAGATTTGTTATTTTTCATAATTGAACTGTTATATTTTAGTTATTGATATAATGTATATTCTAATCTTTTTTTACTTATTTATTGTCCCTTATCAATTTCTGGTTTATAAACCAGAAAGAGTGTCAACCTATATTTTTTCCTTTGTTATGAACTTAAAACAAAGGATATGGAAGATGATGAATTAATATTACACAAATTCGGTCAAAAATTGCAACAGCTAAGAAAAAATCAATCTTTAACCTTACAAGAACTTGAAGCTATCGTTGATATTGATAATAGTAATCTTTCAAAGTATGAATCCGGCAGTATAGATATAAGGCTTACTTCCTTATATAAACTTAGTAAAGCACTCGGAATTACATTAAGCAAATTGTTTGAGGGCATAGAATAACATACTATCAATCAAATATTTTTCATTTCTGTTTTCATAGTAAAAAATTTTGTTGAAGCGAATAGAAAAGACGGTTCCGCTCGTCCCGTTGTACTACACCTCGAAGGCAGCGGGTGCATTAACACTCCGCACGGGGATACGAAACCGCCGTATATGGAGTGTACAAGCATAAAAAATGCCTGTCAATGATTGGCAGGTTTCCCTACCTTCGAGTATGTAGTACGTAACAAATGTACAAAAATTCTCTAACATAACAAAACAAACTTTCAAAGAACTATCTAAAATCATTAATTGTCTTATACTTCAACAGGTTTTATCATAGTAATTACTTATAATTACACAATGCCTCCAACCTGCTCAACTCTTTCCCTGTTTCCTCCTTTTTCTCCTTATCATCCGGCGAATTTATCAGATAATAAAGGCAGGCACTTACCCGTTAGATCTGGTTTCTCAGGTTGAAACTCTTCTCCGCCTAAGCCGGAATACCGATTCTCTGTCGGTTGGAAAGTGTCGGGGTGTTGTTCGTTTTCCATAAGTAAAGTTTTATTCGGTTTATAACTAAAAATGATTAAAAACTCTCTATTCAAATTGGGTTAATAAGTCAGGCAGGAAGTTCCATACCTTTTATTTAATGGATTGAAAGAGGGCTATTGACTCAGGCCGTCATTACACCTCCTTCCTTGGGGAGGTCAGAAGTTTCCCCTTTGCCGCACGTTCTGATTCCCCATGCAATGATTCAAGGAAACCCTTAAAATAAAAGGCCTTCTCTGCAATAAATTGTTTATGCCAGGCAAAGTCACGGCAATATGCGTCCAACCTGTTCAACTCTTTCCCGGTTTCCTCTTTTTTCCCCTTATCATCCGGCGAGTTTATCAGATAATAAAGGCAGGCATTTTTAACATGTTCCAGATTCAAAACCACTTCGTCGAGCCATCCGAAAAAGCCGTCCATCAGTTCCGTGTCATTTTCAATGCAATCGAAAGGATTAGGGTAAGAATGGTAATCCACGAAACCTTTCCAGATTCTTTCAGCTTCATTCGGTAGTAACAAATCCCCCGAATCGGGAGGAAGATTGTGTAAAATCCGCGCGTAAGCTTCATTGGTAAGAGTGTCTTCAATGGTATCCATACTCTTAAGTTTTATAGGTTGATATAAATTCTAAACATCCAAGTGTCTGGCTATTTTCCTTTTCGTGTAAATTCTTGCTTTCTTACATCGGTTGGTGGTTTTAGGCTAATAATCCAGATTCTATTACATTTATTTTCCGTATTTAATTTTTCTTTTTCAACAAATCCTCGTAATTCTATAAGTTTACAAATATTTACACAAGTAATTCTATAGGATTACACTTGATTTCCAAAAAAAACCTTTATTTGACAAATGAATAAAGGTTATGAAATCTCCTATAGAACTATATGTTAGTAAAAAAGCCAAAGAACACCGCCTTGCAAAAGGTTGGAGCTTACGTTATCTTGCTGATTGTATGAATGTTTCACATACTTTTATTAAAAATATAGAAGATCCAGAAAGCGATAAAGCATACAACTTAGACCACATCAATATGTTAGCAAAAGTTTTTGAATGTAAAATAAGTGACTTACTTCCAACTTATCCTTTAGATTAATCTTTAATATTTCCATTAATCAATTCTTAAATAAGCGGAAATTAAAAACGGTCCCGCCTGTCCCGTTGCATTCCACTCCAAGAGCAGTGGGCACATTAATGCTCCACACGGGGGTACGGAACCGCCGTATGGAAAGGACAAGGCATAAAAAATGCCTGTCGACAATCGGCAGGTTTCCCCGCTCTTGAAATATGGAATGCATTACAAATATATGAATTTCTATAGACATATCAAAATAAATTTTTCTCATTTTTCAATTATTTTATATACTTTTCCCGCACTCTAGTGTATCCCAAGAATTACCCTCTTTGATAAATAAAGAATTTTTCATAAATTTATAGAATTCAATCCGGAAACTATGTGCTTATGGTAGACCTGCAACTCATACAGAGCAAAATATATGAAATCCGCGAACAGCGGGTAATGCTGGATTTTGATCTCGCACAAATGTATGGAACGGAAACCGCACAATTAAAACGTGCTGTCCGACGAAATAAGAAACGTTTTGACGGTGAAGATTTTATGTTTGAGGTTACGCGTGATGAACTTTCAAGATGCCAAATTGGCACCTTGAACAAGAGCCGTGGGAGTAATATCAAATATCTGCCCTTTGCTTTTACAGAGTTGGGAATTGCTATGCTAAGCAGCGTACTTAACTCTGAAACAGCCATTGAAATAAACAAAGGTATTATGCGTGCTTTTGTTGCTATTCGTCAATTGATAGCCAATCCCCCGCCAGATAAACATTCCCTGCTTCAAAAAGAAGTAAAGGAGTTAAAGCAATATATCGAAGAAATATTCACCGACCAGAACGACATCAACGAAGACACCCGCATGCAACTTGAACTCATCAATCAGACACTGGCAGAATTGCAGGTACGTCAGAAATTGTCAGACAAACCGTACCGCCCTATCGGTTTTATCCGCCCGGAAGAAGACTAATTGAGTTTTTATATCATCTGAATATTCTGAAAAAATTATAAAAGACAGGGAGCACATTAACGCTCCAACACGAGGTACAAAACTGCCGTATATGGAGAGTAACAGGTATAAAAATACCTGCTCTTACCGGCAGATCTCCCGCTTTTGTGGTATAAAGAGGTGTAACAAATATGGACATATCAAAATAAATTCTTTCTTATTTTTCAAATTATTTTTATCCAGCAGTCAGACATAATCTCTCCAAGTTTGACAATACACCGTATAGTTTTTGAGCAGCTGGGACTAACATACCATTATTCGCACTCACATTTTTGTAGTTTATAATAACTATTTAATATACAAGAAAAGCCCGTTAAATGTTATTATCTTGCAGAATCCATTTCCCGGTTTTGGGATGTCCATCCCACTTAATTCCAAGATTTTTAAGATGTCGCTCAATTGTCTTTTTCGTAACAAATAATTGGTTCGCAATATCTTCTCGTTTAATGCAGGGATTAGATTTTATGATTTGAATAATTTTCTCATCAAGATTTTGGGCGACATTTTGGGCGACATTTTGGGCGACATTACCCCATAAATTCTTTTTTGCAGGCTTCTTTTCTTGGTAGCTTAGCCCGTAAAATGGTCGTTTGAATGTGACAATCACAAAACCACCGTCACATCGCCAGATGGGCTCTTCTATACCTTGCTCACGGCATGCGTCCATAATGCGTTTAGCTCCGGATCCCCAGCTTTCCAGATAGGTTGATTTGTAGAGAGCTTCGGCAATCTTTAAATTGTATGGATATGATTCATGAGATTCCTTAATGGTTTCAGGAGTAATTTGCAAAGGGAATATTCCCGGATTCGCAATTTCTACGCGGTCATCATAAATCGCAATGCTGTTGGTCAAATTATATTTCTCCCATTGACGGTGACAAAGCGAGTTTATAAGAGCCTCTCTCAAAGCCTTATACGGCACCTCCAGATGTTCCTCTCGCTGTAAGCTATGATTAGTTATCTTGCCGCCGAGATTAAGATGTTTGAAGAAAAATGCCATACCTGCGTCGAGGAGATCGAAAAAGCAACCCTCGACACGCTGATTGTCAATAAACTCATTTTTGTCAGTTCCAACAAAACGTGCCATTCTCAACCGGAATTGCGGATATTCGTCGATATTGTCGGAGAATAGCATGGTAGCCCCATTTGTCGGCACACCATTTTTCAAAAGCTTCCATTTTACCAAAGTCTCTTCAATTGGTACGCTTATAGCGCTTGCCGGGATACGTCCACCTTCCACACCAAGACGTATGCACCCTTTGATGTGTTTCTCGTTCAAATCAGCAAGAGTGATGCCATCAGCCATTTGCCCTTCCCACGAATATATCTGAGGCCGATGTGCAAGGATGCGGTCGTTCGCCCCAAACCCAACCGTCAAAGTGCATTGCAATAACCTTGTTACCGGGATAGTCCGGCACATCAACATATTCCACATGTACATCAACAGCTGGTTCCAGTCCGGCAAGAGCCAGAGCAATTTCCCGTTGAGTATTGTCTGTCACCTCCTGCCCGACTATCTTCAGAGACTTAGGCGTAACGCCGAAAATCAGCCAACCTCCCTCTGTATTGAGAAACGCGCATGCTGAATGCATACCGTCTTTCAGCTCACCGGTAGTCTTCTTTAGTTCTAAAATCCGCGACTCGTCGGATACTATCATTGTTCTTATGTCGTCAATGGTCACTTGGAATCTGTCTTTATAATTTTTTGTTTGGCTTTAGGCCAAATAGAGGTTATTAATGTTTTCATTCCAACATCAGCAATTGTAATGAATTTAATCTTTAAACTTTAACCTCCCGGCTATCCACGGATCTCATATATCTTACTTTGTATAATCTGTAAATCAACCATACGCAACACATTTATTGCTATTGTGTAAATTTATAAATTTTGTATGATATTCCAAGCTCTCCATAGAGAGATATTTTGATAAAGTTTTATGCGTTGTACAGTTACCTTTTCATTTTTCAATTCATTTTTATCCGATAGTCCGCCCCTTACTGTAATTTGTAAGTTTCTCCCCCCAATTACCCCTCTTTGATAAATAAAGAATTTTTCATAAATTTATAGGATTCAATCCGGAAACTATGTGCTTATGGTAGACTTACAACTCATACAGAGCAAAATATATGAAATCCGCGGGCAGCGGGTAATGCTGGATTTTGATCTCGCGCAAATGTATGGAACGGAAACAAAAGTCTTAAAACAAGCGGTTAAACGTAATATAAAGCGTTTTCCTACTGATTTTATGTTTGAATTAAACAAAGAAGAATTCGAGTTTTTGAGGTCACAAATTGTGACCTCAAACCAGAGGGGAGGAACACGTTATATGCCCTTTGCTTTTACAGAGCAAGGAGTGGCAATGCTTTCTTCTATATTGAATAGTGAAGTGGCTATAGAAATAAACATTAGTATTATGCGTGCTTTTATAGCTGTCCGTCAATTGATAGCCAATCCCCCGCCAGACAAACATTCCCTCCTTCAAAAAGAAGTAAAGGAGTTAAAGCAATATATCGAAGAAATATTCACCGACCAGAACGACATCAACGAAGACACCCGCATGCAACTTGAACTCATCAATCAGACACTGGCAGAATTGCAGGTACATCAGAAATTGTCAGACAAACCGCGCCGCCCTATCGGTTTTATCCGCCCGGAAGAAAATTAATTGAGTTTTTATATTATCTGAATATTCTGAAAAATTATATCCCTTTTCTTTTTTATAACTGACAACTCTATTGTCGTATAAGTTTTGTAGCAGAATCCTCGCATCTATTTTTGTATTTACACCTCCTTCCTTTAGGGGTTAGTAATTCCCGTTTTTTGCACTTTCTGATTCTCTGTGCAACGATTCAAAAAACTTTCAAAATCAAATGCTTTCTCTGCAATAAATTGTTTATGCCAGGCAAAGTCACGGCAAAATGCGTCCAACCTGTTCAGCTCTTTCCCGGTTTCCTCCTTTTTCCCCCTTAGCATCCGGCGAGTTTATCAGGTAATAAAGGCAGGTATTTTTAATATGCTCCAGATTCAAAACCACCCCATCGAGCTATCCGAAAAGCCTTCCATCAATTCCGTATCATTCTCAATACAATCAAAGGAAAAAACCTCGACGTGAGGAGCTTTACCGAAAACGACCCGATCGCTTTTCTGAACCAGTACGCGGAAGGCATGCTCCTCGACGAAGTACACCATGCCCCGAATTTATTGTCGTATATTCAGGGTATGGTAGACGAGGATACCAACCGGCGTTTTGTCCTTTCGGGTAGTTCGCAGTTCGCCATGCTGAAGAAGATTACGCAGTCGCTGGCGGGGCGTACCGCCGTATTCGAGCTGCTCCCCATGTCCTGCGCCGAAATACGGAAAACAGCCACCGGTACGCCGCTCGACGATCTATTGTTCAGCGGATTCTATCCGGCAATCTGCTCGGGACGCAACATGCCTAAATTCCTCTATCCGGCGTATGTGAAAACCTACCTGGACAAGGGTACGCGATTTGCTGCAAATCAAGGATATGATGCAGTTTCATACATTTATCCGGCTTTGTGCCGAGCGCATCGGCTCGTTATTCAAAGCCTCGGAACTGGCCAACGAGATCGGTGTCAGTTCCCACACGATAACGGCCTGGCTGCCCGTACTGCAAGCGCCCTATACCGTAACCCTGCTGCCCCCGTATTTCGAGAATACACGCAAGCGGCTGACCAAAACGCCCAAGCTCTATTTCATGGATACGGAGCTTACCTGCCATCTGCTCGGCATCGAATCGCCGGAGCAGCTCGCACGGGACAAGATGCGGGGAGCACTGTTCGAAAACTTCATCGTGACGGAGGCATTGAAACAGCGGTATAACATGGGCAAGGAAAGCAACCTCTATTTCTACCGGGACTCGAACCAAAACGAGGTCGATCTCGTGCTGAAAAAAGTTCGGGGTTGTACGGTATCGAGATCAAGTCGGCCATGACCTACCGCACAGATTTCGAGAAGGCGCTGAAACAGATGGACAACTGGATCAAGGAACCGATAGCGGGCAAAACCGTCGTGTATGCGGGGACACTCGAAAATACCGCAGGAGAGATCAAACTGTTGAATTATGCCCATCTGGATGATGTGCCGGAATGATTTTCTATCGCCGGCTTTCTCTCTACGAGTGGCGGTTCAGAAACACATGCAAAACGGTCTTTCGCATATAACAATAAACCTCCTATGATGGACTCGAAGAAACGTAAAATGATATTTCCGGCAGAAAAGTCTCCGGCCGCCTTTTCGCAGATGGCGAACCCATAAAAGCCTGTAAACCAACGCTACAGGTCCAGTTTTTTTCACCATCTTTGAATAAAATCTCCATGAGTATGGAAAAAACATTTGAACCGGTAGTTGCCTGTCCCCAACAACTACCGGTTCATCGATCGGCCGGAATACAGGCCGGTGTCCGACAAACAGCTTGCCGATGCCCGCATACAGCAGCGCACGGCCGAATTCCTAAGAGGAAAAAACAACGAGAATATATACGTACGACATATCTCTGTGGCTTGAAGAATCACATCAGTAAAATCAATTTGGTTACTATCGCTTAATGCCTTATCCAACGTTCATATACAGGTTGAAATATGTTTTTGATAATAAATTTTCTTAAAAGGTTTTTATAGTTTCTTTTTATGTCATCGTTATTCAATATCTTACTTTATATAACCTGCAAATCTACCCCACGACAACACGTATTCAGATATGCCGGAATTTGCCGCCAGCGAACTAAAGATCCGTTAAAACAACTGCCAGGGAATAACCGACCTGATCATTAATTCCGGCATAACCAAGCTATTATACTCTGGCAAATAAACATTTGCAAAAGTCCTGTTTCAATTTCCTATACGATCCCTTCCCCAACTCAAAACATTTCCTTATTTTTGGTTAAAATTATTTAGCAAAGAAAATTAAAATAAATATTGGGACATGATGGTAATTCCAATCCATTCCGGAGATGAAAGGAAAAGTTACAATTTCATGATGCGAAAGGGTTGGTGTGATATCATTACCGGAAAACCTGACAAAAAGGTTAGTCCGGAGTTGTTTAAACGATAACTAATTTATTTTCAAATCCATGGACGAATTAATTTATAGCGTAAAGGAAGTATTCTCCGACTTCCTGCGTAAAGAACTGACCGGATATTACAACATCCCGGAATACCAAAGAGGATATAAATGGAACGAAGCCAATATAGTGGCTTTATTAAACGATATTGAGAAATTCCGGCAGGAAACCGGAAACGCTGAAGCTACATTTTATTGCCTGCAAAACATTACCCTGGTAAAAAATACAAACGCAAACTGTTTCCATGTCGTAGACGGGCAACAACGCCTGACCACATTACTGATCCTGCTCTCTTTTCTACAACATGAAACCGACAGCACTCCCCTTCTCCTGGAAAATAAGCTACAATATTCTATCCGGCCGGAGACACACGAATTCATAACAAAACAGGTTCTCACTGGCCACATCTGGGAAAAGGAGACGGTCCCCGAACGGAAAGACCAATATTATATCAGGGAAGTTGCCCGGAGCATCCAGGCATGGTTTAAAGAAAACACCGCAACAGACAAAGGTAAATTTCTGGAAATCCTGCTATCCCGGGTCAAACTAATTGTCAATGTCGTCGACGACAAAGAGGAGAAAATATTTTCCAGCCTGAATGGCGGAAAAGTTAACCTGGACGGTGCCGATCTGTTAAGGGCAATCCTGATGACCCGGGCAGCCAAAGAAAAATACCACGGCACCTCCGCCACCAGCGAAGTCCGTGAATTCCGCATACGCATGGGCATGGAACTCGACCTGATGAACCTTTGGTTCGGAAAAACAGCAGATTATTTCAAGCAATTCATCTCAGACCAAACCATCGGGATGGCACGCATCAACCGCTTTGATTTTACCACATTGCCCATAAACCTGCTCTACCTCCTCTATTACGAATACCGGAGAAACGAAAAGGAATCGCTGAATTTCAGCTTCTTTGAATATGGCAAAAACTCGAACGGCAACCCGGATGACGACCGCTGGGAAATGTACCTCGAACTACAGGAAATGTATGCCATCCTGCAACGCTGGTATAATGACAAGGAACTGTACCATTACCTGGGTTTCCTGTTCTTCAATTTCAAAGCACAGACTCCATTCCGCGACATTTACACCCAATGGAAAGCATTGAATTCAAGGGATAAATTCCTGAAAAACATACAACATACAATAGCCACCAGAATGCTGGACAGGTATCTGGAGGAAACAGAAAAAGCAGCTCCGGACTACCAGAAATGCCTGAAGACAATGACAGAAGCAATTTCTGACTTCAGGGAGAACTGGTACAACAATGACAAGGAATTATACCAAATCCTGATCCTGCTGGATATTTTCCGGATACTGGATTCCAAGTCCATAAAAAAATTACCGACAGACTATTTTACCCGCAAATCCGGACAGAAAGACGGGGAAGACAAAGAGCATATCCTTTCCCAAACCCCACGCAAGGACAACGGGGAAATTGCCACGATCAAAACAGACTGGGAAAGATTTGCCCAGTCCGAAGATTTCAAGGATATCCGGTCCCAGATGCAGGAAATCCTGAATCATTCCGATGCAGAATTGACCGAACAGGAACTCACCCAGCTGCAAAACCTCCTGAATTCTGCCGGCCTGAATTCCATCGGCAATATGGTTTTACTGGACCTCAGGATCAACCGGAGCTACGGGAATGCCGATTATGCCCACAAACGGACTATAATTTTCCAGGAATATATGAACCAGAAATATGTACGTCCCCATACCCTCGCCGTATTTATGAAAGGAGATATCGATGCCAGGGAAGCCACCGGTATCCCGCTAAACCGGTGGACACTGGAAGATATTAAACGGAATACGGATAAAATCGCCAAAGAAATAGGAAAGAATTTCAATGCATGGTTAACTCAAAACAATTAAGATCATGAAAATGGAAGCCTTAAGTGTCAGGGATATTTTAAGCACACAAGACATCGTCATCCCCGAAATCCAACGTGAATATGTCTGGGGTAACAACAAACAATTGCTGGAACAATTCATCCGGGATATCACAACGGCCGGAACGGATATAAACGTCGGTTTCCTGTATTCCTATATGCCGGAACAGGCATCACATTCCACCTGTTTTCTGATCGATGGACAGCAACGGTTTACCACTTTAGTACTGATCCTCTATTATTTATCTATAAAAGAAAAGAGGCAAGCTGATTTTAACGGCCTGCTGAAATGTTCCGGAACGCACATGAGCTTTTCCTACCGGGTCAGGTCGACCACAGACAATTTCCTCCGGAAATTGTTTTCCGATAACACATGGTTTACAGGAACAGGCATCGAAAAACAAATAAAAAACAAAGGATGGTATACCACCATCTACGACAACGATCCTTCCATCCAAACCATCCTAAAATCCCTCCAAATCATCGATGAAAAACTGAGAGAGAATTCCGGGCCTTTATATGATACGATAGCCGGGAAGGTCCGGTTCTGGTACTTTAACGTAAAGGACACCTCCCAGGGGGAAGAACTCTACATCACCATGAACAGCCGGGGAGAAATATTACAACCCTACGAAAATATAAAACCCTTGCTTTTTGAGAAGCTCTGCGAATCGGGTTTAAAATCAGCCTATCATGCATATGGCAAACAATGGGATACCTGGGAAGAATTTTTCTATTCCCTGAATGAAGGGGAAGATATCAGGCAGGTGGATACCGGGATGAATAATTTTTTGCGTACGGTTATAGAGCTCCTCTCCTGCAAAGAGCACGACAAAATCAAACCGGCAGAAGATATCCTTGAAGTATCCCTCACCCTTTCCTCCATTTCAGATTACTACCAAGCCCTGGAAAAAATAAAAGGGCAATACCCGGAACAAGTCAAGCAACTATTCGAAAAAGGGGACCTATACGTGCTAAAAGGCCTGTTAACCGTATACGTAAAAGAAAACAGGGATGAACGCGATCCGCTACGGATATACAAAACCCTTGAAAACGGTTGCCGCAGAAAACTGGTCAACAATGTACCTTTACTAAAATTCCTGCGGAAATTCAGAAATTCAAATTTGCCGTTCTACGATTTCATCCACACCCAGCAAGAGGAGGCTCCGGAAGAATTACAAAATGTCTTTGACCAGCACGAACTGAATAAGATCAACATTTACAGGCAAACCGGCGACCCGGAACTTGAAGAGCTATTCTGGCAGGCAGAGGCACATCCCGTCACGAACGGTTCGTTAAAATGCATCTGGTATGAAAAATTCTCAGACAACGACGCCATTCGTCAGCCCTGGACAACTGCCGACAAAAATACATTCAGGAAGCGGTTCGGCTTGTTCCAGGAATTGTTTAAACCGGAACATATCCGGATCCCCTTGTCCACCCCTCCACAGCAGAATATTATCGACAATTCACTGATTGCAAGGGCATTAATTACCATCGACGACTATACCATAAATACCGGAGGACGTAACTGGTGCTTCGGATTTAGCGACAGATGGAAAGACATCATGAATACCCCCAAATCCTACCCTGTAGTTTCCGGATTAATCGATCAACTATCCGAAGATGACAGTCCTGTCTCCCTATATGACAAACTCCGGAAGATCATAGACAACTACCTTACCAACTATGACCTGAACAAAAAAGATTCCCGCTATTATATCGCAAAATATCCGGATTCCCTGCAAGCCATGCATGACGGACATAACATTATCTTCTTCGAAGCAGGATGGGATAACTATTGGATTGATGTCATCAATAAAGACCGGATGAGCTCTTATCACATCAACCTATTCAGGTATCTGGTTTACAAATATTACCCACTTACCAAAGATTTCAATCAATGGTTAGAGTTAAAGAATGGTCTGACGCTGGATTGTGCGGAACAGCATGGATGGTGTATCAAATATTCCGATAAAGTTAAAACTGAATTTGTGGAGGAACAATTTAAAGGGTATCCCCTGAAACCAAACCGGGAAGAGAAACTATTTTTTATTCCTGTCGACCTGAAAGAAGATTTGATTGAAGCCGGAATAGGTATTCTTGAAAAAATGACCCAAATCCCCTGACATCATGGAAAAACTGCACAAACTCATCCAAACCCTCCAAGCAAGCCCGGCAACTAGCCGGACTGTGATGATGGATGATGTAAAAATTCCGGGGCAGACCTTTTGTCCGGTTAGATTTTCAAAGTTTATTATTAATCCGATCGAAACGGGAAATCAGCTTCGATCTGTTTTTTTCTCTTTAAACGAAACCGCCAGGGTACCGACAACCGAGGTGATTTCATTTACCAAACCGGATGAAGATGTCATAACTGTTTTGAATTCTAAAGTCCATTTTCCCCGGGATGATCATTAGAATAAAACAATCAATAATTCGTCCGGTTTCCCGGATATCCCAATAAATTTCCGACGATCTAATCCCGTCAACTGATTACCAAGGTGTAAAAACACCAAAATTTCTATCCATAATCTTCGATTAATACAGAATATTCTCTTTTAAATATAACATTTCATTTTATAATTTTCCCCAACTCAAAACATTTCCTTATTTTTGGTTAAAATTATTTGGCAATAGGGATATGGATAAATACAAGGAAGTGGTGGAGGCCCTGATCCGGTTCAGGGATGAACGGGACTGGGCACAGTTTCATGATTCGAAAAATCTGGCACTGGCGCTACTGCTGGAGGCATCGGAATTGAACGAGTTGTTTTTGTGGAAAAAAGAAAGCCAGGCCGAAGAGGTAAACCCGGAACGGCTGAAAGAGGAATTGGCGGACGTACTGACTTATTCATTACTGCTGGCCGAGAAGCACCATCTGGACATCTTCGACATTGTGCTGGAAAAAATCCGGAAGAACGGGGAGAAATATCCGGTAGAAAAAGCAAAAGGGACAGCTAAAAAATATACGGAACTATGATTGTATACCAATCGACCAAACAAGGTTTCCGGGATGATGTTTTCAGCAATGAGATCGATAAAAAAATTCTGGAAGCATATAAAATCCATCTGGGCCGGAGTACTTCTGCCAATGAAACCTTATCGTGGAAAAACTCGATGTCGTATATGGACAGGATCATGGAAGATCCTGACATCCCAGCAGATGCCGGTATTTCCATTGAATTTCAGATTCCCCTGACTTCCAAACGGATTGATTTCATCATTACCGGGCTAAATGAAGTACAACAGGAACAAGTCGTTATCATTGAACTAAAGCAATGGTCATCGGCTGAATTAACGGATAAAGATGCATTGGTAAAAACCCGTTTCCAGCATGGTGTCTCAGAGACGGCACACCCTTCCTATCAGGCATGGTCATATGCCACGCTGATCAAGGATTATAACCAGACCGTCCGGGACGAGCAAATCACGCTGACCCCCTGCGCTTATCTCCATAATTACCCGAAGGACCAAATCATCACGAATCCCCGCTACGAACCTTATATTACCGAAGCCCCTCCTTTTTTCCAATCTGACGCAGGAAAATTAAGGGAATTTATTAAAAAGTACGTCAAATACGGTGACTCAAAGGATATCCTGTACAAAATAGAAAATGGACGCCTCCGTCCTTCCAAGCAACTTGCAGACAACCTGGTTTCCATGCTCAAGGGGAACCAGGAATTTATCATGCTGGATGACCAGAAAGTGGTGTATGAGACAGCCCTGAGCATGATCCGGAAAGCAAGTGCCGACAAAAAACAGGTACTGATTGTCAAAGGCGGACCGGGAACCGGAAAAAGCGTAGTGGCAATCAACCTGCTGGTGGAGACCACCCGAAACAGGCTGGTCTCCCGCTACGTATCCAAAAACGCAGCACCCCGGGCTGTGTATGCGGCAAAGTTGGCCGGAACGTTACGAAAAAACCAGATTTACAATATGTTCGGGGGATCCGGCACTTTCTACAACACGCCAGCCAACACTTTCGACGTGCTTATCGTCGACGAAGCCCACCGCCTCAACCAAAAGAGCGGATTGTTTCAAAATCAGGGAGAAGACCAGGTCCGCGAAATTATCGGGGCAGCCAAATGTGTTATTTTCTTTGTCGATGACCATCAAAGGGTACACATCAAGGACATCGGAGACTCTGCCTATATTGAAAAAACAGCACGCTCCTGCCATGCATCCATAAAGAAACTCGAACTATCTTCCCAATTCCGTTGCAACGGTTCGGACGGTTATCTTGCCTGGCTGGACAATACCCTGCAAATCAACGATACGGCCAACATCCGCTTATCGCAGGATGATTTCGATTTCCGGATATTCAGTGACCCGAATGAACTGAGAAAAACCATCGAAGACAAAAACAAAACAAACAACAAATCGCGGATGGTGGCAGGTTATTGCTGGGACTGGAAAAGTAAAAGAAACCCGGAAGCCACTGATGTGAACATTCCTGACTTCGGGTTCGCCATGAAATGGAATCTCGAAAAAGACGGGAGTACCTGGATTATCGGGGAAAACTCTATTCATGAAATCGGCTGCATACATACCTGCCAGGGCCTCGAACTGGATTATGCCGGCGTGATTATCGGCAATGACCTGCGCTATGAAAACGGTAAAGTGGTCACAGACGTAACGAAACGCTCCCGGATGGACAGTTCCGTGAAAGGGATCAAGGTGGGGCGTACCCCGGCACAAGCCGCACAGCTTGCAGAAGAATTGATAAAAAATACCTACCGAACCCTACTTACCCGGGGAATGAAGGGCTGTTACGTCTATTTCTGTGACAAACCACTGGAAAATTACTTCAGGCAACAACTTGAACTTCCTCAAGAAAAAGCGAAGGTAGTTTCATTGCCGGAACCCCAGGGCCCCCGCATTGAACGTGAAGTCAATGACGACGTCAAATACATCGATTACCTGCCGCTCTACACCCTGAAAGCCGCCTGCGGTAAATTCGGTGAATGGCAGCAGGCAGAAGAAGAAGGCTGGATCAAAACAGAAGGCATGGGCAAATTGACTTCAGGCATGTTTATCATCCAGGCAAACGGCCACTCTATGGAGCCACGAATCATGGACGGGGATTTTTGCGTATTCCGTGCAAATATTGTGGGTTCCCGGATCGGTAAAATTGTCCTGGTCCAACATCCGGAACATTACGATTTTGAAAATGGTGGCAGCTATTCGATCAAAAAATACAGCAGTGAGAAAAAACAGGATCCGGAAACCGGTGAATGGATGCATGAAAGAATAATCCTTTACCCTCTGAATCCGGATTATCAGCCTATTGAAATCAGGAATGAAGAAGGATTTATCGTCGTCGGGGAATTTATCGGGATTGTAAAATAAAAAAGGGATTCCGGGACGGACCTTTCGTCCGGTTTGAGTTTTTTAAGTTTCTATTCCAACATCAGTAATTGAGATCAGTTCGATTATTAAACTTCAACCTTCCGGCTTAATAAAGGCCAATCCCCGGACGTTTTATTTCTTCCTGCAGCTTATATTTTACCTGCAATTCCGTCAAAGCCTGATCAACTAATTCAATTTGCATCCGGGTATCCTCATCGATATTATTCTGGTCCGTAAAAGCCGTCCATCAATCCTATGTCATTTTCGATGTAACCGAAGGGATTCGGAAAGGAATGATAACCGATACAGAATACAGCTATAAAAGAACTTACAACTGAATCCTGTCGCCATTTACACAAAATTATGAACAGGGCCAATATTATAAAGCCAGGATCACAATTCGATCCTATTTTTTAAATACCCAATACCTCTTATAATCTTTCAAAACCTTTATGCCATCTTCTGAAAATAGAGATGTCGTCTCTTTAATCCAAGCGGCGGACTTTTGTCTCAAATCCACCATTTCCTTAGCTACTTCAGGACTTAATTTTATTAACCGCATTAATTTCCTATTCGAATAGAAATAATTTACCAATACATGTTTACAACAGAGTAAAATAAGCACTACATTATAACTCAATTCAATATCTATTTCATTAAACTGACCGTCCAAGCTTATCTGCTGTGAAGAAGGAGTAGCATGAGCCAGACTACATAATACTTTCCAGAAATCGCACAGATGCTTTTTATCAGGTATTTTCAAAAGCCGCAAAATTTTATCATACACCTCATATTTCCTGTCTTCCAACCATTTTTCTGCCCATATTTCATTCTGTTGCTTATAGAAATATTTACCGATAACCAGATATTCAAAGACCTGACGCAACAAAATATTCGCAACACCATATTCTCCTCTTAAAAGAAGCTGATGAGCGTTGTACAACAAATAAGAAATCTTTACACAAGCCTGCATCAGTACCTTATCAAAATTTCGTTCGTTATATTCCCACATGCCTAAAGCATTGAGATAATAAAATGTCATTTGTTCCTGGCAATTAAAGCCCTGTATGAATAAATTAACCTGTATTTCTAATTTTTTCCCTAGAAATACCTGATTTTCCTGTTCTTGTTGTTGGTATTTTCCGATAAAATTTTTCATACTTCAATTTATAAAAATGGCCCCACAGTTCCAAAC
Organism: Odoribacter splanchnicus DSM 20712; assembly: GCF_000190535.1. GTDB lineage: Bacteria > Bacteroidota > Bacteroidia > Bacteroidales > Marinifilaceae > Odoribacter > Odoribacter splanchnicus. The sequence continues at coordinate 1,520,795 of NC_015160.1, forward strand.
ATCTTTATTTTAACGATATCTCTCCATATCATCTTCTGTTTCTCCGTTATAAACCATTAACAACCACAACCTCATTCTGAAAGGAAAAAAACATGAAACCGATTCCCCTGAAAAAAGAACGGCTTCAATATGAGCGATCGATGTATCCTACCCGCATCTAAGGAAAAATTTGCCGACATGCCGTTATTTGCAAGATCCCGTCGGTCATTCGGTGGAGACTGATGTATTTTTCTTTATTCCGTAACTTCAATATGACCAGCTTTTCAGAATAGCCGAGGATATCGATCAGAGAAGAGAAAGATTTGCCCTCTTTACGGGCTTTATCCACCAATTGATCATTATAACGCATAAGTTCATCGTAATCTTTAATCTTCGGTTCCAATTCAAAGGCGATATCTATATCCCCCAAATCCATTTGTTCCGGATTCAGATAACTACCGAACAATACCAGTTTGCTCACCCGATATGGATAAAAATCATCCCGGTTTACTTCTTCTACCCGTTTCAGAAATTCTTGCATGATCCGATCTGCTTTTTCACGGTTAATGGGAGCCATACAACGGGCTATGCTTAAAGCATTTCCTTTCAATGTCAAACGATACATGCCGTTGTCTGCTGGTTCGATATATCCCTTAGACAACAATTCACCAACTAAACCTTCCGTCTCTTTTTCATTCAAATTGAAACGTTCTGCCAAGCCATCCCTTGTCATCAAACCGGAATATAAAAGCCGAAAATAATCCCTGATTTTCAAAACCGGAATTCCTGCTAACAGTTCATTTTTCGCAATTCTCATAACCCCTTGAATTTATAAAAAATTACATTTATTGAAATCTCTCTCCCAATAACCCTCCTTAATCACCATTTATAAACTAAAATTTATTAAGTCGACACCCCACAGTCGTTTTTTTATGATCACCGATGGATCGGTAGTACCCGGAGATTTTTCTAAAAGGTCATGGCGTTTATATACCATTGTACCCGGAAACCTACGGTTTCTGATTAGTACTTCGCTGATCGGCACATCTCCGATGCTACTTGGCGGAACTTCGTTCCTGATAAAAATGCCACTCCAGCACCAAAGGTTCGCCAATCAGAAATCCGAAGGATTTCACCTATCCGGAATCTGCAAGGTGACACTGATCAGGAACGAAATAACGCTAATCCAGATAAATCTACATTTTGATTATAAGACTATTTGTTTAATGAAATCAGCCAATAATCCTTTATATTTGAAGTACTAAGATAACAAAAATAAACGAGATTACCAATTTTCTATTTCTCTCTTCAGAATGCTATAAACGTTCAAATCCACATATTGCCCGTCAGCCATCAATTCCCCTTCGCGCTCAACGCCTTCAAGGGTAAAACCCAGGCGGCGGGGGATGGCATTGCTAGGTGCATTTCCGGCTGCACAACGGATACGAATACTGTTCATTCCCCGTTCGCTGACCGCCCATTCACAGAGATGGCGGACACAACGGGTCATTATACCACGGCCCTGATATTCGGGGATCAACCAATAACCGATCTCGGTGCGATGATTAATATTATCGGTGATGACAAACCCCACCAGTCCGCACAATTCGTGGCCCTGGCCGATAACAAAGACGATGTTCCGATCAGCATAGGGAAGAGCCAGCTGTTCATTTAAAAACGCTTCTTCGTCAGCCACCTCCTTCAATCCATCGACAAAAGGAAGCCACGTACGCAAATATACCCGATTATCATATATCGTCTGCCAGATGATAGCGGCATCGGCCAAAGTAGCTTCACGGATAAAAAAATCCGGTCCTATCTGTGCAGAATAGCCTGTTTCTTCCCTATTCAAGGCTGACGGACATGAAGATTGTTTTTTCATATAAATTCAATAGTCAGGATTAACCCAACAAAGATATAGATTAATTTCAGATTCAGCCTAACCGGTTTCCCGAGTATTTAATCCCCTCTCATCTTGCCTCTGTTGATTTCACGTATCATCCGGCAGGAACAAGACTATTGGCCTGAATATTTTCGGCAACGACACTTCCGGCCCCGATAACACCACCTTCACCGATAGTGACTCCCGGCAGGATAATTGCACCTCCTCCGATCCAGCCACCATCCTCTATCGTCACCGGCAAGGCAAAAGTATGACGGATATATTCGCTACCTTCCGGTATCCCGACAGGAGTCAGGCGTTCGTCCAAGCCGACAGGATACCTAGCCGTATAAATCCGTACGTCGGAAGCGATGAGCCCCCGCTTCCCGAGTGCGATCCGGTTAAAACCGACAAAGGTACAACCAGTGTTTACCACCACCCGATCACCTATATGAATATTACAACCATAACCTCAACTAAAAGCATGCCCGACCGCTCCCCCCTGTACCGATACTTCCGAACATCCCGCACAACAAAACCTTTTTTCCTCTTTCCTTTCATAAGGTAAGAAATTATACTTCATCAATAAAACAATGTGTTTTTCTTTTCAGCTCAGGAAAAACGGGAACATGACAATCATACCACTCACCGGCCAGACATTTTTCCAGTTCTGTTTTCATAAGCCAAACTATCCGGTTTACAGTACAGTCACTATCTCATTCACCGGTTTCCTGACAGAAACACATGCCGGGAAGCGTTTACATACCCCAGGGAGATGATCACGACAGGCTCCTGCCATCCGGTAACTACAATCGAGATTTCACCCGTCCGGATCGAAATTATAACCCCATCAACTCCCTAATCCCTGTACCGCTACAGCCAAACAAATATGTTCGGCCGCTATCGCCGCACCGATATCTGCATGGTTCTTCTTATCCGGGTTCCGTACCCAGCCAACCACTTTATCGATACAAAATGACAATATACACCGGAGCGCCGGCAAACCATTACCGATCGTAGCATTGCCGTACTTGCTGTTTTCGTGCTTCACTTTTATAACATGCCAATCATCAACCCGGCTGTATTTTACGCCATAAAACGGATAAATCGCTGGTAGAAACGATCATCCGGAAGTACGTAAACCGGAATCTCTACAGTAAAAAGATTATCGCCCAGGTAATCAATACCACCATCATTGTTGTCGCCCGCAATATCGCCCTGTTTCTTCCCCGGCAAATGAATAAATGTCCGGAAGAAAGAGCTTTGAATATCCTGCAATATATTCAATCCAATATTCATCGTTCCGAGAAGATCAATACCCCGGCGACAAACTGACATTTCGGAATCTCACCCTTATCCGGGACGGTTAATAAAAACATGCCAGGTTGAGTCCAGTTTCAATTCTACCCTAGTTCAATTAAAAGTAGGAATAAACCGTACCCAACCACGTAGCCATATACGGTTTCAATTCTACCTTAGTTCAATTAAAAGCGCCGGGCATGGTTTCGGTGGTTTCGGGGAAAGTGTGTTTCAATTCTACCTTAGTTCAATTAAAAGGGGGTGAATCCACCGGTTTTCATTCCATGGGGAAAAAGTTTCAATTCTACCTTAGTTCAATTAAAAGGGTGGTGCCGCATGAAAACTGCGTGGACAGAAAAATGTTTCAATTCTACCTTAGTTCAATTAAAAGGGATTTCCACAAGCTTATTTTTCTGGGACATTCTCCAGTTTCAATTCTACCTTAGTTCAATTAAAAGAAGCCACCATTTCCCCATCCGTTGTTACCCCAACCCAGTTTCAATTCTACCTTAGTTCAATTAAAAGGGGATTGAAGGTATCAATGAACTAACCGATCTGGCAGTTTCAATTCTACCTTAGTTCAATTAAAAGGAGTATTGCAGAATGGCGTTTAGCTATCGGTATGGAGTTTCAATTCTACCTTAGTTCAATTAAAAGACTCATTCTTTAAAAGAAAAAACATGGAAAAGACATGTTTCAATTCTACCTTAGTTCAATTAAAAGGAAGGAGCAAGCGGATGCCAGAAAAGCGGTTGTGGAGTTTCAATTCTACCTTAGTTCAATTAAAAGCTTAAAGTAAAAGAAATACAGGTATTAAAAGAAGAGTTTCAATTCTACCTTAGTTCAATTAAAAGAGCAGATGTCGGAATATGTAGAACAGTCAAAATCAAGTTTCAATTCTACCTTAGTTCAATTAAAAGTAATTTATTTCACCTTCACTAGTGTATTTTCTTCCAGTTTCAATTCTACCTTAGTTCAATTAAAAGATGGGTCAAAGGTGTGAGAGAAATACTTAACCTAAAGTTTCAATTCTACCTTAGTTCAATTAAAAGCTCTTCCGGTTATGACGCTAAGATCGGCTCTTCCGGGTTTCAATTCTACCTTAGTTCAATTAAAAGCTGTAACCGATGTACAAAATCCTCTTCCCCTTCCTTGGTTTCAATTCTACCTTAGTTCAATTAAAAGGGATTAAAATTTTAAAGGTATCTAATTCGATACCTGTTTCAATTCTACCTTAGTTCAATTAAAAGATTATTATGTGATATAAAGGAAATTGCAAAATTTTCGTTTCAATTCTACCTTAGTTCAATTAAAAGAATATGAAGTATATTTGCTTTATAGAATAAAGGCAAGTTTCAATTCTACCTTAGTTCAATTAAAAGCAATTCGTTGTATTATATTCAATGTGAAATATAAAAGTTTCAATTCTACCTTAGTTCAATTAAAAGCAGAGAAGATGCTAGAGTTGCATTACAAAGATGGTAGTTTCAATTCTACCTTAGTTCAATTAAAAGTATCCTTTTATTTATTTGTTTTCAAAGTAGGTAGAATGTTTCAATTCTACCTTAGTTCAATTAAAAGTCAACTTCGTAATAAGGGATAAACTCATTTTTATAAGGTTTCAATTCTACCTTAGTTCAATTAAAAGCGAGAACAGGCCGCACATGCTTAACACCGTGAAAAGGTTTCAATTCTACCTTAGTTCAATTAAAAGAGATTTACAATAAAGGTCAGAAGGAGATTGCTCAAAGTTTCAATTCTACCTTAGTTCAATTAAAAGGATAATTACCAGTCGGAGCAAAGTTACCTGAATTCAGTTTCAATTCTACCTTAGTTCAATTAAAAGGTCTCCGGCTGAAGTCGATGCTTGGATGGTTTCTCTGTTTCAATTCTACCTTAGTTCAATTAAAAGGATAATTACCAGTCGGAGCAAAGTTACCTGAATTCAGTTTCAATTCTACCTTAGTTCAATTAAAAGGTCTCCGGCTGAAGTCGATGCTTGGATGGTTTCTCTGTTTCAATTCTACCTTAGTTCAATTAAAAGCTTATCAACCGAGCGTTGGTTCGAATGTTTACACATGTTTCAATTCTACCTTAGTTCAATTAAAAGTGACCAGTAATCACATAATCCAAAAGCGGAACAACGGTTTCAATTCTACCTTAGTTCAATTAAAAGATTCCCAGAATCAGTGGTCTTTGGATCAGTGGAACCGGTTTCAATTCTACCTTAGTTCAATTAAAAGGGTTGTATTCATATGAATACTGATGTAAATCTTCTTAGTTTCAATTCTACCTTAGTTCAATTAAAAGTACTTGTTTTCGTATTGGAGGTTCTGCGTCTAATATGTTTCAATTCTACCTTAGTTCAATTAAAAGATGCAGGAATTATTTTCGAAACGCGAGAGTAATTCTTGTTTCAATTCTACCTTAGTTCAATTAAAAGAATCGATTCTTAATTGTAGCCAAAGACAACATGCCTGTTTCAATTCTACCTTAGTTCAATTAAAAGGAAATATTGTTATTTTGTTAGTCTCACTTATAAAAAGTTTCAATTCTACCTTAGTTCAATTAAAAGTAGTGATTTTCGCAAAGCACAGATAGCGAGTCTTATGTTTCAATTCTACCTTAGTTCAATTAAAAGTCAAAATTATACGTATAAGGCTCGTTTTTCTCCCATGTTTCAATTCTACCTTAGTTCAATTAAAAGTCACTTTTGCATAGTAAGGACAAGAAGAGTGAATCGAGTTTCAATTCTACCTTAGTTCAATTAAAAGTAGCACGAAAGGCAAAATTTTAAAAGGGAAAAGTTAGTTTCAATTCTACCTTAGTTCAATTAAAAGTCAAAATTATATGTATAAGGCTCGTTTTTCTCCCATGTTTCAATTCTACCTTAGTTCAATTAAAAGTAATATCCACAATTCTGAGCAGGGCGAATTATTCTTGTTTCAATTCTACCTTAGTTCAATTAAAAGTGTCGGGAGCAAATAAAATAATCCTTTAATAGAAACAGTTTCAATTCTACCTTAGTTCAATTAAAAGGCCGCCATGATTTTTCAAACTCTTTTGCGGAAGAAGGTTTCAATTCTACCTTAGTTCAATTAAAAGCATATCTATTGTTATATTTTTACAATGCTCTACTATGTTTCAATTCTACCTTAGTTCAATTAAAAGACAAACAACCCGATTTGCGGAACCCGGTGCAAATGTGTTTCAATTCTACCTTAGTTCAATTAAAAGCTTGATTGCGCCGATTGCGCCGTTTTCGTCGAAAAGTTTCAATTCTACCTTAGTTCAATTAAAAGTAGTACAAACCTATCATTTTGCTTTGTGCAATATATGTTTCAATTCTACCTTAGTTCAATTAAAAGGTTTTTCAAGACGGAAATAAACAGCGTCTTAATAGTGTTTCAATTCTACCTTAGTTCAATTAAAAGTGTTTTGGATTGTCTTAACCTCCTGTTCCGTCATTTGTTTCAATTCTACCTTAGTTCAATTAAAAGCCGGAATATTTATGCGATGCAATGCGTATAATCCGAGTTTCAATTCTACCTTAGTTCAATTAAAAGTTTGTGCAGTCGTTCAATTAAAGCAACTTTGAAATAGTTTCAATTCTACCTTAGTTCAATTAAAAGACTTATCGCCCCGTTCGCTAAAAACGCATTTACAAAGTTTCAATTCTACCTTAGTTCAATTAAAAGTTTTAAATTTGCCGTCCTCAATAAACCAATAGCATTGTTTCAATTCTACCTTAGTTCAATTAAAAGGTATTTGTGCATACATAAACAGCATTCCCGATAAGTGTTTCAATTCTACCTTAGTTCAATTAAAAGTTTCCACGAATGGGACGTTGTACGTTTGCCGTACATGTTTCAATTCTACCTTAGTTCAATTAAAAGCAATTGCGTTTCCCTGTATCTCGGTTGTGTCAACCGGTTTCAATTCTACCTTAGTTCAATTAAAAGCAATTTGCAGAAACCGGCTTGCGGGCGTTTTTAAAAGTTTCAATTCTACCTTAGTTCAATTAAAAGTGAGGTTTACAAGAATTTAACACGTAAAATAAAGAATGTTTCAATTCTACCTTAGTTCAATTAAAAGCCGGTTGTTGGATATACTCAAAAAATACTATTCGCAAAGTTTCAATTCTACCTTAGTTCAATTAAAAGCAACTTTGCCCGGTTCGCCTCTAAATCGTCTAATTCTGTTTCAATTCTACCTTAGTTCAATTAAAAGTCACCATAAATAATTGTACTATGTTATTCAAAGTATGTTTCAATTCTACCTTAGTTCAATTAAAAGTCAAAATTATACGTATAAGGCTCATTCTTCTCCCATGTTTCAATTCTACCTTAGTTCAATTAAAAGATGGCTTTCTCTGCCATAAAGATTTATCTTTATTTAGTTTCAATTCTACCTTAGTTCAATTAAAAGCAGCCGTATTTACAGGCTGGGTACGAGTAAACAATGTTTCAATTCTACCTTAGTTCAATTAAAAGCTAAGCCGAGAACAGGCCGAGTGTGCTTAACACCAGTTTCAATTCTACCTTAGTTCAATTAAAAGTGTTCTCGGCTTAGCGATGGACCAGCAGTTTGAGTTGTTTCAATTCTACCTTAGTTCAATTAAAAGACAACGTCACCAATAAGATTAGACGAATCAGAAGAGTTTCAATTCTACCTTAGTTCAATTAAAAGTCGTCAATAAGTTTTACACTGAATGTCAACATAAACAGTTTCAATTCTACCTTAGTTCAATTAAAAGCCGTTAAAAACGCCAACAAATATACTTCAAAATCAATGATTTATCATCCATTTATTCTCATTTTTTACAAACATTTGCAGTCGACCTTCAATTCTTAAATTTACCCTGACCTTCGACAACAACTTTTAAATTATTCATTTTCAACATGTCAAAGAACTATTATTCCATTTCTATTGTAATTACTCTCTCAACCCCCAATCATTTTTTTAAGGTCGACGCTATAAAAAATTAGAAACGCTGGCTTTTTCATCTCCTATAATCTCTTTTTCCAGCCATTTTTCGTCCCGGCTTTTAAAGAAAATCAAACTATCCTTTTCATCCATAAGATTCCGGGCTTCCGATGTTAATTGCTTCAACTGTACTTCTGAAATCTCCCCTTCAAATACACTGTTTTGTATCCATGAAAGGTAACGCCGGCACAATTTCAACATTTTAGCCGTCCGCTTCTGATCGACATCATATACTAAAATGACATACATTACCACCACATTTTCAAAGGTTTATATTCTTCCATCCCCAATAAATGCTTGGTCAGTTTATAACATTCTAATTTAATCAAATGCCTGTAACTGACACTTCTTCCCAACTTCCGGTGTTTTATCGTCTCTTTCGTCCTCTCTTCCCATTCCTGGGCTACTTTTTTCATAGAAGATTGCTTTAGCAGACATCGATTTAAGTGTTGATCGAAATCCGATTCCCTTAACTGTTTACGGTTAAACATGGAGAAAATCAATCGGTCCGCCAATATGGGTTTAAAGATTTCTGCCATATCCAGAGCCAGAGAATAACGCCTTTCCCCCGGCTCATGCAGAAAGCTGATCGTCGGATTCAATTGGGTATGATAAATGGCATCCAGACATAACGAATAACACATACTGTTAGCAAAAGAAATCATCGCATTCACCTCATTGGAAGGTGGCATCTTTGTCCGGTTTCCCATGGAAAAACCATCGATAATCGTATCAAATGCCTCATAATAGGTTTGACGGATATTCCCCTCGATTCCCATCAACATCGGAATATCGGTTGCAGTAGCAATCAATGGAATATAGGCTTCTATCCGTTCAATCTGTTGCCTGGTATCTTTTCCCCGATTCGTATAATATCTCAGATTCTTCAACATGTTAAACGCTGCCCCATCGATAAAACTTCGGGCAATTGCCATCCGTTTTTCCTGCCGGATATGGTGCTTCATCTGGGCAATCTGCATCTTGCCGGATAACAGGTAATCTTTAGGCATAAACGAACCGGTATAATGTTCATAATAATCGAAAAAATGAACCGCCACCTGATGCTTACCCAGAAAATTGTACATCATACTATTGGTATCCAAACTACCGAATACAAAGAGATTATCTACGGTTTCAATAGGAATGTAACGGGGTTGCCCTTCCTGTCCCTCTTCGTCTACCGGAGTAAATTTCAGCGTATTATCCTTCCGGCTCAACCGCCCGGGATTAAATAAATAGTACGTCCTTTTCATAAAACAATTTTAAGTCCATTAAAAAACATTTATTCCCTGTTTCATTCCCCTTCTCCGGAATAACAAAATTCATAATATGAACAGGCTCCGCATTTTCCTTTGGATAAAGCAGGCGGACATGCCTCCTCCCCGATCAGCTGTCGGATCTCCACCTCCATCTGACGCAATATTTCCCGGTCCCCCTCTTCCAACTCCACCCGCATCGTCTCCCTCAGTAAAGGGTATTCCAACATCCCCACCACATCGGCTATTCCTTCCCGTTCAAACAAAAGCAAATAATATTTCACCTGCCAGATATACGCCTCCTCTTTCGATGTAGATTTTTTGATTTCATGAATCACCTTCTCTTTCGGATCATAAAAATCAATCACAGAACCACCGATTCTCACTTCTTCATATCTGGCTGCCCGGTTCGGATACGAAGTCTCATGTACCAGCTTTCCTTCCGTGACTACATCCGAGGTATGTTCCATCCGGATACCATTGGCATGTAACCACGTTTCCCGTTTACACACCTGATAAAGATTAATCAAAGTTCCTGTCACATTTATCATATAAAAGTTATATCTTTCAATGCTCTGTTATTCAATCCCATTTTATAGTCGTACAATTTTCCGTTCACCCCCTCATCTTCCCAATGGGATAAATAAAAATACCCCAACTTTTCTTCCCCCGTCCCCCCTTTCAACTCCTGCAATTCTTTCGAATAACCAACCAAAGAAAAAGTAAAACACGACAATATCCGCTGCATGATTTTAAAACCGACCTTTTCTTCCAGATCAAATTTTGCAGGATGATCACGATATACGAGACGTTCGTACACCTCCCACACTTCCTTTCCATCCAACAGTCCCTCACAAGGCACAACCCCAAAATCTTCCAGAAATTGAAGTTCCCGGTCAGAAAACAGACGCTCTTTAACACCTTCTGTCATCGAATCCACTTCTACCGGCAACGGTATAGGGACAAAAACAGTTTCATTCTGCTGCTCGATTACCTGAAAATTACGATCTACCTGTTGAAAATCCAACCCTTCGACAAATCTCAAAAATCCCGAACGGAAATTCTGCACATAAGTCTGTTCGTTCATCCAATTTATCTTCTCAAAAACCAATTCATACAAACATCCGAAATCTTTTTCACGAAGAATACGTTCATATTCACCGACAGAAATTTGTTCCCGGACCATCTGATATCTTTTATCTTTTCCATACAAGACACTTGCATTATCCAGTCGGAACAAATAGACTTCACAGCCCACTTTACAGGCATTCCGGTTTACCCTCCCGGCCAACTGTTCATCACTGTCGATCAAGGATATATTTTTAAATCCTAAATCCATATCGATATCGACCCCAGCTTCAACAACCTGTGTCGTGATTAGCAATATATTTTTCTTCCGGCTGAGCGGATTTTTCAGCTCATTGATAATTTCCCGCCTCCGGGGTTCCAGAATTGTCCCGGAGAGAAGGAATACCTCGTCAAAAAAGGGCTCCTTTTCTTGTATGAAAGCATAAAATTCCGCGGCAGATTTTTTAGTGATAAACTCTATTATGGTATGAACCGTCCCGTTCTTCCCCGGTTTATCCCGATATTCCACTGATTTCCCAAGAACAAAATCCGCTAAATCGTTCATATCGATCTCTTCCTGGAACAACTCAAACCTGAACTCCACTCTCCCGGCAAAATTTGGATTCTGCATATAAGATTTTGCCTGAGGCAACAAATCCACAAATCCGGTTCTTTCCTTCAAAGGAATTCTCAGTTTACCGATCTTAGGTAAAGTCGCGGACATCAGAATAAAACGAACCTGAAAAAAGCGGGCATAATGTTCAATCAAATAATACATTTTATCCCACAAAAGCGGATTATAGGTCTGCAATTCATCGATAACCACCACCGCATTCGCCAGGCGGTGGAGTAAATAATTCGCTTCCTTCCGGTTTGTTTTCAACATATCGAAGAACTTCACATGCGACATAACGCACACAGGAAAAAGGGCAAACAAACGATCGATATAATCCTGCTTTTTATCCGCATACAGTCCATCCTCTCTTTCCTCCGTTTTTTCATTAAATCCGGCTTTGGAATGTAACTCCGCCAGTTCCGTAGAAGTCAAGCCCAAAGCATTTTTCAGTGTCTGATTTGTCTGGGTAATCAGAGTCGTATAGGGAAATACATAAAATACTTTCTGAATCTCAGGATGGACGGCCATTAATTCAGTCACCGCCAGCATGGATAAATTTGTCTTTCCCCCTCCCGTCGGAGCCTCAATATAAAACAAACGATCATCAGAATGTTCACGAACGGTCCGGATGACTTCCACAGCCATTCCGGTTCGCAGCCGATTCAAGTGATCACCGGATTTTTCCTGCGGATACTCAAAAACAAATTTATCCAATTGTTCATATATCCCCCGGTTATGCTTGTAATTTCGCAGATGCCCGATCATTTCCTCTACCCGGTGACGGTCTTCAAAAATTCCGGCCTCTTTCACCTGTCTCCCAGTCATATATGCATGAGTCGCCAGATAATCGGCAGCCGTCAGAACAGAAGAATTCAATTTAATCAGCGCATACAAAGCAAAAGAAGCTTCCCGTTGCGCATCCGTTTCCTTTCGGATAGCAACAATATGCTCGAATACAGCTTCGACACAAGTAAAATCCCCTTCATATCCCCAAACCGTCAGATAAGTATGCAATTCTTCATATCCCCCGGCAAATGAATTAAAAAACTCCTCCTCATCGGCACATCCCAAACCGCCGCTATGATGCTGCCGGATAACATAGGCAAAGAAAAAAGCATAGACAAACAGCATCTTTTTTTCTTCCTCCGTCAGGCACGGATCTTGCCACACACGGTCCAATTCAAAAGCCAGAAACAGCCAGGCGCTCAAAAACGAATGTCCATAGGCAGGTACCAATATTTCCGTCTTCCGATGTTTAAACAACCGATTCAACATCCTGGAATATTGAAAATTATCGTTTACCTTACCTGTATCATGAAAAACAAACACCGCCATAAACATCCGTTTCAACTCTTCCTGCACATTCTCCGAGTATTTTCCGGCAATCCCCGGAATCAAACGATCGACGACCTTCTCCAAACCGTGCTTGCCGATCAGCCAACAAGCCCTTTCAACCACTTTGGCCGTATGTTCCTGCAAAGATTCGGCAGATTTTCCGGGACAAATATGTGCCAGATAAGAATCATTTTTCAACCTGCCGAACAATAACTCCATCTGGCCCTGAATTATTTCTTTACAGTCTTTCATATTCAAAACAATTGAACAATCTTTCCTTCCTCTTCCAGCTGATACAAATTTACCATCTGCGTGGCAGCCTGTAAGGTCCAATCCGTAAAAGCGAAGTCGGCCAATTCATATTGCATCAGAACCGGATGAAAACCAACAGGCAAACGTTCGAAATACACAAAACTACCTCGATTCACTATGCCTTTCAGCGAAAACGAAAAACTGGCCTTTACCTGCTGTCCTTTCAATACTCCTTCTTTGATAAACAAGGATGAAACCCGGAAATCAGTTTCCGGTACAAAAGTTTTAAAAGCATATTCCCGGAACGAATCTCCGAACCAGGCCGGATATTCATTTTTACCCAAATAGGGAATATACTCGGCCCATCCTTCCCGGATATACTCGTACAACTTCCGGTGATCCGGATGCTCTTCCGACAACAAAAGATAGCAGCGATAGGCCGGACGAATCAGCATACTCTCTTCAACCAGCAGGTTACCATCCTGATTAGCATATCCGACCGTATTCGTATACTTGACTATCGTTTTCTGAAAATTCCCTTTCTCATGTCTCCCCTCCAAAGGTTCTATTCCCACCGGGAGGGCAGCCAACCGCTGGTAATATTCCGGCCATTCTCCTTTTTTCCGATAACCCCGCAAACCGATAATAGCCCCCAATATGCCTAACAGGGCGGGCTTATGTAACATATTATAGGTCAGCAACACCCCATCATTGTAATCGGGCTTTTTGAAGAAACCGAAATCAGCCTGTATATCAAATGAAATCAGTCGTTGATTATTCATAACCCGTTCAATTCAAGTTCGACCGTTCCTTCCGGCAGATGAATCACTTTTGTAATTCCCTTATTGTAAAACAATTCAATTTTTGAGATCTCATTTTTGATTTTTTCTTTGGACAATAAGGTACTCACTTTCGCAAAATCAATTTCCCGTTCTGCATTTACCTCTATCAAATCCACGAAAGAGGGTAATACCAGCTTCGACTCTTCTTTCAATTCCACCCACAACAAGGCCTCATTCTCCGTTCCTGCCTTGGAAGAGGAATCATAATATGTCACTCCGCAACGTAAAGCTTCTTTCAATTTGGCAATATCCTCCCCCGTTAATCTTCCATTATCGACAAATTCAGTCAGTTCGTCTAAATTACCGGGATTGACTGAAAAATGATGTACGTAATGGCCTTCCTGTAATTTAAATTGGGTTCCTAAAGTCGTTTGCATCGAATCCGTACTATTATCATTGGAGTTCCGGAAAGGCGAAGCAATCTGCTCTGAATAGATAATCCCTTCCACATATCGGTTCACCCCATGCGTCGGTTGTACAACACCATGAATAGACAAATTGGCCGTTTTACTGGCAAAAGTTCCGCCAAATAACCGTACATCCAGACAGCTCAACAAATTTCCCAGAATCACTTTACGCGCCTTGACCGCCTCTTTCTTATCCGCTTTCGGATAATCGCCGAAGAAACGGGCATAATTCTGGTCTAAATCCCGGGGCTGCATATCTCCATTCAGGCTTTTAAAATAAAATACCTTGTCTTCCGGATAATTTTTATCTATATAATTCCGAACGGTATATTTCAATGCTTTATCTGTTGCATATACCGACCCATCGGGCAAAGTACGGGGCTGATGTGAAAAGTCCGCATTATAATTGGAATTGACAGATTTGATTACCACACAACCAAACACTCTGTTTTTAAATGTATTACTCATAATGTTTTATTTTAAGTTAGTTTTCTTCATTTGTTTCTTCTGATTTATTAACGCTAAAAAGCAGATTATCCGAAAAAATCCCGGCCAGCATCATGGGCAGGTAGTCCCGCATATTCGCTTGGGTCTGATAGGCCATAACCGATGCAAACGGATGACGGAAATTGCCTGAAAAATTCTCATGCTTATAGGTATCGAAAAGCCGGGCAATCGCTTTATTCAATTCAGAGGCGTGCACCTGCTGCAAAAAAGGCTCCAGCCGTTTATAACTTTTGTCTGCCGTCTTACTCTTATGTAATAAATAGTAAATCACCTGTCCGGCTGCAAAAGCATATTGTTCGTCGTTTTCCAATATAGCCTCACCTTGCGATAAGGCAACCATAAACACTCTCTGTTCTTCCAATTTACTTGCCATAGTATCTGTATTTTTAAATTGTAAATCAAAACGTTCAGCCAAACTGAACCAAATGTTCATTTTAGACAAAATCCCCCAGCGTTGGGTATGCTGGTTTCCTTTTAATTCATCCAAACGGATATCCTCCAAAATACCGGTCAATAAAATATGATCGAACATAGGACGGGTAACAGCCTGTAATCTGGATTTATAGATATAATCATAAAAAGCTTGCCGATACTTCAATACCAATAAATAGTTATTTTCCGATTTACAGTATTTCGGTTCTAATTCATCGAAATATTTACGTTGTGTATCTCCGGCTTTCGTTCGTGTAATCAACGAGTTATTAAATATTTCGCGTAACACTTTTTCCTCCAACTCAAATACATGGCTTATTTTCTCCGTAAAACCGATCTGAAAATGATCTTTTACCATCCAACCTTCTTTATCCCCACTCTGCAAACGATAGCGGAAACGGGAAACAAAATCGAAATCACAAACCGTATCGCCATAGTAATACAATAAATAATAATCACCGATATCGTCCTGATGATTTTTATAAAGCTCCCGTATGATCTCCTGATAACCGATCCTCTTGCCATCCGCCAAATACCGGGAGAAAACCGCAAGCATTTCGGTCTGCAACTCTTCCCGGTAAACAAACAACGGCAAAGGACGGGGTAAAACATTCCGGCGCATGATTTCCTGAAAATCATGGAGATTTCCAGCCATCTCTCCGGTAATCCGCCCGGCAATATCGAAAACAGCCGACTGATGGGATAAAAAAGGCTTTTTAGTTGGAAATCCATTCAGGAAATCGCTGGTCCCATAGAGTTGATTTTCTACCGAAATATTGTATTCATTGGTATTGAATAATTTGTCCGACAAATATTTTTCATGAACCCGGCGATATTTTTCCATCTCCTCCTCCAAATAAAGAATAATGTACTCCTTATCCTTGACTTCATCAACCTCTGACTGAAAACAGGCAAATAAAGCATTCAGTTTCTCTTTGGAGTTGATAAAATGCTGAAAAACCCTTATTCTTTCTTTCTCGCTATCCTCTTCGACGTAGGATAAAGCATTAGCAAAATAAGTATCGATACGGTCGTAGATTTTAGTCTTATCTTTCGCATATTTTCCTCCTCCTTCCAGAGATTCCCGTTTCAAGGCAATGCAATAAGGAGAACAGGAATGCAGCCCCTTAGCCGGAAGATCGAAACATTTATTGGTATTCACACACCATCCCACCTGAGCCAGCTCAGCACAATGCTGTAAAAAAGGATAATCGAATTCTGTCGCTTTCCGGGTCAGACAAACCCGGCAGACAGACTGTTCGTCCATAAAATGAGTTCCCTCCTTTTCCTGGATTTTCAGCAAAACATGCAGTCCTTCTTTAGGCTTCAGCCCCGCCTGCTTTAACTCAGCAGGCAAACTATTCATAAAGTTATTAATTTCCTGAAGCATATTATTGTTTTATTTTCATTCTGTAAAAATCTACTTAGGTCAATTAAAATAAGTACCTACGGTATCCCGATGGACATCGGCGGGTTATTTCAATTCTATCCCACTACTATTACAAATTCACCCAAAACAACCTGGATACCCAAACAAGGAGTTAAAAGTTTTGTTTTCCCGTTTACAACAGAATAAAAACTCAAACACCACACACACTAAACTTATTATCACTGTTTCAACACTTCCACACAACCGAATCCCTGGCTGTTCAATCGTCCGAAACCACCTTCGTAACCCAGACGCAATAATTCCGGCTGTCCTTCCAGCTCAAAGCGGAAAGTATATCCTTTCATTCTGGTTTCCTCCGGAGTACCTACCTTCAGCACAATTGTTTTAGGCTTGGGCTCAGACAACAAATGCAAGCGGGTCAGAGGCCAGGACGGATCGGGTTCCTGTCCATAAAACACCCTGTATTTATCCAGCAGATTCAAATGCAACAATTCTGCAAACTTCGGATTCCCCGGTGAAAGATGTATCGCTTTCCGGGTTTCCGGTAATTGCTCTTCAATAAACATAGGCGATAGAGTTTTAAAAAACATCCGGGAAGTGAATTCCGGCTCAGCCTGCCGCTCTAAGTTAAAGACTTCAAAGCGGACCCTCGATTTCCGGTCACCAACCTCCAATTGCCTGTTCTTAAACAGACCCATTACAAAAGCATCAATTGCTTCTATCGGATAGAACGACACAATCAACTGGGCCGTATCCGCCAAAACAAAAATCCGATCCCCCTCGATTCTGAAACACGGAAAATAGAAATTCGAAAAGGTAAATAATTTAAATGCTTTCTTTTCCTTACAATATCCTTTATCATGTAGCCAGGCAGTAAAAACCGGATTACCTTCATTCAATACCTTGTACAAACAACTTGACAATTCATACATATAATTACAAGGTAAAACGGTTCCTTCCACAATTTTAAGTACCAATTTCAAACGCATAATAATAATTTATATTTATGCCTTAAATATAATAAATAATTGCAGTAACAAACAACTATATCGAACAAAAATTATCAGAAAATGTATTCGAATCCTCATTTGTGACAGACATGTATAACCGGAATACCGGACTCTTTCACTACGATCTTCATGCTGTCGTAAATCAGAATCTGGTACTGATAACTCCATACGTTTTTTCATTAACTGCAAGGTTAGATTGAATGTCTGAAGACCACAAAGGATCATCCCCAAAACATGATAGAGTTGTAGACTTATACTTCCAGACTCTGCACATAGAAAACATATCGCACGCCCCCTCTTTTCCGGAGTGGAAATACATACCGTTCGCCCCAAAGGGCGGGAATATTCAATCCCGTACAAGTAAATTTCGGTTCCCTTACCGTTGCCAGTCTGTTCTTGCGTTATCCCCTAACATAAATCCAATTTTATGCCCCCCAATTATATCTTCTCTACAAGATAATTTCTTTCTGCCTTCATATCCTGAAATCTAGAAGACAAAACTACCCGGATACCCCGATTATCTGTATCGTCTACACACATAAATCTCCCGGTTATCGATTAACCACTGCTCTGTTTTTTCCAAATATACAAAGCAGTGTTTAATCGATAACCGGGGAAAAATCCCGGTCTAAAAGGCTCTGGGGTAGCGGATATTATAAATCGTTTTTATATATTTTGCCGTCTTTCATGATCAACAGCATATTCTTGCCAGGATCGGTCAGCACTTTTATATCTTCGAGTGCATTTCCATCCACCACAATCAGATCGGCCAGAGCCCCCTCTTCGATCACCCCCAGTTTACCGGGATAAGGATTACGGCGGCCGGACAGAGCCAACAGTTCGGCATTATCGTGAGTGATCATCTTCAGGATTTCAAAGTTGGAAAACCAGCGGGTCATCTTTTCGATATTCAGGTTTTGATTCCGTGCATTGGCCGGACTGAAAAGCAAGTCGGTACCCCATGCCAGCTTCACCCCGTATTTCTTCGCCAGCTGATAGGCCCGGTCGGTGCCTTGTACCACCAGTTCGTGTTTCGCCTGCTGTACAGGATTGGTATAATGATTATTTCCTTCTCCGATAAAGGGTTGCATCGACAACCACACGCCTTTCTCTGCAATCAGTTTCATCGTCGGTTCATCGATCAGTTGACCGTGTTCGATACTTTTCACCCCAGCCCGGATAGCCCGGCGGATCGCCTCCGGCACATAGACATGCACCATCACATAAGTACCCGCATCCTCGGCGGCCATTACCGCCGCATGCAGTTCATCTTCGAAATACTGCACATCTTCCAGCTGGTCATACAACGAAGAGACCCCTCCGCCTGCCATCAGCTTGATCTGACTCGCACCCAGACGCAGGTTATTCCGCGAAGCGACGATCACGGCATCCACCCCGTCGGCGATGATAGCAGCCCCGATTTTCTCGGTATGAGTCAGGCCGCAACAATCGAAAGGCTCAGGGATATCGTATACCATACGAAAATCGGCATGTCCGCCTGTTTCGGAAATAATCGCCCCACTAGGATAAATACGCGGTCCCGGCAGTGTTCCCTCATCGATCGCCCTTTTCAGTCCGAATACCGGTCCCCCCGCATCCCGGATCGTCGTAAAACCCCGCAAAAGAGTCTTCCCGGCTTCCTCTCCGGCTCTCAGCTGTGTATAAGAAGCATGAGCGGTCAACAAATCGACCATCGTATTAGCAGCCAGATAAGCATGCCAATGTGCATCGATCAATCCGGGCATCAGAAATTTTCCCCGCCCATCGATCACTTCTACTTCTGCTCCGGCAACAATCGGTTCGGCCGATACTTTCCGGATCGCATTGTCCTCGATCCATACATTTCCCGTGACGGTCTTTTCACTTTTCCCGTCGAAAATCACGACATTTTGAATCAGAATTCCCTTTCCCATAGTCAGTAACGGCAATAAAGCCCATAAAATAAATACGTACAACTTCAACATAATCCAATATACAAGTTTACAAATGAACGATCTCATCGAATTTATTGTACGTAATCATCCCAGAAAAGTTTATTTCCACCTACTCTCACCCAGTAACTACCACTTCGGGCCGATATCCCCCCACTCTCCACGACACCGGTGATCTTTTTCCGATGCGGGACCGATGTCCCGGAAACGAACATCCAGAACCAGATTATGTTTTCTGTCACCACCGGTCCGTCTTTCCCTTTTGCCAGCCGGAGCATAATTTCCGTAGCCCCTAATTTTCTTATTTCCTGCTCGACCCAGAGCAACAGGAAATACCTCCACCGGTACAGGAAAATTTGTTCCCAACCGTCCAATCAACCTAGTGTTGTCGACAATAATAAATACAAAAAATATCATTAACAAACTCAGATAAATTAAATAGAAACAAAAATAGAGCGGCCGGCTTTCAAAAAGCCTTTCAAGAGAAAATAATTGAAATCAACAAATTTATTTGGCGAATAATAAAAAATAAACTATTTTTGTCATCGCTATCAAGTACTGTTTCAAACAGTTCCTTGCAATAAAAAATGGACGTTTAAATAGTTAGATGTAAAAAGGGATAGGTCACAAAACCAAAATACTTTATTGACTGAATAAGAGTTACTTAATAATGTTAAAAAAAGGAAATATTTGTTTGTTTTGAGAAGAAAATAAACGTCGATTAAATTAGCCGGTAACGGACTTTTCGATAAATAAATTTCCTCAAAAAGTAACTTTTTCCATTTTTCTACATCATTAGTATTCAAGATCTTTGAATGTTTTGGACGTAAAAGATTCTTCCGGTGACGTCGCCGGGAATTGACCAGATATAAGAGAAACAGGCTGCATAAAAAGACAGGGTCCCGCGGAATTATCTTCTAATCAGGTGAAATCGATTCATACACTCTTTATGATATTTCACACGATAAATTCTACTTATGCATTTCTTACATACATACACACATACACACACACATGCGTAAAGCGGGACCCTTATTCCAATTAAATTCAGAGTTATAAAGTCTGTAAAGTTTATATAGTCATCGGATTCTTCGGACTTCATAAACTTTACAGACTTTATAAATTAACCTTCATCGTCCCGATAAATCGGATCACTGTAGGATATTTCCGGTAGGATCGATAGACAGATGTACTTCAGAATTTCCTTGTTCCAGATCGAAATAGTAATACGAATTGTTCGGCGTCTCATAAAAATGAATATCGTCGATGCGGTATTTTCCAAAATTCGAATGCCGGAAAGTTTCCATTACTACCGAAGGAACTTCGGCCTTGCTCACTTCCCAGGAAGTCGACAACCAATCGTTTCCCTGAAAAATCAATTCTTTAGCTTTTCCTCCATCCAGGATGTCCACTTCCAATTTACCTTTTTCATTATCCATTTCAATGATGGTAGCATCCGGATATTTTTGTTTGATCCAAATCTGGATATCCGAAGCGACAGGCATATAAGAACTCCGTTTCTCTTTAGACACTTCATTCACGGTTTTGATCAGATTGCCGTTACCGACATAATACAGGTCGGTATCCAATCCTTCTTTTTCGAGTTCGATGATATACACTGCTTCCATTCCAGCCCGTTCGATCTTGTCGATATCGTCTTTTTTCCAGGTACTGTAAACACTTTTCTCGAATTGTTCGCGGATGGCCTGTGGCAGGGAACTATACCTCAGATTACTTTCCGTCATCACCCATTTACCGGTTCCGTCGAACCAAGCCTCGTGTTCGATACCGTCTTCCCGGAATTCTGCGACATAATACCCCTGCTTTTGTTCCCACTCTACTTTATCGGACTGAGGATACTTGTTATTAAATGCCGCAACGATTTTCGCATCGGGACGATACTGGTTTTGTTGTTTACAACCGGCTATTGCAAAGCCACTGATGAATAACAAAATAAAAAGAATCAATCTGGTTTTCATATTTTTCATTTTTATGTGATCGTTTGTCTGCTGTATACGATAATCGCGGAAGGGATGTTCTAAGGAGTAATCAAACAATTCACCTTTGATTTTCGTAAGTAGTGGAGATTTCTGTAAATTTTAATCAATCACCCATTTTATGGAACATTTTGACGCAATCATTATCGGATTTGGAAAAGGGGGTAAACTACTGGCTGCTGATTTAGCTAACCGGGGACAGCAAGTAGCCATAATCGAACGTTCGGCTGCGATGTACGGAGGCTCCTGCATCAATATCGCCTGTATTCCGACCAAAGCATTGATCCATCAGGCCCAAATGATAAAGGAACTGAATCTGGCTTCTTTTGAAGAAAAGGCAGCAGCTTATCGGAAAGCTATCATAAAGAAAAACGAAATTACCACCGCTTTACGAAAATTAAATTTCGACCGGCTCAACGACCATCCGAATATAACGGTATATACAGGAGTCGCCTCATTCCGCTCATCCCGTAAAATAGAGGTGACCACCGAAACAGACCGTCTGGAGATCGAGGGGAAACGGATCTTTATCGATACCGGAGCTCTTCCGGTGATCCCGCCGATATCAGGTATCCGGGAAAGCCGACGGGTATATACCAGTACCTCACTCCTGGAACTGGACCTGCTACCGGAAACCCTGGTCATCATCGGAGGAGGATACATCGGGTTGGAATTCGCTTCTATGTTTGCGGCTTTCGGAAGTAAGGTAATCGTATTGGAAAACACAACGGAATTTTTATCCCGCGAAGACAGAACCATTGCCGAAGCTGTACGGAAAGTAATGGAAAACCAAGGAATAGAATTTCATTTCAGTATAGAAATGCAATCAATCCAGGATACCGACGAAGAGACCGTAGTGACCTATCGGGATACGACCGATAAAACCGAACACAGCCTCTTTGCCAACGCTGTTCTGGTAGCGACAGGCCGTCAGCCCAACACCGAAAGCCTCGATCCGGGAGTGGCCGGAATACATTTAAACGAACATGGAGCGATCATCGTAAACGAATATCTGCAAACAACCGCATCGGATATCTGGGCGTTGGGAGATGTCAGCGGAGGGAAACAATTCACCTATATTTCCCAGGACGATTACAGGATTATCCGGGATCAACTGTTCGGTAAAGGCAGCCGGACCATTGTCGACCGGGAACCTGTCGTATATACGGTATTTATCGATCCACCTCTATCCCGCATCGGTTTGACAGAACAAGAAGCCATCGCCAAAGGATACGAAGTGATGACCAAAACCATTCCGGTCGAGGCCATCCCCCGAGCGCGGGTATCAGGTAATACCAACGGGGTATTGAAATCTGTCGTAAATGCCAAAAACGGAAAAATTCTGGGATGTACCCTGTTTTGTATCGATTCGGGCGAAGTGATCAACAATGTGGCCCTGGTCATGAAAGCCGGACTAGACTATTCGTCGCTCCGGGATCAGATCTATACGCATCCTTCTATGAGTGAGGCCTTGAACGATCTTTTCAGCTTTTAACCCGCAAAGGGGCTTTGGTAGTATCGTTTATAATGTGCAAATTTGTCCTTTACAAATAAGCTGAACGAATTATGAACTATCTCGCCCACATTTTCCTTTCGGGTAATGACCGTTGTATTCAGATCGGTAATTTTATCGGGGATGGGGTCAAAGGGGACGGGTATAAACAATATCCCCGGAAATTCCAGCAAGGAATTTTGTTACACCGCGAAATCGATGCTTTCTCGGACCGGCATCCGTTGGTCCGGGAAGCCGTAGGGATAGGCCGGGAAACTTTCGGGCGTTATTCGGCTGTAGTGAACGACATCTTGTTCGATTATTTCCTGGCCAGCCGGTTTCAGGACTATGCCGGTCTTCCCCTCAAACGGTTCAGCCGGAGGTTTTATACCGCCTTAGCCTGGAACTACCGCCACCTGCCGGAACGTTTTCAGGGGTTCATATGGCATTTCATCCTGACTGACCGATTGTGCCGTTATGCCTCCCTAACGGGAATCCAGCAATCCCTGGAAATCATGACCCGCTACCGGGGATTGCAGATCGATCCTGCCCAAACGCCGCTATTTATGCAGGAGCACGGAGAACGATTACAAAAAATATTCCGGGAGTTTTTCCCGGAATTACACGAAAGATGCAAACAATCGATTTATCTAAAGTCGTAATCCCCCAAATTAATTACCTGCAAACTTTGCCGGATACAAATACCAATCTTTATCCTCTTTTCCTCGGTAAGCAGCCCGACTCTTACATTTCGGATAAACGGTATCGATATGAATTCTTTCGGCCTGATAATTGAATTTCATCATATCCTTATTCATTCCCGCATCCAGATGGAAGGCAAACGGAGCTTTTTATGGTACTTTTTATTAGGCTTATCCCCAATTTACCTTCTAAGTAAAACCAATATCAACTGGTTTGAATATCTGAATCTTTCTTGTGTGACAGAATAAATAAAAACCGCTAATCTGTCTGCAAAGTTTTTCAGATAGATTAGCGGTTTACAAATTGGGTTAGCGAATTCTTTCAGAATTTTGACCGGCGAATCTGCGGCTCTGATCCATTCGTACCGATCATTCTAATTTTGTCGATTCCTTTTACGCCTATCCATTCTTGAAAGGAACACCGGTCCCATTGGGGACCAGCTCCTTCTTTTCTCTAAAAGAGATTATCTGGAGTGATTAAATCCTCTGGGCTTTTGTGGTTCTCTCTTATTCCACAAAATAGCGCTATTAGTCGGTTCCTGCAATTGATTCAACTGGGCAATATTGGTTTTAATATCTTTCACCAATAGATCGGCCAGGTCTTTACCGGTTCCCTGCCGTACAACGACACGCATGATCACGACATCTTCCATATTCTTCGGCATGGTATAAGCCGGCACCTGCCATCCCTGGGCATGCAAAGCATCCGAAAGGTCATATAACGTCCATTTCCGGGAAGAATCATTTTTCAGTTTCCAGATAAACAACGGATTAGGCATATCGTCACTGAAAAATTCAAAGATCCCCATCTCTTTTAACTGTTGTTTCAGATAGAGACATACATCGATACAATTCTGCTGGATCTGCCGGTAACCTTCCATACCTAAACGCAGGAACTGGTAGTATTGTGCCAATACCTGATTGCCCGGACGGGAGAAGTTAATAGAAATACTCGGAATGTTGGCTCCCAGATAGTTCACGGCAAAGTTCATCTCTTCGGGCAGATATTGTTTATCTTTCCAAACCACCCAACCGACACCCGGATATACCAATCCGAACTTATGGCCGGAAACACTGATAGATAACACCCATTTCAAACGGAAATCCCAAACGGTATCCGGATCGATAAACGGATGGATAAAACCACCGGTAGCAGCATCCACATGAATACATATTTCCCATCCTTTTTCTGCGTTCAGTTTATCCAGGGCATCGTTGATCTCTTTTACATTATCATTCAATCCGGTGATCGTAACCCCCTGAATCGGAACGACACAAATGGTATTTTCATCACACATACCGACCACATCCTGCGGATCCATGGTAATTTTTTCCATCGTCACGGGAACCATTCTCATTTCAACGTCCCAATAGATGGCAAATTTTTCCCAAACGACCTGCATACAGGTGGAAATGATAAAATTAGGTTTATTGGTAGGCAAACCTTTGGCACGACGACGTTTTTGCCAGCGTTTCAGGGCAGCAATACCTCCCAGCATACAAGCTTCGGACGAACCGACGGTACTGGTACCGGTACAATAGGGAGGTTCGGGTGAATGCCACAATTTAGCGATAATGTTCACACAACGTCTTTCTATCTCGGCAGTTTGCGGATACTCGGTTTTATCGATCATGTTTTTGTCCATATTTTCGGTCATCACCCGGCGGGCATAGTCGTCCATCCAAGTGGTAACGAAAGTGGCCAGATTCAATCGGGCATTTCCATCCATCATCGCTTCATCGTGTACCAACTGATAAGCCACCTCTCCCGGCATAGAGGTTTTAGGCATTTCAAACTTAGGAGCTACACGGGCTTCTTCAGGTGTTCCGAAAATTGGAGTGTTTGGATTTTCTGTTTTCATAATAATAAAGTTAAATTATTGTAACGTAATAATAATGAGCTTTTTGCATTCACTCGTCAATAACTACGCCCACCGTCGTTTTTTAGTTTCGACTTCTCACAATATTTAACTTTATACTTTTTACTTTCTACCTTTTACCTCTTTTTTGTAACCTTCTTTTCCCTATTCAGTATACATACACAGAGAACGCACCTCGAGCCCCCTCAACGGTGGAATTATGGACGAAATTAAACACGACCGTGCTGAAGCACATTCCACCCGGACCTGAGATGCGTTTTCTCATCAATCTAGAACAAGATGGAAGAGAATTTTTTATACTATATAGAACATAGTATCCGAATCCATTGGGAAGAACCGGCCTTAACCGACTACCAGGGCCAAACCCATACCTTCGGAGATGTAGCCCACCATATTGCCCGTTTGCACCTGTTATTCGAAGAAAGCGGAATCCGCCGGGGAGATAAAATCGCTCTTTGCAGCCGGAATCAGACCAACTGGGGAATCGCTTTTCTGGCAATCCTTTCGTATGGAGCAGTAGCAGTACCTATTTTACACGAATTCAAAGCCGACAATATCCGCCATATCGTCAACCATTCGGAAGCCCGGATTCTATTTGCCGGTACTCCCATCTGGGAAGAACTGCAAAAAGAAGAAATGCCGAAACCGGAAACCGTCATCAAGATGGAGGACTATTCTCTTTTCTATAATACCAATCCGGCACTGGCAAAAGCTCACGGACATTGGGAAGAGTTATTCAGGCAAAAATACCCCGCCGCCCTGCGTCCGGAAGATATCCATTACGAGCCGGATCAACCTGACCAGCTGGCCATGATCAATTATACTTCCGGTACAACCAGCGCTTCGAAAGGAGTGATATTGTCTTACCGCAGTATGTGGTCGAACCTGAAGTATGCCCTGGACAAAATGGGCTACAATCCGGGCGAACGGCTGGTCTCCATACTGACCATGGCTCATATGTACGGTCTGGCCTTCGAACTGATCTATCCCTTTGCCAGTGGTACACACGTTTATTTTATCTCCAAAACTCCGGCCCCGAAAATCATTAACGAAATATTTTCGGCTGTCCGTCCCAACCTGATCGTTGCCGTACCCTTGATTATCGAGAAAATCATCAAACACCGGGTACTGCCACAACTGGAAAAATTTCATATCAAGCTATTCCTGAAAATCCCCTATCTGAACCGCAGATTAAGGCTGTCGATCCGGGATAAAATCGTCAATGCTTTCGGGGGACGTTTCAAACTGATCGCTATCGGAGGCGCAGCATTAAATTTCGAAGTAGAGAAATTCCTTTCTTCCGTACAATTTCCTTACACCGTCGGTTACGGTATGACCGAATGCGGTCCGGCCATTTCTTATGACGACTGGCACACCTTCAAAGCCGGTTCGTGCGGTAAAGCTGTCGACCGGATGGAAATTGCCATCAACTCCTCCGACCCCGAAAATATCGTCGGAGAAATATTAGTGCGGGGAGCGAATGTCATGGACGGCTATTATAAAAACCACGAAGCCACTTCGTCTGCTATCGACGAAGACGGCTGGTTGCATACCGGCGACCTGGGAACTATCGACAGTGAGGGTTATCTCTTTATCAAAGGCAGAAGTAAGAACATGATCCTGGGTCCCAGCGGACAAAATATTTATCCCGAAGAAATCGAGGACCGGCTGAATGCCCTACCCTATGTTTCCGAATCGCTGGTCATTGAAAAGGACGGTAAATTAATCGCCCTCGTCTATCCGGATTATGAAGTAGTGAAAAAAGAAAAGATCAGCCCTGAGCAGCTTAAAACTAAAATGGACGAAAACCGTAAACTCCTCAACCATATGCTGCCGATGTACAGCCAGGTTGCCCGTTTAAAAATCCAGGAAACCGAATTCGAGAAAACGCCAAAACGAAGTATAAAACGTTATCTGTATCAATAAAATAGAAAAATACGGACTCATTTTTTTCTTCCAACGTTTCCGGTTTAATACCTAAAATTCTATCTTTGCTCAAATAAACCCATGATTATGGAAGAAAATTTTATAAAATATATTGAACAGAGCATTAAAGATCATTGGGATCTGCCTGCCTTGACCGACTTTAAGGGAGCTACCAGTTCTTACAAAGATGTAGCCCGTAAAATCGAGAAATTACACCTTCTTTTCGAACATTGCGGAATCCGTAAAGGGGATAAGATCGCTCTTTGCAGCCGGAATACCAGCAGTTGGGGTATCGCTTTTCTGGCCACACTTTCTTACGGAGCTGTAGCTGTACCCATACTCAACGAGTTTAAACCCGATAATGTCCATCACATCGTGAACCATTCGGAAGCCCGTTTGCTCTTTGCCGGAGATGTGGTCTGGGAAAATCTCGACGAATCGGCTATGCCCGACCTCGACGGCGTACTCCGGATCGAAGATTACTCGCTCCGCACCTCGAATAGTAAGCAACTGACCGAAGCCAGAGCCAGATTAAACGAACTGTTCGGAAAAAAATTCCCCGATCGTTTCCGTGCCGAAGATGTTCATTACGAATACGATACGCCCGACCAGCTGGCCGTGATCAATTATACCTCGGGCACCACCAGTTCTTCCAAAGGAGTGATGCTGCCTTACCGTAGCTTGTGGACCAACCTGCAATTTGCCATCGATACCTACGGGATCAATCCGGGTGAACAAATCGTATGTATGCTCCCGATGGCTCATATGTACGGCCTGGCTTTTGAATTTATTTACCAATTTGTCAACGGGACCCACATCCATTTTTTATCCCGTACCCCGTCACCGAAAATCATAGCAGATGCTTTCGCCACGGTAAAGCCCGATCTGATCATTACGGTTCCCCTGGTTATTGAAAAGATCATCAAGAAGAAAGTTTTCCCGACCATCGAGAAACCGCATATGAAATTACTGATGAACATACCGATCATCAACGATAAAATCAGGGAAAGCATCCGGCAAAAGGTCATCGACGCCTTCGGAGGAAAATTCAAAGAATTAATCATCGGAGGAGCAGCCCTGAACAAGGAAGTAGAGATCTTTCTCCGCTCGATTCGTTTTCCTTACACGGTGGGATACGGCATGACCGAATGTGGTCCTCTGCTCACTTACGACAACTGGAAAACTTTCCGTCAGAGCTCCTGTGGCAAGGCAGTGCCTCGTGTCGAACTTCGGATCGACTCCGGCGATCCCCAACATATCGTAGGGGAAATCCTGGCTAAAGGGATTTGTGTGATGACCGGTTACTACAAAAATCCGGAAGCTACGGCTGCCGCCATCGACCGGGACGGCTGGCTACATACCGGAGATATGGGAATCATCGACCAAGACGGCTACCTGTTTATCAAAGGACGATGTAAAAACATGATCCTCAGCTCAAACGGTCAGAACATTTATCCTGAAGAAATCGAGGATAAACTCAACAACATGCCCTATATCAGCGAATCCATCGTTATCGAAAAAGAAGGAAAACTCGTAGCCCTGATCTACCCCGATTTCGATCTGGTAAACGAAGAAAAAATTACCGATGAGAAACTGGACGAACTGATGACCGCCAACCTGAAAGAAATCAACCAACAGCTCCCGGCTTACAGCCAGCTGAATACTTACAAGCTCTATAACGAAGAGTTCGAGAAAACCCCGAAACGGAGTATTAAACGATTTTTGTATCAGTAAAAGCAAGATAAATTTTCAATTTTTCGTACCTTCGTAGGCTGAAAAATTGTAAAGATGAAAAAAATAAAACATAAACCTGTTTCCTCCAAAACGGAGAAAAAACAGGTTTCTTTGCTACCGGAATTTTTAAAAGAACAACGGACACGTATCCTTCTGGGAATTGCGTTGGCTTTGGTATCGTTGTATATTCTCTTCGCCCTGATCGGTTTCTTCTTTTCGGGAGGTATCGATCAAAGTCTGGTCGATGGTCCCTGGGGGAAAATCATTACCAATCCGGAAATCGAAGTCAGTAATCCTGCCGGAAAGATCGGAGCCTGGATTTCGGACCTATTGATCAACCGGTGGTTCGGTATATCTTCTTTCATTCTTTGCTATCTTTTATTATTATGCAGTTTCCGTCTGGGGAGTATCAAAGTAAAAAACTTCAGCCGCAGGTTATTCATCGGTATGTGTATTATTCTTTGGATCTCTTTATTCCTGGGTTTTCTCTCGGAGAGTATTTCCAATCTTTTCGAAGTCGGCACAGGCTACCTATTCCCGGGGGGAGGCCATGGACATTTTGTCAGCGTCTGGTTGAACTCATTGGTAGGACGTATCGGGACTATGCTGATTCTGATCCTCACTTTTATCGCCATTCTGTTTTTCGGATTCGAACGGACTTTCTATAAATGTGTCGATTATATCAAAGAACAAATCCGCCGTCACCAGGAAAAGGCACTGGCCGCACTAGCCGAACGGGAAGCCCGTGCTGCAGCTGCCCGTGAAGAAGCACAACGGCAAGCCGACGCACAACAAGATCCCGAAGACGAAGATACAACAAGCGATTCCGACAAGGAGAACGCAGACGAAGAACAAGAGGATTTTCCCCATGACAACGACGGTACGTTCCAACCGGAGGATACCGATTTTTCCAGTCAACCGGAGCGTTTGTTAGCACCGAAAGAAACAACGGATCAAAATCCGGAAGCAATCACCTTGCAACAAGGTTTCAACCGCATGTCCGCTTCTATCAACGATTTCGAATTCAGCCAGGAACTATCGGATTTATCGGATGACCGAGCAAAATCGTCTACCGATGATGAAGAAGAAGGAGATACCGACTTACCGGCCGGAAACGATCAGGACATCACCTTGACCATCAGCAATAAGGATCAGGAAGAAACCGTCGATCAGAACCAGCCGACCGAAGATTACGATCCGACCCTCGACCTGTCCAATTACCAATATCCCGGTTTAGAACTCCTCGAAGAGCATTCCTCCGGTAATCCGAAAGTCACCCAGGAAGAATTGGATGCCAACAAAAACAGGATTGTAGAAACGTTGCGTAATTACAAAATCGAAATCACCAAGATCAAAGCAACCATCGGTCCGACCGTCACCTTGTATGAGATCGTACCGGCTCCGGGTGTCAAGATTTCCAAAATCAAAAACCTTGAGGACGACATAGCGCTTAGCCTTTCTGCTTTGGGCATCCGGATCATCGCCCCTATTCCCGGAGCAGGAACGATCGGTATCGAAGTGCCGAACCAAAATCCGGAGGTAGTCTCCATGCGCGGTATCATCGCTTCCAAGAAATTCCAGGAATCCAAATACGCTTTGCCGGTAGCTTTGGGCAGAACCATCTCTAACGAGACGTATACTTTCGATCTGACAAAGATGCCCCACCTTTTGGTTGCCGGAGCTACCGGACAAGGTAAATCGGTCGGATTGAATGCGATCATCACTTCACTGCTTTACAAGAAACACCCGTCCCAACTGAAGTTTGTGATGGTCGATCCTAAAAAAGTAGAGCTCAGTATCTATTCTATCATAGAAAAACATTTCCTGGCCAAATTGCCGGATGAAGAAGAAGCGATCATCACCGAGACCGCTAAAGTAGTCAATACGCTCAACTCCCTGTGTATTGAAATGGACAGCCGTTACGACCTGCTCAAAATGGCACAGGTAAGAAACATTAAAGAATATAATGAAAAATTCATCAAAAGACAACTGAACCCCAATAATGGACATAAATACCTTCCCTATATCGTGGTGGTTGTGGATGAATTCGCCGACCTGATCATGACTGCCGGTAAGGAAGTAGAAACCCCGATCGCCCGGATCGCCCAGCTGGCACGTGCTGTAGGTATTCATATGATCATCGCTACCCAGCGGCCTTCTACGAATATCATCACCGGGGTGATCAAAGCCAACTTCCCGGCCCGAATCGCTTTTAAGGTCGCTTCCATGATCGACTCCCGGACAATCCTGGATTCACCGGGTGCCAACCAGCTGATCGGACGTGGTGATATGCTGATATCGGTAGGTAGTGAGATGACACGGGTGCAATGTGCTTTTGTGGATACTCCCGAAGTAGATGCGATCACCCACCATATTGCCAGCCAACAGTCATATCCGAGTGCTTTTGCCCTACCGGAATATGTACCTGAAAACGAAGGGAACGGCCTCAACGACATCGACCCGGGATCACGCGATCCGTTGTTCGAAGAAGCAGCCCGGCTCGTAGTCAGCACCCAACAGGGTTCCACCTCTTCCATCCAGCGGCGGTTTTCTATCGGCTACAACCGGGCCGGCCGTATCATGGACCAACTCGAGGCAGCCGGCATCGTCGGTCCCTTCGAAGGAAGCAAAGCCCGGCAAGTGTTGATATCCGACGAATATTCACTCGAGCAAATGCTAAAATGAGGCATTTGCTCTTCAACTTCTAATTTTTAATTTTTTACCGATGTTCCTAGAAAAAGTTTACTCCGGCCGAAATCAATGGTATTTCTACATTTTTTCGTTACTGATTATTTTCACTGCAACACAAATCGGCAGTCTTCCCCTGGTGGGATATATGATTATGGAAGACCCTTCCATCTTGCAAGGAGGGGATATATCGGCAGCCACAAGTACGAATACAGGGTTGGCTTTAACCTTACTCAGTTTTGCCGTAGGTTTCTTCACCATCTTATTTTGTGTTAAATATATCCATCATAAAAAAACGGCAGATATCGTAACCGGCCGGCAACGGATAGATTGGGGCAGGATTTTTTTCGGTGCTGCCGTCTGGGGTATTTTATCCCTGATCACCCTGGCCCTCCCTTTCCTTTTCGGAGATACCTCCCATCTGGTATTTCAATTCGAACCGGTTCATTTCCTGATTCTGGTCGTTATCTCGCTACTCCTTTTTCCTTTTCAGACCTCTTTTGAGGAGTTGCTTTTCCGGGGATACCTCATGCAGTGGTCGGCCCTGCTCTTCAAATACCGCTGGGTAGCTGTCGTTATCACGGGTGTCCTGTTCGGCATCCTGCACGGCGCCAACCCCGAAGTCGAAGAATTCGGCATGTGGGTGGCCCTTCCCCAATACATTCTGATGGGATTGATCCTGGGCTTTGTAGCGGTGAAAGACGACGGCATGGAATTATCCCTGGGATTGCATATGGCCAATAATATTATAGCAGCCATCACCATAACCTCCGATTCTTCTACCCTGCAAACCCACGCCCTTTTCAAAGACCTGCATCCGACAGCTTCGCATTTCGACACGCTGACGATGCTTGTCGCCGGTGTGATCTTCATCTGGATTTGCAACCGGAAATATCACTTTTGGGGAAAGATCTGTTTATGGAAAAAGATCCAAAAGGAAAGCAACGAGATGTAAAGTGTTATTTTTTTCTTAAAACTTCGGCATTTCCGTGCTGAGACTTATTTTTAAATTTTCAATTGATTACCTTTGGCAGCATCGCAAACGTTAGATTTTTTTTATATCAATAACTATTTACAAACATGAGAAAATTTACCTGTTTCACCTTGGGCTTACTGTTAGCTTGTGCAGTGACCGTGAATGCCCAGGAACAAAAGAATGATCAGGAAGGTTACAAATTTACGGATATCAAACGCCTTCCGACAACAAGTGTTAAATCGCAGGATCGTGCCGGAACCTGTTGGTCCTGGTCGACTATTTCTTTTTTGGAATCTGAAATCATGCGTATGGGCAAAGATTCGCTCAGCCTGTCTCCGATGTATGTCGTATGGAACACCTATCATGCCAAAGGAGATAAATATGTACGGATGAACGGCCATGTAAACTTCGGACAGGGAGGCGCTTCTGCCGATGTGACCTGGGCAATCCGGAACTACGGTATTGTTCCGTTGTCTTTATACAGCGGCCTGAACTACGGCGAAGAAGTACATGTACACGGCGAATTGGATGCTATCCTGAAAGGTTATCTGGACGCTGTTGTCAGCAATCCTAACAAAAAATTAAGCACTGCGTGGTTAAGAGGTTATGACGGTATACTGAATGCTTATCTGGGCGAAAAACCGGAAAAATTCACCTGGCAAGGAAAAGAATATACTCCGATGACTTTCGCAACAGATGCCTGTGGGCTGAATATGGACGATTATGTCAGCCTGACTTCTTTCACCCACCATCCGTTCTATACTCAATTCGCTCTGGAAGTAGAAGATAACTGGATCGGCGAAATGTCATACAATCTTCCGTTGGATGAATTGATGGATGTACTCGACAAAGCGATCGACAAAGGCTACACTTTCTCCTGGGGATCAGACGTTTCTGAAATCGGTTTCACACGCGACGGCCTGGCTGTTGTTCCGGATGTGAACATCAAAGAAATGAGCGACGCTGAAATCGCGAAATGGGTGAAAATGCCGAAAACACAACAACAAGCCGAATTGCTAAAGAAACCGGGTAAAGAAAAAGAAATTACCCAGGAACTGCGTCAGCAAGAATTCGACAATAAACTGACTACCGACGACCATGGCATGCATGTAATAGGTAAAGCTGTCGATCAAATCGGAAATAAATATTTCATCGTGAAAAACTCTTGGGGTGACTATGGTAAATACAAGGGATACCTGTATGCTTCTTATCCTTTTGTAGCTTACAAGACTACTTCAGTGATGATTCACAAAGATGCTCTTCCCAAAGACCTGAAAAAGAAATTGGGTATAAAATAGACATTTGTGACGTAAAAGTTTTGAAAGGCCAAGGAAGTTATGATAATTTCTTCGGCCTTTTCTATTTTACGCCTTTGAGGTTTTCGACCTTTTAACTAACTTTGCAAAGAATATAAGATTAAATCAACGACATATGAATAATGCTATCAAAATCAAAGACAACATCTACTGGATCGGCGTAAATGACAGAAGAACTCATATTTTCGAAAACTACTGGCCTCTCCCTAAAGGAGTAGCCTACAATTCGTATGTGATTGCAGACGAAAAAGTAGTCGTCATAGATACCGTCGAACGCAGCCGGATGGATGATTATCTGAATAGTCTGCAAGCTGTGCTCCAAGGCCGGAAGGTTGATTATTTGATCATCAATCATATGGAACCGGACCATACGGGAGCAATCAAAAACCTGCTCTGCCATTATCCCGACCTGACGGTAGTGGGCAACTGTAAAACTTTCCCCATGCTCCAAAATTATTACGGAGTAGATTCCAACTTGCTCGAAGTAAAGGAAGGCGATTCACTGAACATCGGTAAACGTACCCTGAATTTTTATATGGTTCCGATGTTGCACTGGCCCGAAACCATGGTTACCTATCTACCGGGCGAGAATATCGTATTCAGCGGGGATGTGTTCGGAGCTTTCGGAACCCTGGACGGTGGTATTTTCGATGACCAGGTCGATCTGGATTACCTGGAAGAGGAAATCAGCCGTTATTATTCGAATATCGTCGGGAAATACGGTATGCCGGCACAAACAGCCCTGAAGAAATTGAATACACTCACTTTCAACACGATATGTGCCACCCATGGTCCGATCTGGCGCTCACATGTGTGTGATATCATCGCTAAATATGAAAAATGGAGTAAATACGAAACCGAAGAAGGAGTGGTGATCGCTTTCAGCAGTATGTACGGTCACACGGAGCAGATGGCGGACACGATCGGACGTTTCCTCGCCGAACAAGGCGTTAAAAAGATACGGATCCACGACACTTCGAAGACACATCCTTCTTATATCATCAACGATATTTTCCGCTACAAAGGAGTGATCCTCGGCAGTTGTGCCTATAACGGCGGTATCTTCCCAACTATGGAAACCCTGTTGTGCGAACTGGAAAATATGGGCATTAAAAATCACCTTCTGGCCTATTTCGGTAATAAAACCTGGGGAGGCGGAGCCATCCCCCGACTGAAAGCTTTTGCAGAAAAAATGAAGTGGGAAGTGGTAGCAGAACCCAATGAAGCACTCGGAGCTATGAAATCTTCCGACATCGAGCAATGTAAAGCTATCGCCCAAGCTATGGCAGAAAAAATTAAAAAGAGTTGATAAGTTGATGAGTTAAAAGAGTTGCTAAGTTACTGAGTAACTAAGATATGAGTTGGAGAAGTTAAAAGAATTATTAAGTTGAGAAGAGTTTATAATCCCCATACTTATTTCAATTCAGTGTAATTTTATTGAAAACTTATTTAACTCAGCAACTCTTTTAACTCAGTAACTCAGCAACTCTCCAAGAAGATTGTTACTGTTATCCCCAATCCGAATTTTTTCTGGTCATAGATGAATGTAGCCGACGTCTTTTCACCTATTCCCAAAATCCCCCAAAACCGAAACCAGGCTCCCTTAACTAATATAACTTGTAATCCTTTTTAAAACTTTATTCATTATCTGATTTTAAGCTGTAACTAATCAGCTCGTCCTCCGTCCTACATGTGATATCTCGGTTTTTGACCGGATCAAATGGACCACCAGGTTACAAATGAATAAAATCAAGCATATGAATAAAACTCTACTTTTCCTGCTGTTAGCAGGACTCCTGATTTCCTGTAAACCCACTCCCCCATCCGGAGATAACGGGGAGATCGTTCCCCTGACTTCGGAATGTTTGTTAAAAAACAGTGACCTATATATGAAATATCCATATAAAATAAAAGTACAGGATTCTATAATGTGTATTTGGGACCTGCATGGAGGAGATCGGTTCTATCATCTCTATTCTTATCCTGAGCTGCAATTCATCACTTCCTTTGCCGTGAACGGCCGCGGGCCGGAAGAATATATTTCGACAGGGGGATTTTGTATGGACAAGCAACATATTTATGTTTTCGACACTAGCCGGGCCCGCCTTTCGATCTTCCGGAAAGACAGTCTGATGCAACAACGCATTTCCCCTGCCCGGATAATCGACTACCCTCAAGCCGGCATTCCGATACTGAATTTTTGCCGGACGGACCAAGGGTTTGCCTTGCTCAATTTCGACGGACCGGAACGGATTGCATTTATCGATACTTGTGGACATCTGCTGAACAAAAAATACGAGATTCCGTGGGGAAATACCGCAAAAAACAAAGCCTACCCGACGATGACAGCCTCACTATGGAACTCTTATCTCGACTATAATCCCGACAATCACCTATTAGTCCTTGTCACCCAAAACGGAGAATTACTGGAAATCCATAACCTGGCGTCGGATTCTTCCCGGTTCATTGTCGGCAAAGGAGGTGAACCTGATTTTTTGAGTGATAAAAACGGACTCCTTGTCGGCAAAATCAAGGGTTATCAGGATGTACAAGTCGGGAAAAAAGCCATCTACACCTTATTCTCGGGCACCGATCACCAAGAAGAACTCAAAAAAATGATGAAGGGGCAGCCTACTCCTGATGGTGGCAATTTGTTTTTAGTATACGACCTCGACGGTAAGCTGATCCGGAAATTTTTGCTCGATCACTATACCAATGGTATAGATGTCCACGAAGACAGCAATATACTTTATACCGTAAGTTCTTCTGAAGAAAATGCAATCAACAAATATCGGTTACCACTCTGATAGCCTATTACTGAAAATCTATGAAAAAAATTTTTTATTACCTTTTGCCTCTCTTCTTGTTGAGTCAGTCCGGAACAGCCCAACAAGATTCATTGACTTTACGGATTACAGACGAAAAAGGCCAGATCATCATCGGAGCCGTAGTCCTGCAATATCCCGAATCGTATCTTCTCGGAGCCTCTAATGAAAAAGGTGAGGTAGAAATAAAGGGGCTCCATATCCCCGCTCGGCAACAACTCGTTTTTCAATGCCTGGGATATGAGATGAAAGCCCTGCCTTTTCAAGAAGTGAAACAACATCCGAACGTCCGGTTAAAAGAAAAAATCACCGAATTGCCCGAAGCAGTAGTCCTCGCACAACCACTGCCTCGACTTCTCGCTCTCACTCACAAACAACTTTACAAAAAATACCCGGCGAAAAAAGAATATGTCCGGTATTATGCCCCTGCCTCCTACTATAAATCGGTAGAATGTAAAGGCCATTGCGTAAATCTACGCCATGAATACGGGCTTTTCATTTGATGAAAGCCCAAACGGCCAGAACCATCCTTTTCAATCACTTTTTTAAACCCTAATCCGTCATGATAAAAGTCTTTATCTACAGCTGTCTGCTCCTCGTTTTCCTCATAAATTGTAAAAGCAACATCCCGGAAGCCCGGAATAAGACCGATTATTCACAAATTACTCATTATTCGTCACGTTCCGCTCATCCGATATCTTCCGTCAATTTCGATACCATACGAATCGATGCCGGTAATGAAAACGAAATGACTTCCCTGCTAGGGAGTTTTCTTTTTCTGGGAGATACCCTTTGTTTTGCCGACCGGGAACAATCTACCCTATTCCTCTACGATCGGGACGGGCGTTTTTTGGGTACCCATCTATCCTACGGAAGAGGTCCGCAGGAAATACAGGGGATCTATGAGATTACCGCACTCCCACAAGGAGGTTATGCAATTATAAACGACTGGCATTTGAATATTTTCGATCAAAGTTGGGGAGGGAAACAACAGTTACGGATCGACTGGCAAAACGATAAAACCCCCGAAATCCTGCTCGCTTCTCCAGGTCCTGACGAAAGTGGAATTTACGAAATTGAACACTTTACCGGTCGATTATGCCCACTGGGAAACTATCTGGCCATCGCTATCGTTACCGACTGTATTACTTACAACGGTTTCCGTTCGAACAGCCAGGCAGCTCATTTTTATGAAAACAGTTATACCCTGGGACTCATCGATCCCCGTACCGGCAAAGTAGAACGGATGATGTGTACCCATTCTCCCATTTATAAACAGTACCGTTATATTCCTAATTTCAAGTCGATTCTATTCGATACCGATACAGAAAATACCTTATTTTATTCTTTCCAGATCGACTCCCTGATCTATCAAACGGACTTTAAGAACAATACCCTGCAATCTTTCGGCCTAGCCGGCCATCCGATGAATACGGATTACAGAGAAACCAATACTTTCGAAGAAGCCACTAACAATTACAAGGAAGATTATAAAAAATTCGGTTCTTACCGTTACCTGAAATACATCCCTGAAACCAAAGTCCTGTTCAGAAACTTTTATCATGGAGAACCTTCTTGCGGGGAAACCGTTCAAGCCTATAAAAATCAGACCCTGGTAGCAGAATTCAATGTACCCGACAACTTTCGGATATTCGGTTATTCAGCCCCTTATTACTATGCGTATGGCAAACCAGATCTCGACACCGAAAATATGATTATTTACAAATTCAAATTGGAAATTTAAACACGATTGACAAAACTTTTCTAATTTTGCATTCATAAATAGAAAACATCTATCGATTATGGTAAAATTTTTTAGTATTTGCCTGGTGGTATTACTCCTCTGTAGTTGCCATTCACGCCGGAAAGAAATAGCTCGAATCGTTGAAGAATGGAAAAATAAAGAAGTTATTTTTCCGGATCCCTTATTGGTAAAAGTACAAGGGCGGGATACCATCCTCCCGGATTTTCAGGAACGCAAATATAAAATCCTGAATTACATCGACACCAGTGGTTGTACGGAATGCCGGATGAAACTGGCCGAATGGCAATTATTGAAACAGGAAATCGATAGTCTGGGCTACGATGTCGACATCCTATTCGTTGCCTGGGTCCACAATTACGACGAATTGGAAATCCTGCAACGTGCCAATCGTTGTCAGCTACCCTTCCTATACGATCCGCAGGGGGATATGCAAAAAATCAACCAGTTTCCTGCCGAACCGGCTTTCCAAACTTTCCTGCTCGATTCGCTCAACCGGGTCCTGCTTATCGGTAGTCCGGTCGAAAACGATAAAATCTGGACCCTCTACCAACGTTCCCTCTCCTCTTTAAACTCCGGGATTCCAGGCCGGAATCCCTAGCGGGTCACTTTGAGCATATAGCCGTTAAATTTGTCAGTGACAATGGAAGCCGAAGTCAGTGAAATTTTATGCCGTAGAATACTGATGTATTTATTCAACTGCAAATGCAATTTATAATCATCCTTATCCCATCCTGCTTTGATCAATAATTCACGGGAAACTGTTTTCTCGCGGTTACGGCAAAGCATGGTAAAGATTTTAAATTCCAATCCCACCAATTTTTCTTTTCTTTCTCCGATCCATAATTCTCCGGAAAGCAGATCGAAAAATGATTTTTCTCCCAAGCAGATTTTATCACTGCCATTTTTACTTAGACAATTATACACCTGTGCTGCCACAACGGCAGGCGCGCAATTTTTCACCAGATAGGTATAGGCGCCACTTTCGAGTCCACGCATCTGGTTGGCTTCATCCCCTAACGAACTGTAGATCACTATCGGTGTATAGTGGTCGGTAAGCCGGATAATTTGCAGCACCTCAAACCCATTATGACCAGGCATATCGACATCCAGCAAAACAACATTCGGTTGCCGCTCCCGGAACAGCTTCAGTGCCTCCGTCCCATTGGTAGCTACGATTACTTCAAATCCCCTCTCTTCGAGTTGCTCCGC
This sequence comes from Odoribacter splanchnicus DSM 20712, assembly GCF_000190535.1. Classification (GTDB taxonomy): domain Bacteria; phylum Bacteroidota; class Bacteroidia; order Bacteroidales; family Marinifilaceae; genus Odoribacter; species Odoribacter splanchnicus. The sequence continues at coordinate 1,560,496 of NC_015160.1, forward strand.
AACCTCCATCACAGTCAGAGGATCATCCTCTGCATATAAAACCTTCAATTTTTCCATGATACCTGTGGTAAAATAATTAAAAACTTGCTACCGTTTCCTATTTCACTCTCTATATGTATTTTCCCTCCGTAAGCACAAACCACTTTATGTACGAAGGTCAACCCCAAACCAAATCCTGTTGTTTTCGTGACTTGCTGATTTCTGACACGATAGAATTGTTTAAAAATCTGTTTTTGATCTTTAGGTGCAATTCCCATGCCATTGTCTTCAACAACCAAAATATAATCAGTCCCCTCTTCATAGAAATTAATTTTAACGACCGGATGAGCTCCTCCATATTTAATAGCATTGTCCACTAAATTGATAACAATATAATTGAAATATATTTTATCGAGGCAAGGGTATCCGAGTCCTTCGGCAATGTGATACTCCACCCGGGCATGTTTTCGGATCATCGTAAACATTTCTGTGATCATCTCCAATTCCAGTTGCAGGTCGATCGGTTCGCGTTCCACCTCCAAAACCGAAGTTTTTAAAGAGGTCAGCATAGTATCGGTAATATCGGCCATCTTCATCAAACGTGCCTTTATCATCCCTAACTTTACTTCATCTGTAGGACATAAAACAGATTCCTTCCGTTTCAACATCCCTCCTATCGCCGAAATCATCGTAGCTAAAGGCTTTTTCAGCTCATGTTCCAAATGGGCAATTCCCATGGTCTGTACCCGTACACTTCTTAGCGTCATCTTTATCGAATTCCATTGCCAGACTAAACAAATAACGAAACCAATCAGAAAAAGTAATTCAATCCATAATACTCCTTTAAGGGCTCGGAAAACGAAAGGAAGTTTGAAGGAGGCCGTGATTTGGTGTTTGTAATCGTATCCTAAATTTAGCGGAGAAGTAGTAATACTATTAGGTTCTACATTAAGCTTATCTGACAATAATAACTTATTTCCATCTAACCCCTTAATTATTAAATAAGGACTTTCAGATATACCTTTTTCTTGTAATGCTTTATGATATAAAACAGCAATCTTCTGTATATCTAAACATTTGTTCTCAAATAAACAATCATAAACAACTTGCCGGCCTAAACTAATATATTTCTCCATTGAATTAATTTTAAGCCTTTTTTCTGTATTATTGTATTTCCAACAAAATTCATCCTCATTAGCTAAACTATACCCTAATTTCAATTTCTTAATAGCAAAAGGAGCTTGATTATCCAAAAAAATCTGAATAATATCCTACAATACATAATCAGCAGTTTTTCGAAACTCATCGACTTTCATTTCACGCACTCTATACATCCATGCCCCTTGTCCTAATAATACACATATTAACAGTACCACAGATAAACGCCCCATTATACGTATTCTACTCTTCATACACCTAATTTATAGAATATTATAGAATATATTTTTTTACAAAATTAAGAATCTTTCCTAAGTTTGCCATCCGAAAACGAACAAATACTCAAAATGAAGAAAAAAGTAAAATTTTTAATTGGTGGAATAGTCTTTTCTATTTCTTTATCTATCAATTTCATTATTTCCTCAAATTCTGAAGAAACTATTTTATATTTTGATAATATAGACGCGATTGCAGAAAAAGAATCCGGAGACGATTTTACTCCTACCTGTATAAAAGCAGGTTACTTATGTACGGGCATAGACAAGAATGGTAATATGGGAACATTTGATGGATTAAGTGCTGAAATGCATAATTAAAATTAGTATGAAAAAATTACACTATATCATCATCTCTGCCCTCCTGGTTGGAGGTTGTCAATCTGATCCGAGATTAGAGAGTGAAGCTTCGCCGTTGGTACGGACGAAAGTTTCAGAGCTTTATTACGCTCAATCGGATAATATCGATTTAGAGGCATTAAACATTGTATCCCCTTCTAAATTTGTAAAGAAAGGAAACTTATATGCCATCCTGACCCCGAACAGTGCTTATCGTTTTGCCATATACGACAGTGAAAGCGGCAACGTCACCCGTTTAGTACCGGCAGGAAAAAACGAAGGTGAAGGGATGTACTATATTAGCATGAATCTACAAGGCGATATCGTTTCAGCCTTTGATTTCGGTTCCGGGCGATTGGTTGAAATCGACCTAAACGAATATGCCACGCCAGGTTACCGACCTGTTTTCACCAGTCTTGCAGAAGATGGAAAGACTCCATTCGGAGCAATCCGACTCGATGAAAGAATTTTATCCACAGGTCTCTACACTGCAGGGCGTTATTGTATTAGTCAGGCCACAGGGTACAACTCCTATAGCGTAAGTTATCCAACCTGTGCCGACCCCACTCTAACCGACACGTTAAAAAGTATTTTCTATGCCAGTAATATTTTGGCTCTGAATCCTATGCATTCCAAAGTCGCCTGTGCTAATATGCAATCCGGTTGTCTGGATATCTGTGAAATTCATGATAACGAACTGAGTCGTATCAATGAAGTCCATATGACTACCCCAAGAGTTAAATTCAACAGACATCGTCCGAAAGGTCGTGGCCTGACTCATCCGGTGACTTATTCCCGAAATAACCTGTTCGGATTCTGCGATTTGGCGGTATCGGAGAATTATATTTTCGCTCTGTATTCAGGAAGAACCCTGAAAGATTATAATCTGGATGTGGACAAAGGAAAAACAATCGTAGTATTCGATTGGAATGGTTCACATGTCCGGACTTATCAATTACAGAATGCTTGTTCAGCAATCAGCTATGATGCAGCGGACAATACAATTTATGCGCTGTCACAAGAAGGCAACAAACCTCAAATCATTACGCTGAATTTATAGATTCAAGCAGGGGATATTCTACCCGACGACGAGTATTGGAGAGAGCAAGTTGAGCAGTTAACTATTTTTTCCTAAGGGCTGCGTTTCTCGTTCCTCTCCTTTTTTATTTCTTCAGGCGAAAGTTATAATTGCCAATTATTTTTATAAATGGTATAGTCCGCAGGTCCCTCACGAAGGATTTTATTGCATTAGCCAGATCACAAAACACAACTTCTATAGTCCGAGTCATTCCACCTGTACCGACTCCACTATAACCGACACGCTAAAAAGTGTTTTATACCAGTAACATTTTGGCTCTGATCTCTACGTATTCAAGAGTGGTCTGTACCAGATACCACTGTTTACCAACAAGTTAATGATCATTTTTTAGAATGGTATATTAAAGAATATAGACTGTTTTTTAGTTAAAAAGATCTTTTCTACATTTACAGTGTAGAAACAAATAAACAACAGATGAAGAAGAAGTAAACCGTAGCTTATCACTTTAGTTATATAAAGTCAGCCGGTTAAAACTAAATACAACGCAAAGGAGAGAGCATAGTAAAAGTGGAAAAAAACATTTCCCAAGCCCACTTTTCTTGTTCCTCTCCTTTTTTAGTTCCTTCTTATCAAAATGTTTTAGCAACAAACAACTCACAATAAATAGATTATCGATTATTTTAATTTTTGGTATATTAAAGAACATAGACCATTCTTTAGAAAAAATAATCTTTTCTAAGTTTGTCATGTAAAGACAAAAACAAATAATGAAGCATAGATGATAAATGATGGGGAGAATATCAGGTAGGTGATAAAACCCTAAGATTAAATAGTTGACACACAGCAACTATTTGGTGGAGAGTGAACCGAAGTTAGATAGAAATCCCAAGTCAATCTTTCTGAAGTTCCTCTTCATTTGTTTTTAGATAACAGAAAGCGATTTTTTAAATTGCAATGGAGTCGGCAAAGTATTAACTCTAGTTTTGCAATCAAGTGATTAACAAAAATTTGGGACCAGTACGGCAGCTGGTGTTTTATTTTCATCTCCAAGATTTATGGGGTATTTTGTTTATGGGAAATGCTTTTCTCAACAGTGAGTCTTCTCATTTTTCAGATATACAGGCATTTAATCTCATTCTGTTGGGAATTCTTTATCTTACGGTAAGGATATTGTCAGGACTTTCCCAATATATTCAGCTAACGGTAGTCTTAGGGTTACTTTTCTATTTCTTAGGTGAAGCAATAGCAGGTTTCGGTCAGATCCACGATTTCGTAGCTCCCCGCCATCTTATAGCTCAGATGAGCGGCAGTTTCCAAAATTCTGAAAGCTATGACGGTCTTTTGGCTTGTCTGCTCCCGTTATCTCTTTCCCTGGCTCTCCGGGCGAACGATGCTCCGAGTAAAAGGTATCTCGTTGTACCTGTGTTATCGGGATTCTGTACATTTCTGGTGCTCACTCTAATTCCAGCCAGCATGAATCCTTGTTGCTGGTTTATTGCAGGAATAGGATGTTATGTTGTAGTTCTCTACCATTTCCGGACTTTCCGTAGCTATAAGTTATTATTACGTTGGTATCCGAAGAGGGTTATTTTCTTTACCCTACTCCTTTTTGTCCTCCTATTTAAGATCGGAGACTCGATGTACACCTCGATGAAAAATCCGGAAGCAGATTGTACTTTTTTATGGGAACAAAGCGTCGGACTTATCCGTCGATCTCCGGATCAGGGATATGGCTTAGGAAGTTTCAGCCAACTGGTATCCACTCCTCATCTTTCTGAAAAAGGTTCTATTTCGCCCGATTCTCCTGAAATATGGGCTATCGACAACCATACTTCCTACTGTTTTAACGAATATTTACGGATCACGGTAGAAAACGGAATACCAGGTCTCCTCTGGTTTCTCTTATTCCTGATCACGGCTTTTTACAATGCCCTTCGCTGCGGACAAATCGGTCTTAGCGGTTGTCTGTTAGCTTTCGGTATATTTGCTTATTTTTCGAACATTTTCGATATTATTCCTTTGAGTATAATCTTGACAATTATACCGGCACTCTGCGGTAGAAGGCTACCGTTCCTGCAACCTCATTGCAGGAAACGTCCCGCTTATTGTTCGATTTTAAGCCAATAACCCAGGGGCTTTTCGGTAAGGATATATACCGAATGATCACCTTTCAGCAATTTTCGTAAACGGCTGACCATTTTGTTGAGTTGCAGACTGCAGTTAGGGGCCTGACTATTCCAACCTGCTTTCAGTAAATCTTCGCGAGCAACCAGGGTATTGCGGTTTTTACATAGGATGGAAAATATCTTATTCTCCAACATGGTGAGGTGATAGACAACATCCGACACCCTCAGGTTACAAGCCGAAAAATCATATTCGACCTGTTTACTCAAACGGATCACTTCCTCCCCACTTCGGGCAATGCATCGCTGGATTTGGGCTAACAGCAGCGTCGGACTATAATTTTTCAGTAAGTAAACGTTAGCGCCCCATTCCAAACCTTTGATCTGTTTTTCTTCATCAATCAGGCAACTATAAATAATGACAGGTGTTTGACTATCCTGAAGCCGTATAAACTGCAAGACCTCGAGTCCGTCTTTTCCAGGCATATCCACATCAAGAACGATCAGATCGGGTTTACAGGCAATAAATTTTTCCAGGGCTTCATTGCCATCGTAGGCGACAATAACTTCATAACCATTATTCTCCAGTTTTTCCTGAACTTCCATGACTGTCATAGAATCATCTTCTGCATACAAAATTGTCATTTTCCGTTTTTATTGTGGTAATACGACGATAAAGCTGCTGCCTACTCCAACTTTGCTTTCCACCTGAATATCTCCCCCATAGGTATCCACCACCTTCCGGACAAAGGTCAATCCTAAGCCAAAGCCCGTCGTTCTACGCACGCACCTAGTATTCATCCGATAAAATGCCCGGAAAATACGCTTCTGTTCTCGTTTTGGAATGCCGATCCCATTATCTCTGACAGCGATTACAAAATTATCATTTTCTTTCCAACAATCAATGGTTACACAAGGATGATCACCACTATATTTTATAGCATTATCTACAAGGTTGACCACCATATAAAAGAAATAGACCTGATCCAGACAGGCCGAAGCAGCCTCGGGAGTGATATGAAAACTCACTTTGGCATAGGGTTTGAGTATCTCGAAAAGTTCGAGTACCATGTCCATTTCTTGTCTGACATTCAAATCGGCACACTTGAATTGGGGCATGGAATTACCACAAATCATGAGTAAAGTATCTGTCATATCAGCCATTTTGATCAATCTTACCCGCATCATTTTCAATTTCAGCTGCTCCCGTGCGGTCAGGATATCTTTGTTACTTTCCATCAGATCCTCTACTGCATTCAATAAAATCGCTATCGGTTTTTTCAGCTCATGTTCTAGATGAGCAGCCCCCATCATCTTTACTTCCGAAGTTTTCCAAAAAGTGTGAATGTAATGCCATTGCCACAATAAACTCAATATAAAACCGAGTAAAAAAATAACTTCCACCAGCAAGATACCCATAAAAGCGTTGAATACAAAAGGGAGTTCGAAGGAAGCGATCAGGTGATGCTGAAATCCGCATCCCAAATTTGCCGGCACTGCCTGAATTAACTTATCGGAGCCGGAAACTTTCCCGCAAGTGAGTAAGATATGACCTGTATTCCGGTCTGAGATGGCCCAACAAACCAACGGAGGCATAGAACGTTCGGTCAAGGCATTCCGCAATAAAGAATCGAGTCGTCTCACATCGAGCTCCCGATTCTCGTACAAATCATCATATACCAAGTGGATTTTATCCTCAGAAAACACATAGAAATGATTTACCGGAAAACATTTTTCATCTTTATTTTCTCTTAATCTCCCATTACGGAAAGAAGAATCTCTACCATAAGCCAAATACTTAAGCCCCTCGTCTGCAATATATTCCTCCGCCACTTCCGAAAGAAGATAACCTGCCCGCATTTTGAATTCTTTAACTTTCAATTCACGCACATGATAGATCCAGACTCCTTGTCCTAAGAGAAACAAGAATAACATAAGGAGCGTTAATACATTGATAATCTTTATATTATTATTCACCACATAAAAGTTTTGTAAAAAGAATATTATAGAATACTTGTTTTAGCACAAAAATATAAATCTTTTATAATTTTGCTTTTGAAAAAACAAAAAACAATATTCAAAAAAGAGAAAAAACTGACATTTATAAATAATGATATAATTATATCAGTTTTCTTATTTCAGTAAAGAAATTAATTAATTTAAAAATAATATATAAAAAATAAATACAAACAAGTAATATTTACGTGCCTACAGTTCATAAACCGACTTAACCTATTAGAAAAAGAAAAACAACATCAGAATATTTTGTAGAATTACCCATATTTCAAAATATAATGAGGTATTGAAATAGCCAGACCGGCAAGAACAAACGCTATATTTGAGTTACCTAGGATTGCCGACCTCACTATAAAGACGTTGCAAAGCGTTCTTGTTTATTCCGTAACGAAAAAAGCAAGCATTATCGCTCTTGCCCGGTCTGAGCTAATTTGAAAGTTTTATATAATGAATCAAGCAATAGAAAGCATAACTAGATGATCACTGCCGACTCATCTACATGGGAGGAAAAGAAACCAAGGAAAGTATTCCCAAGTTAATCCTTACAGGTTCTACCTCCCTTTCTTTTTGTCACTATTTCAACATATTCTTCACTTCTCCCTTCTGACATACACAGGCATACCGACCAGTTCTTTTTCATATTTTTCCTTTAAACTCTCTTCAAATTTAAACATTTTTTGCAAGCGGTCCCCTCAGGCTGTAACTCACGGGGAAGGGAGAAAGCGGGCTATTGTTAAAAAAATAGTGGAAAGTGATATATTCTTAAAATTATCGTTAACTTCAACCGTTCAATAAAACGGTGTTTCCGATCAGATTATAATGAAAAAAATTATCAAAAATATACTTCAATATATTGCAGTCATCGTTATTTCGTTAGTGATAGCAATCTTGTTACGACTGTTTGTCGTCGATTTTTATTCCATCCCCAGCGACTCCATGCAACCGACGATAGAACCGGGAGATTTTATTATGGTAAATAAATTGAGTTTCGGTGCGCGGATGTATAAAAATTTCGATTTTCTGAAAGACCGAACAGAACCGGAAACTTACCGGATCAAAGGCTTCTCGAAAATTCATAATGGGGATGTGCTGGTTTTTAATTTTCCCTATTCAGGAGGATGGGACAGGATCAGTATGCACCTTTCCCGTTTCTATGTCAAACGCTGCATCGGTATACCGGGCGATAGTCTGCAAATCAAAGGGGGATTTTATGAAATCAACGGTAGGCGGGGAATAGGCAATCTGAACGA